>CALLZC010000001.1 GCA_937858995.1 uncultured Nostocoides sp.
TGATACGGCGACCACCGAGATCTACACCTCTCTATTCGTCGGCAGCGTCAGATGTGTATAAGAGACAGGTGCGGGCCCTGTTCCCGTGGCCGCTGACCTACGGGTGATCGACGCCGGAGACCACCAGCACCGGGCCGGCATTGCAGGACGTGACCCGCTCGGGATCCAGGCGCGCGCGCAGCGTGACCTCGTCGCCAGCCCGCACGGTGGCGATCTCCCCGACCAGGACGTAAGTACGTTCGTCGGCGGTGCGCAACAGCCAGCACCCCGCCTCGGCGCCGGCTTCAATGCGCCCGCTGTATGCCGTCTCGAGCGGCCGGGCAGGGGTCGGCACCGCGAAGTCCTCGCGGCTCACGAGTGTCTCGCTCTCCGCATCGGGACGCGGACCCGGGCTGCCGGCCGGTGGGCTGCCGCATGCCGTCATACTCACCGCCGTCGCTGACAGCACGAGCAGCGCGGGCCAGGTCCGGAACATATGGACCTCAACGATGGGGCCGGGCCAGCGCGTTCCCGCCTGGCGGTGGGCGCGCCGTTCGGGTTCCGGGATGGGCGAGACTAGCGGGCGTGACTGCGCCGCTCACGAGCAACCCGGGCCTCGGTGGTCGGCGGGCGTGGCTGGTCTTCGGCCTGGGTGTGGCGGCATACGGGACAGCCGTTTTGGGCCGCACCTCGCTCGGGGTTGCCGGACTCACCGCCGTGGAGCACTTCAACTCGCGGGCCAGCATCATCGCCACTTTCGTCGTGCTGCAACTGCTCGTCTACACGGCGATGCAGATCCCGGCCGGGGTTTTGCTCGATCGCTTCGGCTCCCGCACCATGGTCACGATCGGCCTGGCGACCATGGGCGTCGGGCAGTTCGTCATGGCCCTCGCCGACTCCGTGCCGGTTGCCATCGTCGGCCGAATGATTCTGGGTGCCGGCGACGCCTTCGTCTTCTCCAGCGTCATCCGCCTGCTGCCCTCCTGGTTCCCGCCGCGTCGGGTGCCGATCATCACCCAACTCGTGGGATTGTCCGGGCAGGCCGGGCAGATCGTCAGCGCGCTGCCCTTCGCCTGGCTGCTCGCGTCCCGCGGCTGGCGGGTCGCGTTCGTCTCGATCTCGGTGGTGGCGCTGGCGGCGGCCGCCGGAACGTGGGCCGTGTTGCGGGACCGGCCCCCCGGGGTGCCCCCGCCGCCGCGCCCCACTCAGGGCGCGCGCGCCCATGTCCGTGCCGCCTTCCGGCACCCGGGAACCCGGCTGGGCATGTGGACCCACTGGACCACCAGCTTCGCCCCGATGGTCTTCGGGATGATGTGGGGCTATCCATACCTCACCCAGGCCGAGGGGGTGCCAGGCCCCACGGCCAGCCTGCTCATCGGGCTGCTGGCGGTCGTCGGCGCCGTCGTCGGTCCGGTGCTCGGAATCCTGGTCCAGCGGCATCCGCTGCGGCGCAGCAACCTCGTGCTGGCGATGGTGGCGGCCGGCCTGGTGCCGTGGGTGAGCGTCCTGCTCTGGCCGGGTCCGGCGCCGCTATGGCTGTTGGTGCTGTTGTGCGCAGGTCTGGCCGTCGGCGGTCCCGGTTCGGCCATCGGCTTCGACTTCGCCCGAACCTTCAACCCGGCGCACCGGCTCGGCGCCGCGAATGCCGTGGTCAACCTCGGCGGCTTCACCGCGTGCGTCATCGCCACCCAGCTCATCGGGCTGATCCTCGACGCCGCCGCCGACGACTCGACCTACTCGCTGGCCGACTTCCGGCTGGCGATGGCCGTGCAGATCCCGCTGTATGCCGTGGGCATCGTGGGAATGTACCGGGCTCGCGCCCGTGCCCGGCGAGTCCTGGCGGCGCAGGGTTCGATCGTGCCGCCCTGGCGCGAGGCCCTGCGGCGCGAGTGGCGTTCACGCACGCGCAGTTGGAGCCGCGACCGGTGAAGCCGCGGCTGGCTCAGCTGGCCCGGCGAATCGGCAGTCCCTGTTCCTCATAGAAGGCGGCCCGTTCGTCCTCGCTCATCCCACCCCAGACGCCATACGGCTCCCGGGCACGCAGGGCGTGGGTGCGGCATTGAGTGAGCACCGGGCAGGTCTCACAGACCTCTTTGGCTGCCAGGTCGCGCAGTCGGCGGGCCGAGCCGCGCTCGCCTTCGGGGTGGAAGAACGCCTCTGGGCTCAGGCGGCGGCAGGACCCCCGGTGTTGCCAATCCCAGTCGGCGGCAACGGGGGATGGAGCAGTCATCCAGTCCGGCATGCGTAGGCCCCTCTCGTCAGCGCCGGGTCGCCCATAGCGATGCCAACAGCGATACCCCGACGACGCTCACTGGGGACGGTATGACGGGTCCCTGGGTCGTTGGGCAAGCCGTGAGTAAGGATTCCTCAAAGGATTGGTCAAGAGAACAGCTGGCGTGGGGCGCGTGCGGAGACCTGTAACGTTGGGGAATGACACGCGGTGCCCTTGACTTCCCGACCGGGCAGGAGGGGCCGTTCGGGGCCCTCGGCCTGACCTACGACGACGTGTTGTTGCTTCCCGGCGAGTCCGATGTCATCCCCAGCGAGGTCGACACCACGACGCGCCTGACGCGGGAAATTTCACTCAAGGTGCCGTTGATCTCGGCCGCCATGGACACCGTCACCGAGGCGCGCATGGCCATCGCCATGGCCCGCCAGGGCGGCCTGGGAGTGTTGCATCGCAATCTATCGATCGCCGATCAGGCCTATCAGGTGGACCTGGTCAAGCGCACCCAGACGGGCATCATCTCCAACCCCATCACCATCGGCCCCGATGCCACCTTGGAAGACCTGGACACGGTCTGCGGGCAGTACCGGGTCTCCGGACTACCGGTCGTCGGGGTGGACAACCAGTTGCTGGGCATCATCACCAACCGGGATCTGCGCTTCACCCCCGTGGCCGAATGGGCCAGCACCAAGGTCGCCGACGTGATGACCCCGATGCCACTGTTCACCGCCCCCGAGGGCATCGAGCGGGCGGACGCCATCGCCCTCTTGCGACAGAACAAGCGGGAGCGGCTGCCCATCGTCGACCCCGAAGGCCGGCTCGCCGGCCTGATCACGGTCAAGGACTTCGTGAAATCCGAGCAGTTCCCCAACGCGAGCAAGGACGGTGATGGCCGCCTGCTCGTGGCGGCGGCGGTCGGCTTCTTCGGTGACGCCTGGGAGCGAGCCGCCACCCTGGTCGAGGCAGGCGTGGACATCCTCGTGGTGGACACCGCGCACGGCCACGCTCGCCTCTTGCTCGACATGGTCCGTCGGCTCAAGGCCGACCCGGCCACGGCGCACGTGCAGCTCATCGGCGGCAATATCGCCACCCGGGCCGCGGCCCAAGCGCTCGTCGAGGCGGGCATCGACGCCGTGAAGGTCGGGGTCGGGCCCGGGTCGATTTGCACCACCCGGATCGTGGCCGGCGTCGGGGTCCCGCAAGTCACCGCCATCTATGAGGCCGCGCAGGCCTGCCGCCCGGCCGGTGTCCCGGTGATCGGCGACGGCGGTCTGCAGTACTCCGGCGATATCGCCAAGGCCATCGTGTCCGGTGCGGACAGCGTGATGATCGGTTCACTCTTTGCCGGCTGCGAGGAGACGCCGGGGGAAACCGTCTATGTCAACGGCAAGCAGTTCAAGGCCTACCGCGGGATGGGCTCGATCGGGGCCATGAGTTCGAGGGGCCGCACGTCATACTCCAAGGACCGCTATTTCCAGGCCGATGTCGAGACCGACGACAAGATCGTCCCCGAGGGCATCGAGGGCCAGGTGGCCTATCGCGGCCCCGTCTCCGCGGTCTCGCACCAGCTGATCGGCGGCTTGCATCAGTCGATGTTCTATGTGGGGGCCCGGACCATCCCAGAGCTACAGGCCAAGGGTCGGTTCGTGCGGATCACTGCCGCTGGTCTCAAGGAATCGCACCCGCACGATGTGCAGATGACCACCGAGGCGCCCAACTATCGGGGGCGCTGAAACTCGACCCGCCGGGCGGATAGCCTTGCGCCCGTGACTGACATCGAGATCGGCCGGGGCAAGCGCGGGCGGCGGGCCTACTCCCTTGACGAGATCGCGGTGGTGCCCTCCCGGCGGACCCGCGATCCGGAGGATGTGTCCACCGCGTGGCAGATCGACGCCTACCACTTCGACATCCCGGTGCTGTCCGCACCGATGGACTCGGTCATCTCGCCGGCCTCCGCCATCGCCCTCGGCCAGGCCGGTGGCCTGCCCGTCCTCGACCTCGAGGGATTGTGGACCCGGTATGACGACCCGGAGCCGCTGCTGGCCGAGATCGCGGCGCTCGAGCCGGCCCGGGCCACCGAGCGGATGCAACAGATCTATGCGCAGGAGATCAAGCCCGAGCTGATCGGCGAGCGGTTGGCGCAGATCCGGGCGGCCGGTGTCACGGTGGCCGCCGCACTCTCCCCCCAACGGACCCAGCAGTTTTGGAGTTCGGTGCTGGAGAGCAATGTCGACCTTTTCGTCATCCGCGGGACCACGGTCTCGGCCGAGCACGTCTCCTCGCGGGCCGAACCGCTGAACCTCAAGCGCTTCATCTACGAGTTGGAGGTGCCGGTCATCGTGGGCGGGGTCGCCAGCTACACGGCGGCCCTGCATCTGATGCGGACCGGGGCGGCCGGGGTCCTGGTCGGCTTTGGCGGGGGCGCGGCCCATACGACCCGCACCGCCTTGGGCATCCACGCCCCGTTGGCCTCGGCCATCGCCGATGTCGCCGGGGCGCGCCGCGACTACCTCGATGAGTCCGGCGGGCGGTATGTGCATGTCATCGCCGACGGTGGGATGGGGGTCAGTGGCGACATCGTCAAGGCGTTCGCCTGCGGCGCGGACGCGGTCATGCTCGGCGCCGCGCTGGCCCGGTCCACCGAGGCACCGGGGCGTGGTTTCCACTGGGGGCCGGAGGCCCATCACCGGCAGCTCCCACGCGGCGAGCGCGTGGAGGTGGGCGCCGCCGGCACCCTGCAGGAGATCCTCTATGGCCCCAGTCGCGGCGCCGACGGCACCACGAATCTGATCGGTGCCCTGAAGCGGGCGATGGCGACGACCGGCTATCTGGACCTGAAGGAGTTCCAGCGCATCGACGTGATCGTCAGCCCGCACATTCCGAGCTGACGAGTGGTCTCGCCGCGCCGGGGGCGCGCTAGCCTGCCCCCATGACGGCGACGACGCAGCGGCCGGTCGGCGCGGCCCCCGGCTCCCTGGCCCTGGATCCACACCGGGTCGCCGGCCTGCTCGGGCACGCGGTGGCCGGCGGGTCCCCCTTCGAGGTAGTGACCCCGATGACCGGCGAGGTCGTGGCCACCTTGGCGGCCTCCACGACGACGGATGTCCAGGATGCCTACGCCACTGCGCGAGCGGCGCAGCCCGCCTGGGCCAGCACGGCGATCGCCGAGCGGGCCGCGATCCTCTGGGACTATCACGACCGGGTCCTGAGCGGCCAGAGTCAGCTGCTCGATGTGGTGCAACTGGAGTCGGGCAAGGCCCGGGTCCAGGCCTTCGAGGAGGTCGCCGATGTGGCGATCGTCGCCCGGCACTATGCCCGCACCGCCGCCCGGAGCTTGCGCCCGCGTCGCCGCGCGGGGCTCTATCCGATACTCAGCCAGAGCGTGGAAGCCCGGGTGCCCAAGGGTGTCGTCGGGATCGTCTCCCCGTGGAATTATCCGCTCAGCCTGTCGATCACCGACACGCTCCCGGCGCTGATGGCCGGCAATGCCGTTGTGCTGCGCCCGGATCCACAAGGATCGCTCACGGCTCTCCTGGCGGTCGAGCTGTTGCGCGCGGCCGGTTTGCCACGCGAGGTGCTGCAGGTGGTGCTCGGCGACGGTGTCGTCGGCGCCGCCGTCGTGGAACGGGCGGACTATGTGTGCTTCACCGGCTCGACCGCGACGGGGCGGCGGGTGGCGCAGGAGGCGGGTGCTCGCCTGGTCGGGGCCTCTCTCGAGCTGGGCGGCAAGAACGCCCTCTATGTCGCGGCCGATGCGGACCTGTCCCGCACGGTCCCGGGGGCGATCCGCTCCTGCTTCTCCGCCGCCGGACAGCTGTGCATCTCCACCGAGCGGGTGCTCGTGCACGAGTCGGTGTATGACGCCTTCGTCCCCCGGTTCGTCGCCGCCGCCCGGGAGCTGCGGATGGGGACCGGGCTGCGCTACGGCTACGACCTGGGGTCCCTGGTCTCGGCCGCCCAATTGGAGCGCGTCACCGCGCACGTGGAGGACGCCCGGGCCAAGGGAGCCGCCGTCCTGGCCGGCGGTCGGGCCCGGCCCGACATCGGCCCGTTCGCCTACGAGGCAACGATCCTGGACGGGGTGAGCGCGCAGATGCTGTGCCGCGACGAGGAAACCTTCGGCCCGGTCGTCGCGCTCTATCGCGTCGCATCGGACGCCGCGGCAATCGCCCTGGCCAATGACACCGCATACGGGCTCAATGCCTCGATCTGGACCCGGGACATCGCCCGAGGCCGGGCCATCGCCAGCCAGATCCGCACCGGAACCGTCAATATCAACGAGGGGTATGCCGCGGCCTGGGGCAGCGTGGCCGCCCCAATGGGCGGGATGAAGGCGAGCGGGATCGGGCGGCGACACGGCGTGGAGGGCATTGTGCGGTTCACCGAAAGCCAGAATGTCACGGCGCAGCGCGGGCTCCCGGTCGCCCCGGCCCTCGGCCTGTCCGATGAACGTTTTGCCACGGTGTTGACCGGTGCGCTGCGGGTGCTGAAGGCGGTGGGTCGCTCATGAGCAACGCTGAGCCCGTGGGGCATTACGACGTCGTGGTGGTCGGGTCGGGATTCGGGGGCGCGGTGGCGGCGTTGCGCGCGGCCGAGAAGGGCTACCGGGTGCTCGTCCTCGAGGCCGGGGCCCGCTTCGCGGATGCGGACTTCCCGGAGACGAATTGGGATCTGCGGCGGTACCTGTGGGCCCCCCGGCTGGGTTGCTTCGGAATCCAGCGCATCCACAAGCTCCCCGATGTGCTGATCCTCGCCGGTGCGGGCGTCGGCGGGGGATCGCTGAACTACGCCAACACGCTGTATGTGCCGCCGGCGGCCTTCTTCGCCGATCGTCAGTGGGCCGCCATCACCGACTGGCAGGCCGAGCTCGCCCCGCATTATGCAACCGCCTCCGGGATGCTCGGCGTGGTGACCAATCCGTGCGAGGGTCCGGTCGAGGCGGCCATGCAGGCGGCGGCCGAGGCGATGGGGGTCGGTGAGACCTATCGCAAGACGCCGGTCGGGGTCTTCTTCGGCCCGCCCGGCGAGCGGGTTCCCGACCCCTACTTCGGTGGGGAGGGCCCCGAGCGCACCGGCTGCACGCAGTGCGGCAATTGCATGGTCGGGTGCCGGGTGGGCGCCAAGAACACGCTGGTCAAGAACTACCTTGCGCTCGCCGAGCGGCTCGGGGTCACGATCGAGCCCTTGCGCACCGTGGTCGAACTGCACCCGCCGGCCGGGACGGACGCGGGCGGCGCTCCCGCCGCGGGGGGTCGGACCTGGCGAGTGGTCAGCGTCCGCAGCGGTTCCTGGCGGGGCGCCGAACGCCGTAGCGTGAGCGCCGACCAGGTGGTCTTGGCCGCCGGGACCTGGGGTACCCAACACCTGCTCCACGCGATGCGCGAGCGCGGGCTGTTGCCGGGGCTGTCCCCGCGGCTCGGTCACCTGACACGGACCAACTCCGAGGCGCTGCTGGGTGCCCAACTGCCCAAGGTCCCCGCGGGCGCCGACCTGAGCACGGGCATCGCCATCACCTCCTCGTTCCATCCCGATGCCGAGACCCACATCGAGAATGTTCGTTATGGTCCCGGATCGAATTCGATGGGACTGCTGAAGAGCGTCCTGGTGCCAGGGGATAAGGGCCGGCCAGGGCTGCTGGGATTCCTGCGCGTGATCGCCCGCGATCCCCGGCAGGTGCTGACCTTGGACAACCGCAAGTGGTCGCAGCGCTCGATGATCGCCTTGGTCATGCAGACCCGCGACAACTCGCTGACGGTCTCGGGTCGACGCAGCCGCCTGCTCGGCTGGCGGCTCACCTCCCGCCAGGGCCACGGGGAACCGAACCCTGCGTGGATTCCCGCCGGTCACGCGGGTGCCCGCGCGATCGCGAGCGCGTTGGCCGATCGGCTCGGCGGGCGCGCAACCGCCGGGGGGAACTGGGCGGAGATCCTCGGCTTCCCGATGACCGCCCACTTCCTCGGTGGGGCGGTCATCGGGGCCGACCCCGAGCACGGGGTTGTGGATCCGTATCACCGGGTGTGGGGCTATCCCAGCCTGCACATCACCGACGGCTCGGCCATTTCGGCGAACCTCGGCGTCAACCCGGCCCTGACCATTACCGCCCAGGCCGAACGCGCCCTCGCGCTGTGGCCGGCCGCCGGAGCGGCCGATGCCCGGCCGGCCCAGGGACAGCCCTATGCACGCCTCGAGCCCGCGGCGCCCCAGGACCGCCCTGCCTGAGGGCCGAGCTACTCGGCGCGCCAGGAGCGCCAGAGCGCCGCGTAGGGCCCGCGGGCCGCGAGCAACTCCTCGTGCGAGCCGAGTTCGCTGATCCGGCCGTCCTCGATGACCGCGACCCGGTCGGCGTCGTGCGCGGTGTGCAGTCGGTGCGCGATGGCCACCACTGTGCGACCGGAGACGACGCGGGCCAGCGAGCGCTCCAGGTGGCGCGCGGCGCGTGGGTCCAGGAGCGAGGTCGCCTCGTCGAGCACCAGGGTGTGCGGGTTGGCGAGCACCAGTCGGGCCAGCGCTAGCTGCTGGCTTTGCGGGTGGGTCAGGCTCTGCCCTCCCGAGCCGACCTGCGTGTCCAAGCCCTCGGGCAGAGCGCACGCCCAGTCCCAGGCGTCCACCGACACCAAGGCCGTCTGCAGCTCGGCGTCGGCGGCGTCGGGCTTGGCGAGCAGGAGGTTGTCCCGCAGCGTGCCCACGAAGACATGGTGTTCCTGGGTCACGAGCGCGACCTCGCCCCGCAAGTCATCCATCGACAACTCCATGAGCGGCACACCGCCGACGGCGACCGATCCCGAACCCGGGGCGTCGATGCCCGCGAGCAGCCGACCGAGCGTGGACTTGCCCGCCCCGGAGGGCCCGACGATGGCCAAACGCTCCCCGGGGATCAGGTCGAGGCAGACCCCATGCAGCACCGGCGTGTCCGCCCGATAGGCGAAATGCACGTCGGTCGCCGCGATCGCATCATCGGTGGGCACGGCCCCGGACGGCGAGCGGTCGTCCTGGACTTCCTCGATCCCGATGATCCGGGCCAGCGAGGTCGCCGCGACCTGGATCTCGTCCAGCCAACTGATCAGTTCATCGAAGGGGTCGATGAGTTGGCGCAGATACAGGATGACCGTGGTGGCGGCGCCGATGCTCAGGGATCCGTCGTGGACCAGCCAGCCGCACCACAGCAGCGCGGCGCCGACCGGCACCACATACGAGAACTCCGTGGGGGTGAACCACCACATGCGCAGCCAGCGGGTGTAGTACTCCGCCTGGTAGGTCTGCCGGACACTCTCCAGCAGGCGCTCGTGGCGCTGCGGGCCGAGATCGAGGGCATCGATGGTGCGAGCGCCCTCCGCCGACTCCGCCGCCACCCCGTTGATGCCCGCCCACATGGCGCGTTCCCAGAGATAGCCGTCGCGGGCGCGCCGCAGGTACCAGAGGGTGGCCGGGCCGACGAAGGGCACCGCCGCGAGGAGCGCCAGGGCCCCCAGGGGCGAGACGGCGACGGTCGCCGCCAGGGTCAACACGAGAGACACCGACGCCACGAAGATCGACGGCAACCCGAACCGCGCCGCCCACGAGACCGCTTCGACGTCATTGGTGGTCCGCGCCACCAGGTCGCCCGTGCCGGCGCGCTCGAGGATCGGCAGGGGCAGTCGCGAGGCTCGGTCCACGAACCGCTCGCGCAGATCGGCGAAGAGGCCCTCGCCGAAGATGAGCGACGCCCGCTGGGCCAGCCAGGTGAACCCGGCCTGGGCCAGCACCGCGGCCAGCAGGATGAGGGCGAACCGGTCGACGCGCCCGGCCGTGGTGCCTGCCGTGAGGTCGTCGATGAGGACCCCGATGAGATAGGGCGTCGCCAGTGCGGCCAGGGCGGCCAACGCGTGCAGTGCGATGACTCCGCTCAGAGCCCGACGGTGGCCACGCAACACTCGCCGGGTATGGGTCCATACCTGCCGCGGTTCGGCGACAGGCAGCGCCCGGCGAAAGGGATCGGTCTGGGCGGCCGTCGGTGGGGGACGCCGCACCACGCGCCCGCGGGGTCGCGGCGGCGGCTCCGGCCTGGCCGCAGCGGCCACGCCCGCGCGTTCGTTGACCGTTGTCATTCGTCCTCACCTCCTCGCAGCACGATGGATCGGTATGCCGGGTGCGTACGCACCAGGTCGGCGTGGCGGCCGCTCGCGACGGCCCGGCCGTCGTGGAGCAGCACCACATGGTCGGTGTGTTGCAGCAGCAGCGGGCTGACGGTGGCGACCACCGTGGTGCGTCCCTGTCGGTGGTGCGCCAGCGAGGCACCGATGCGTGCCTCGGTGTGGGCATCGACGGCGCTCGTCGGCTCGATGAGCACCAGAATGGGTGGGTCGGTGGCCAGGGCCCGAGCGAGACCGAGCCGTTGGCGCTGACCGCCGGAGAACCCGCGACCGCGCTCCTCGACTCGCCCGTCGAGGCCTTCCGGCAGGGCGCGCAAGACATCACGCGCCCAGGCGGCATCGATGGCCGCGAGCAGGGTCTCATCGCTGATTGGCCGTCCTGCGCTGAGCTCTTCGCGCAGGCTGCCGGTGAACAACGCACTGTCGGGATCGTTGACCACGATGGCGCGGCGGACCTGCCGGATTGGCAGCCCGCTCAGCGGCACCGAAGCGACGGTGACCGCTGTGTCAGCGCCCAGCCGCCCGATGCGGGCAGCCAGGTCGGCGGAATCCTGCGGCTGCGCCGACACCACGGCGCTCAGGGCGCCCCCGGGGAACCGGGCCCCCGTGTCCGGGTCGACGATCTGCGCACCGGCATCGAGAGGCACTGCCGTCCCCGCCGGATGATCGCTCGCCACGCGCAGGATCGACATGATCTTGTTGGCGGCCACCCGGAAGCTGATGAACTTCTCCACCATTTCGGTCACGGTCCGCAACGGGAAGCTCATGAAGGTCGCGTAGCCGTAGAAGGCGACCAACTCGCCCGTCGTCAGCTCGGCGTCGATGACCGCGCGGGCGCCGGTCCAGATCACGACGACCACGAAGAGCCCGGGCAGCAGGGTCTGGCTCGCGTCGAGGGCCGCCTGGTAGCCGGCCACCCGGACTCCGGCGCGCCGCACGCGCTGGCTCTGGACGGCATACCGGCCGACGAACTCACTCTCCCCGCCGATCCCGCGCAGGATCCGCAAACCGGCCACGGTGTCGGTGCCCAGGGTCGTCAGCTTCCCGGACTCCTCCCGTTGCTGCGCCTGGCGGGCCTGCAAGGGCTTGATGATCACCGAGAGGACGGCGAGCAGGAGCGGTGAGCCGATCAGGACCACCAGCCCGGTGGGCACCGACTGACGCAGCAGCAGGACGGCGACGACGGCATACGAGACGAGGGCGCCGCAGAAGCGCGCGAAGACGTCATACACCCCACCGATTCGCTCCATGTCGGTCGAGGCCACGCTGACCACATCCCCCGTGGGGAAGGCCCGCGCGATCTCGACTCCCCGGGTGGTCACCGCCTCATCGGTGACGACGATCGCCCGGAAGGCACCGTCGAGCCAGTTCTGAACCGCGAACCAGTGGCGGACCGCGCCGGTGATGCCGATGAGCAGACTCAGCCCGGTCAATACCAAGGCCCACCGGACCAGCGCCCCCGGGTCATCGCGCACGATGCCCGCGTCGATGCCGCGCCCGATGGCCCACGGCACCAAACCCAGCGATGTCATCCAGGCGACGCCGAACACCAGCCCGCCCGCGAGCATGCGCCACTGCAGCCGGGCGCCCCACAGGAGGAAGGCTCCAGCGGTGGTCGTCGGCGGTGGGGCCGGATGCAGGACAGCGGTTTTCATGACAGCCACCCAGGCTACGGGGCCGGGCTGTCGGCTTCGAGCGATTTGTTCGGCCGGACGGGCCGGCCCGGGGCGTTCGCTTGGGCGTGCCTGCCGGGGTTGGCCGGGCGTAGCTCATACCCTGGCCGGGTGACGACGACGCTGCCGCCCAAGCAGGAACCGCGGGAGGCCGCCGACCCGGCGCCGCGCCCGGCGGATCGCGCGGGGCACCGGCATGGTGCCCGGGACGGCAGCCTCCAGCCACCCCGGCCACCCCGGCCACCTCGGCCGCACGCCGCACCTGT
This sequence comes from uncultured Nostocoides sp., assembly GCA_937858995.1. Lineage (GTDB taxonomy): Bacteria > Actinomycetota > Actinomycetes > Actinomycetales > Dermatophilaceae > Nostocoides_A. The sequence goes on from CALLZC010000001.1 coordinate 12,275, forward strand.
CTCTTATACACATCTGACGCTGCCGACGAATAGAGAGGTGTAGATCTCGGTGGTCGCCGTATCA
>CALLZC010000002.1 GCA_937858995.1 uncultured Nostocoides sp.
AAGCAGAAGACGGCATACGAGATAGGAGTCCGTCTCGTGGGCTCGGAGATGTGTATAAGAGACAGGCACCGACGCGACCTATCAGCCGAACGAATATCTCGACACCGACGGCAAGACCGTCATCGGTATGGACGTCGAGCTCTTCGACGCGGTCATGGCCAAGTTCGGGGTCAAGACCGAGTGGATCCCGACCGGCTTCGACTCGATCATTCTCGGCGTCAGCAGCGGGAAGTATGACGTGGGCGTCTCCTCCTTCAGCGTCAACGCCGACCGGATGAAGGAGGTCACGATGGTGTCCTACTTCAAGGCCGGTACGCAGTGGGTCACCCAGAAGGGCAACCCGAAGGCCGTTGACCCGGACAACGCCTGCGGGATGAAGGTCGCCGTCCAGAAGGGCACCGTGCAGGCCGACAACGATCTGCCGGTACGCAGCAAAGCCTGCACCGATGCTGGCAAGGACGAGATCACCGCACTGGTGGACCCGGACCAGGCCAAGGTCACCGCGATGGTGCAGTCCGGCAAGGCCGACGCCATGCTGGTCGACCTGCCGCCGGCCATCGCCGCCGTCGACCTGACCGGTGGCTCCCTGGAACTGTTGGGCGAGCAGTACGACTCGGCGCCCTACGGCTATGTGCTGCCCAAGGCCGACACCGACTTCGGTCAGGCCATCGTCGATGCGCTCAAGCAACTCGAGGCCGACGGCACGTACAAGAACATCCTGACCAAGTGGAAGACCGAGGGCGGCGCGATCAATGACTTCGCCGTGAACCCGACCGTCGGCTGATGACGTCGGAGACTGTGGACCGGCCGGGCGCGATCAACGCCCGGCCGGTGCGGCACCCCGGCCGCTGGGTCACCATGGCCCTGCTCGGGGTTCTGGCCGCCATGCTGGTGAACTCCTTCCTCACCAACGAAAAGTGGGACTGGGCATACACCTTCCAGATCATGCAGCAGACCCCGGTCATCGAGGGTCTGTGGAAGGGCACCATCCTCGGCACCGTCTTGGCCATGCTGGTCGGGGTGAGCCTCGGCATCGTGTTGGCCATCATGCGCATGTCGGAGAATGTCGTCCTGCGTGGCGTCGCCTTCGTCTACACCTGGTTCTTCCGCTCCATCCCGCGCTATGTGTTGCTCGGGCTCTTCGCGGTCGGACTCGGTTACCTCTACAACACCTTCGACATCGGCATCCCCTTCACCGACATCACCTTCTTCACCCTTGACTACCAGGCCTATTCGAGCACCGTCTGGGTCGGCGCCTTCGCGCTGGGTCTGTCCGAGGCCGCCTATATGGCCGAGATCGCCCGGGCGGGAATCCTCTCGGTCGACCGCGGCCAGGCCGAGGCGGCCCAAGCACTGGGGATGTCCCCCGGCCAGACCATGCGGCGCATCGTGCTCCCGCAGGCCATGCGCGTCATCGTGCCGCCCACCGGCAACGAGACCATCGCCATGGTCAAGGACACCTCGCTCTTCATCGCGGCCCAGATCACGCTCGAGTTGTATTACCAGGCAACCCTGTTCGGTTCCCGCGCCTTCAAGGTCATGCCGGGCCTGATGGCGGCCACCTTGTGGTATTTGATCGTCTGCACCGTGTTGATGGTCTTCCAGAGCAAGCTCGAGAAGCACTTCGGCCGGGGCTTCGGCGCCCACGCGCCAACCAAGCGCGAGCGCCGCGTCACGGCGCTGCTGAATCGGACGGGTGATCACTAATGGCCGATATGCCGCTCGTGCACGCGGTCAATGTGACCAAGTCCTTCGGTGCCAACCAGGTGCTGAAGGGGATCGACATGGATGTCCGCAAGGGAGAAGTCGTGTGCTTCCTCGGGCCGTCCGGCTCGGGGAAGACGACCTTCCTGCGGTGCATCAACCAGTTGGAGACCATCGACGGCGGCCGGATCTGGGTCGACGGCGACCTCATGGGCTATGCCGAGAAGGGCGGGCATCTGCACCGCTTGCACGATAAGGACATTGCCCGCCAGCGCCGCGAAATCGGCATGGTCTTCCAGCGCTTCAACCTCTTCCCGCACAAGACCGTCCTCGACAACATCATCGAGGCCCCGGTTCAGGTCAAGGGCGAGAAGAAGGCCGAGGTGACCGCCCGGGCATACGAACTCCTGGAGCGGGTCGGCCTCGCCGACAAGCCGTTGGCCTACCCAGGGCAGCTCTCGGGAGGGCAGCAGCAACGGGTTGCCATCGCCCGGGCGCTGGCGATGCGGCCCAAGCTCATGCTCTTCGACGAGCCGACATCGGCCCTGGACCCCGAGCTCGTGGGCGAGGTTCTGACCGTCATGCGGGAGCTCGCGAAGGAGGGGATGACGATGATCGTGGTCACCCACGAGATGTCCTTCGCCCGGGACGTGGCCGACCGGGTGGTCTTCATGGATGGTGGCGTCGTCGTCGAGCAAGGCGACCCCAAGCAGGTCATCAACAACCCGCAGCACGAGCGGACCAAGACCTTCTTGCGCCGTATGCAGTCCGAGCACGAGCAGGTCATCGCGGCCGTTGCCGACCCGCTCGGGTCGGGCCAGATTTAGGGTATGCCGCGGTGCAGCCGGCGGTTCCCAGAAGGGGATCGCCGGCTACACCGCGCGGCCCCGGTCAGGGGACGTCGAGTTCGAGCTCGGGACCGACCTCGACCCCGGGCTCGCCCAGCTTGACCCCGATGACACCCAGCAGGATCAGCGCGCCGCCGGCGAACTGCATACCGCTGGGCAGTTGCCCCAGCAGCAGCCAGGCGAAGACGACGGCGGCGAGCACCTCGGTCAGCGCGACGAATGAGGCGAGCCGCGAGCCCAGGATGCGGGTACCCATGATGCCCAGGACGTATGCCGCAGCGGCCGTCACCGTGCCCAGCGCCACCAGGGGCACCCACCACGCGACAGAGCGGCCGGCATAGGTTGCCGGGGCGTCAGCGAAGGCCATGGGGAGCAGTCCGGTGAGCGTGAGCAGGCCCAATGTCGCCGCGCCCACCACGAGACCGGCGGCGGCCAGGGTCAGCGGCGGCAGGCCGTTGTCAGTGTCGGCGGAGATGATGAAGTAGGTGGCGGCGCCGACCATCGCACCGAGGGACCAGAGCACGCCGGCGGTGCTGACGTTCGCCGCGCCAGAGAGGAGGTCGAGGACCAAGACGAGACCGAGGGAGGCAACCACGGCACCGACGATCGTGATCGGACCGGGGCGCTGGCCGTGGCGAATCCACAGCCACAAGACGACGGCGGCCGGCGCCGTGTATTCGATGAGCAATGCGGGGCCGACATCCATCCGGGCCACGGCCGAGAAATAGCAGAACTGGGCACCCGCGACGGCCAACACCCCATAGACCACGATGGTGCGCCAGGACCGCCGCACCAGGGTCCAGTCGCCGCCCAGGGCCCGAACCCCGAACGGCAACAAGATCACTGCGGCCAAGCTCATGCGGATGAAAACGACCCCGGCCGCGTTCCACCCGGTGTCCAACAGGCCACGCGCGAGCGGCCCGGACAGGGCGAAGCCAATGGCGGAGGTCAGGGCCAAGAGCAGCCCGACGCCGAGACGTGACGACGGGGCGAACACCCCCTGCACGTCCGCCCCGTCATGAGTCACTGTCGACATGACTCATTACCGTAGGTGGGGCGGCGTAATATGTCAACGTGCGTTTCGCCCATGACACGGAGATGGCCCTAGGGGCTGCGGTCGCCCTTGCCAATACCGCCCAGGGCTCGGACACGCTGCGCACCATCGATGAGTTGCGCGGGCATGTCGAGCGCTGGGGGTACACGGGTCGGTTCGACGGCGACGAGGCCGAGCTGGCGAGCGTGCGCGCCCTGCGCGCTCCCATCCGCGACCTGCTGCTCGCGAGTCGCGATGACGCCGTACCGATTGTCAATGCCATGCTCGCGCAGGCCCGGGCGGTGCCGCAGTTGGTGCGCCATGAAGGCTACGACTGGCACATTCACGCCATCGCCCCCGACGCCCCGCTCGTGGACCGGATCCAGGTGGAGACCGCCATGGCGATGATCGATGTGGTCCGGGCCGATGAACTGGGCCGCCTGGGGGTGTGCGCCGACGACGGCTGCGCGAATCTGGTCGTGGATCTCTCGCGCAATCGCTCGCGCCGCTACTGCTCCGCCGCGTGCGGCAACCGCAACGCGGTGGCCGCGTATCGGGCGCGCAGAGGTGCCGCGCCGGACCTCCAGGCGGACCTCGCGAAGGCGGGAGACTAGGCACGCGACAGGGGATCGGCCCCGGGGCGCGGGCGCGTCGAGGTTTCGACGGCGAGGGCGGACCGCATACCGTTGCCTGATGCGTGTCCTTGTCTCAGGAGGAGCCGGCTATATCGGCTCCCACACCGTCGTCCAGCTCGTGGCCGCAGGCCACGACGTCGTCATTGTCGACTCGTTCGCCAACAGCAAGCCCGCCGTCGTCGGGCGCCTGGAGTCGCTGACCGGGCAGCACCTGCCCGTCCATGGCTTCGACCTGACGGACCGCGACAAGACCGAACGGCTGTTCGCGACCGAGCCGTTCGACGCGGTGGTGCACTTCGCGGGGCTCAAGGCGGTCGGCGAGAGCGCGCAGATCCCGCTCGACTACTACGAGAACAACCTCGACTCGACCCTCTCGCTCGTGCGCGCCATGCGCCGCCATGGCGTCAAACTTCTGGTCTTCTCCTCCTCGGCGACCGTCTATGGCGAGGACGCGCCGCTGCCCTACCGTGAGGACTTCGCGCCACTGCAGTCGAGCTCGCCGTACGGGCGGACCAAGGTGATGATCGAGCAGATGCTCACCGATGTTGCGGCGGCGGACCCCACCCTGCGCATCGCCCTGCTGCGCTACTTCAACCCGGTCGGTGCCCACCCCTCCGGCATGATCGGCGAGGACCCCCAGGGGATTCCCAACAATCTCCTGCCCTTCATCGCCCAGGTTGCCGTGGGGCGCCGGGACAAGCTCGTGGTCTTCGGCGACGACTACCCGACCGCGGACGGCACGTGCGAGCGCGACTACATCCATGTCGAGGACCTGGCGGCCGGGCACGTCGCGGCGCTCAACAAGCTGGCCACCACCGAGGCTCCGGTGTCGATCTGGAATCTCGGCACCGGTCAGGGCACGAGCGTGCTGGAGATGCTCAGGTCCTTCGAGCGGGCCGTGGGCCGCGAGCTGCCGTATGAGGTCGGGCCGCGCCGCGCGGGCGACCAGCCGCGCTCGTGGGCCGATCCCACCAAGGCGAACACCGAGCTGGGGTGGCGCACGCACAAGAGCATCGACGACATGTGCGCAGACACCTGGCGCTGGCAGTCCGAGAACCCGACGGGCTACGAGGACTGAGGCTTCGTGGGACGCACGTTCAGCGTCGGGGCTGCTGGGGTGCTCGCGGCGCTCGGCTCCGGCCTAGCCCTCGGTGCCCTCGCGGGGGCCGCACGGATCAGTGGTCCCGGCCGCCCCCAGCCCGACTACCGCTTCAGCCCGTATGAGGTCGGCATCCCCCACGAGGACGTCGAGTTCGCAACCCCGGACGGCACCCGCCTGGCAGGGTGGTGGTTCGATCGTCCCGGCAGTGAGCGGGTCGTCATCATCAGCCACGGCCACCGCGGCAACAAGTCCGACATGCTCGGCATCGGCCCAGGCCTGTGGCGCGCCGGAAACTCGGTGCTGCTCTTCGACTTCCGAGGCAATGGCGACTCCCAGGACGGCCCGCAATCCCTGGCCCACTACGAGCAGGCAGACCTACGTGCCGCCATCGCGTATGCCGCAGAGCGCCGCCCGGACGCCGCCATCGTCCTGGTCGGTTTCTCGATGGGCGCGGCCGTGAGCATCCTCGTCGCGGCGCAGGAGCCACGAGTTCGGGCCGTGGTGCTCGACTCGCCATTTGCGGACCTGCGTGGCGTCGTGGCGCACGCACTCGGCAAACTGCGGCTACCGCCCATGCCGCTGCTCTGGCTGACGGACCGGGCCACGCGAGCGCGCTATGGCTACGGCTTCCACGAGGTCTCCCCCGTCGCTGCCATCGGTGCGATGGCGCCCCGCCCGGTGCTCTTGATGCATGGGGAGGCGGACAGCGTCATACCCCTGGAGCATGCGCACCGCTTGTATGCCGCCGCCGGCGACCCCAAGCAGTTGCGGGTCTTCCCCGGCCTGGACCATTGCGGGGGCTATTTCCAGGACCGGCCGGCATACATCGACTTCGTGGCCCGCTGGCTCGCCGACGCGACCTCATCGAAGCTCCGCTAAGTCATCGAAGCTCCGGTAACTCATCGACGCTCCGGCAACTCATCGACGCTCCGGATATATCGGGGGTCTCGCGAAGTTTCCGGAGCCTCGTGAAGTTTCCGGAGCCTCGTGGCAGGGGATTCCGGGCCGGGGTCGGCCTGCCACTCTGCCAGGATGACGAGCATGGCCGAGCAGACCCGCTACATCACCTGTGTCCTGTGCGAGGCCAGTTGCGGGCTCGAGGTGACGATCGACGGGCCGAGCGTGCGGAGCATTCGCGGACACGAGGCCGACCCGCTCTCGCGCGGCCACATCTGCCCCAAGGCCATCGCGTTGCAGGACCTGCATACCGACCCCGACCGCCTGCGGACCCCGATCCGCCGTGTGGGTCCGCCCGGCGTCCACGCGACCTGGGAGCCGATCGGCTGGGATGAGGCCTTCGATCTGGTTGCGGAGCGGATCGTGGCCATCCAAGCCGAACATGGCCCGGACGCGGTCGGGGTCTATCTCGGCAATCCCAATGTGCACAGCCTCGGGGCGATCACGCACGGGGTGAATCTGGTGCGGACCATCAAGTCCCGCAACACGTTCAGCGCCACGTCCGTGGACCAGCTGCCGCATCACCTGATCGCCATGCTGCTCTATGGGCACCAGTTCCTCCTTCCCGTCCCCGACATCGACCGCACCCAGTTGCTCGTGCTCATCGGCAACAACCCGATGGCGAGCAATGGCTCGATGATGACGGTGCCCGACTTCCCGGGCCGGCTGCGCGAGCTCACGGCGCGCGGCGGCTCCCTGGTGGTGCTCGACCCGCGACGCACCGAGACCGCCAAGGTCGCCGACACCCATCACCCGGTGCTCCCGGGCACCGACGCCTATGTGCTCTTGGCGATCATCAACGTCTTGATCAGCGGGGGGCTGGCGCGCCCCGCGGCGTATGTCGGCGGGGTGGCCGAGGTGGGACGGGCCGTCGCCGCCTTCACTCCGGAGCGCGCCGAGGCCATGAGTGGTATGCCGGCCGCCGCCGTCATCGAGCTGGCTCACCTCCTCGCTGACTCCCCCGCCGCCGCGGTCCACGGCCGGATGGGGGTCTCGACGCAGGAGTTCGGCACCATCTGCCAGTGGGCGGTGCAGTGCATCAACATCCTCACGGGCAACCTCGACCGGCCGGGCGGCACCATGCTCACCACCCCGGCGATCGACGTGATCGGCGCCCGGATCGTCGGCCCCGGCCACCTGGGTGCCTGGCACTCACGCGTGCGCGGGCTTCCCGAGTTCAGCGGCGAGCTGCCCGTCTCCACGCTCACCGAGGAAATCACCACCCCCGGGCCGGGTGCCATCAAGGCCTTGGTGTGCATGGCCGGGAATCCCGTCGCTTCGACGCCCGCCGGGGATGAGTTGGGCACGGCCTTGGCTGGGCTCGATTTCATGGTCGCCATCGACTTCTATCTGGGCGAGACCAGCCGGTATGCCGATGTCATCCTGCCCCCGACCGGCCCGCTGGAGCGCGAGCACTATGACCTGGTCTTTCACCTGCTCGCCGTGCGCAACACCGCGCGATGGTCGCCGGCGCTCTTCGACAAGCCGTCGACCGCGCGGCACGACTGGGAGATCGCGCGGGAGCTCGGGCTACGCATCATGCGTTTGCGGGCTGCCGCTGAACCCGAGGGCGGGGAGGCATCACCCATCGAGCGAGCCGGCACGGCGCTGCGCGAGGCACCCAAGAATCTCGAGCGGCAGACGAAGTTCCGGACCACGCCGCGCCAACAGATCGACCTGCTCCTGGCCGGACTCGGCACCGGACTATCCGTCGACCAACTGGCCAGCACCCCCGGCGGGGTGGACCTCGGACCGCTCGAGCCGCGCCTTCCCCAGCGGCTGCACACCGAGGACAAGCGCATTCACCTGGCCCAACCCCTGGTCTTCGAGGCGGTGGCCGAGCTGGCGGCCCGCCCCACGGCATACCCGCAGGCCCCTGCCGATCCGCATGGCGATCTCCTCCTCATCGGTCGCCGGGCCCAGCGCGACAACAACTCCTGGCTGCACAACGCGCCCCGGCTGATCAGTGGCAAGCCCCGCCACCGGCTGCTCATCAACCCAGTAGATGCCCACTCCCGGGGGATCAGTGATGGCGATGCCGTCACGGTCACTTCCCGCGTGGGCGGGGTGCGGGTGGAGTGCACGGTCACCGATGACGTCATGCCGCAGGTGGTGTGCCTACCGCACGGCTATGGGCACGCGCTCGCGGACGGCATACGCCTGCGGCACGCGAAAACCCTTGCGGGAGTGTCGTTCAACGACCTCAGCGACCCCGAGACCACCGACGGCGTGACCGGCAACGCCGTCCTCAACGGCATACCCGTCACGGTCGTGCGCAGCGCCGGCTAGCCCGGCTGGCGGCTTCCGACGCCGAGTCGCGTGGGTCACACAATGCAGCCTGCCCTTAACTGTGCGCGCCGCCGGGCCGGAATATGGTGGATACGTCACCCATCCCGGCACGATGCACGGAGCACAGCAGTATGGACGCACTGGATCTGGCGCGGTGGCAATTCGCCATCACGACCGTTTATCACTTCCTTTTCGTCCCGATCACGATCGGGATGAGCGCAATCGTCGCGTACTTCCACATTCAGTGGGTCCGCACACACAATCCTGACTACCTGCGGTTGACGAAGTTCTTCGGCAAGCTCTTCACGATCAACTTCGCCCTCGGGCTGGTGACCGGGATCGTGCAGGAATTCCAGTTCGGCATGAACTGGAGCGACTACAGCCGTTTCGTGGGTGACATCTTCGGCGCGCCGCTGGCATTCGAGGCGTTGCTCGCCTTCTTCCTGGAGTCGACCTTCCTGGGGCTGTGGATCTTTGGCTGGGGCAAACTGCCGGAGAAGCTGCATGCGCTGACCATGCTGCTGGTCCACATCGGCACCGTCTTCTCCGCCTACTTCATCCTCGCTGCGAACTCGTTCATGCAAAACCCGGTCGGCTACGAATACAACCCGGCAACGGGTCGGGCCGAGATGACCGACTTCCTCGCGGTGCTGACGAACAAGGTGCAACTGGTCACCTTCCCGCACGTCATCACCTCCGCCTATATGGTCGGCGGCGCAGTGATCATGGGCGTCTCCATCTGGTTGATGCGCCGCGGCACCCCGGCCGCCGATGTGGCCATGTATCGCAAGTCGGCACGCATCGGTGCGATCGTGACGCTGGTGGCCAGCCTTGGCGTGATCGTCACGGGCGACCTGCAGGGCAAGATCATGACCGAAGTGCAGCCGATGAAAATGGCGGCGGCCGAGGCGCTCTACGAGACCAGCGAGAGCTGTGCGCCCTTCTCGATCTTCACCATCGGCACGCCCGACGGCGCCGCGGAGAAGTTCGCGGTCACCGTCCCGTGCGTCCTCGGCTATATGGCAACCGGCAGCTTCGACAAGCCGGTCGAGGGCATCAACCCGCTGCGCGAGAGGCTGATCGCGGAGTATGGCAATGGCTCCGAGCTGGTCAAGGACGCGACGTACACGCCATACATCCCCGTGACCTACTGGTCCTTCCGGTTCATGATGGGCCTCGGATTCGTCACCATGGCCATGGCCGCGGCCGTGCTGTGGGCCACCCGCAAGGGGGGCACCCCACGCAGCACCTGGTGGACGCTGGTCATCTTCGGCGCGCCCCTGGCCCCCGTTTTCGCCAATAGCTTCGGCTGGATCTTCACCGAGATCGGCCGTCAGCCCTGGCTGGTGTATGGCGTGATGACCACCGCCACCGGTGTCTCGCCGTCGGTGTCCTCCGCCGAGGTGCTCATCTCGATGATCGTCTACACCCTGCTCTATGCGGCGCTTGCGGTGGTGGAGATCAAGCTCTTCACCGACTACGTCAAGAAGGGCGCCGAACCCTTCGAGCAACCCAAGACACCCGACGAGCTGTCCGAGGACAGCCCCCTGCAGTTCGCATACTGAGAAAGGAGAACGGACATGGACCTCGCACTGATCTGGTTCCTTCTCATCGCCGTTCTGTGGACCGGCTACTTCGTCCTCGAAGGCTTCGACTTCGGTGTCGGGATGCTCTGGCCAATCCTCGGCAAGGGTGTCGACGCGCAGGACACCGAAAAGCGCCGTCGGGTGCTTTTGAACACCATCGGCCCGGTCTGGGATGGCAACGAGGTGTGGGTCCTGACCGCCGGCGGCGCGACCTTCGCCGCCTTCCCCCACTGGTACGCCACCTTGTTCAGCGGCTTCTACCTGCCGTTGCTCCTGATCCTGGTCGCGCTCATCGTGCGCAATATGGGCTTCGACTACCGCGGCAAGCGCGCAGATGCGACGTGGAAAGCGAACTGGGACAAGGCCATCATGATCGGCTCCTTCCTGCCGGCCCTGCTGTGGGGTGTCGCGCTCACCAATATCGTGCGCGGCGTGCCCATCGATGCGGACATGGAGTTCACCGGGAACCTATTCACCTTGCTCAACCCGGTCGGGCTGCTCGGCGGGCTGGTTTTCGTCGCGCTCTTCCTGACGCACGGCGCCTACTTCGTCGCGCTGAAGACCGATGGCCCCATCCGCGCCGAGGCGCGCGCCTTCGCCACCAAGTCGGGGCTCGTCACCGCCGTCCTGGCGGTCGTGCTCCTCCTGGTCCTGGGACTGCGCGACGGCAGCATCTGGTCGTGGCTCACCACGGCCGTCGCGGCGCTCGCGCTCCTGGGGTCGATCGCCGCCAACGCCCGCGGCAAGGAGGGTATGGCGTTCACCGGAACGGCCATCACCATCGCGGCCGCCGTCGCGACCTACTTCTTCCTGCTCTACCCGAACGTCATGCCGAGCTCGACGAACCCGGCATTCTCGCTGACGATCGAGAACGCCTCGAGCACCGACTACACCCTCAAGATCATGACGGTGGCGGCGCTGGTCTTCACACCGGTCGTGCTGCTCTATCAGGGCTGGACCTACTGGGTCTTCCGCAAGCGGATCACGACCGAGCACATTCCCGCCCCCCAGGATCCGGGCCGGATCTCGGCGGGCACCCTCTAACCGGTGCCCAAGCCGTTTGATCCGCAGCTCTTCCGCACTGCACCCGAGGCCCGTGGCCCCCTCCTAGCCTTGGGTGCAGTCGGAGCGGCAAGTGGAGCCGCCACGATCGCGACCGCGTTCGCCCTCACGGGTGTCGTGGTCGCGATCGCGCGTTCCGCGGACCTGAGCACGCCCCTGGCCTGGCTGGCCCTGCTCTTTATCGCCCGCGGGCTCCTCGCGGCGACGACGGAGTATGTCGCGGCCCGCGCCGGAGCGCGGGTGTCCACCGCCTTGCGGCGCCGCCTGCTGGCGGCCTGGATCCAGCGCCCCGGCGGTGAGAGCGACTTCGCCCACCGCCTCACGCTCGCGACCGCGGGGTGCTCCAGCATCGAGCCGTATGTCGCGCGCTTCCTCCCGGCGCTCATCGCGGCGGCCATCGTCCCGGCCGCCGCCATCCTCACCCTGCTCCTCGTCGACTGGCCCAGTGCGCTCGTCGTCGCGGCAACGCTCCCGCTGCTGCCGCTCTTCGCCGCCCTCATCGGCCGCACGACGGCGCAGGAGACGCAGCACCGCTGGCGCACCCTGGCCGACCTGTCAGGTCACTTCCTCGACGTCGTCCGGGGCCTGCCCACCTTGGTCAACTTCGGCCGCGCCCAGCGGCAACTCACCACGATCGGGGACGTCAACGAGCGGCACCGCCTGGCGACCATGCGCACGCTCCGGCTGGCCTTCCTGTCCACGGGTGCCCTGGAGCTCCTGGCGACTATTTCGGTCGCCATCGTGGCCGTGCTGTGCGGCGTCCGGCTCGCCCATGGCGACATGCCGCTGGAGACGGCCATGCTGGCGATTCTGCTAGCGCCCGAGGCGTATTGGCCGGTGCGCCGGGTGGGTCAGGAGTTTCACAGCGCCGCGGACGGCGCCGCCGCGCTCGAAGACCTCACGGCCGAACTTCATACCACCCTCCCGGCGACGACCGCGGGCGCGGGGTCTGATGCGAGCGCCACGGTCGCCCTGACCGATGCCAGCTCCCCGCGCGCTCTGACCGACACGGTCGGCGCTGGGGCGAGCAGGAGCACCCCTGCACCCAGCGGCACCTATCAGGTGCAGGTGACGGGTGTGGGCTATTCCTACCCCGGCAGCCAGGTGCCGACCCTGCGTGAGGTCTCCCTGACGGCGGGCCCTGGCCTGACCGCCATCACGGGCCCGTCCGGCATCGGCAAGAGCACCCTCTTGGCGTTGGTCGCCGGCTTGCGGCAGCCGGACGCCGGTAGCGTGACCGCCCCGGCCGCTCACCTGGTCACCCAACGTCCCTTTCTGCCCGCTGGCACCGTGACCCGCAATCTGTCCCTGGGCAACGCCTCGGGCCCGCAGGCTCAGTGGGATGCCTTGCGGGAGGTCGGACTCGATGGTCTGGTCGCGGGATTGCCGCAGGGACTGCATACGGCGCTCGGGGATGACGGCTTCGGGCTGTCGGCGGGCCAGCGCGCGCGATTGGCCCTCGCGCGAGCCCTCCTGGCCCCCCAGAGCGTCATCCTGCTCGACGAGCCGACCGCTCACCTCGATCCGGACAGCGCCGCCCAGGCGCACGGGGCCATCGCGAACCTGGCCCAGCGGCGGTGCGTCCTCGTCGTCACCCACCGCCCCGAATTGGTGGCGCTGGCCGACACGCACATCGACCTCGGCGGGGCCGCGCCCAGCGCCCCGGACCGCCCAGGCCGTCACCACGTCGCTCGGGAGGACGGATGACCGGCGGGCCCGACCTCAGCACCGTGCGGGTGACGCGCGCCCTCATGGGGGCGGGCCTGGTCGGCGGGCTGGCCCTCGCGAGCGGAGTCGCGCTCACCGCCACCTCGGGCTGGCTCATCGTGCGAGCCAGCGAACAGCCAGTCATCCTGACTTTGCTGACCGCCATCGTCGGGGTGCGCGCTTTTGGGATGGCTCGTCCGGTGCTGCGGTATTGGGAGCGGCTGCTGACCCATGATGCTGCGCTGCGCGATCTGGCGGGGCGCCGGGTCGCGACCTATGCCAGCCTGATTCCCCTGACGCCCGCCCGGCTCGGCCGGCGGGGGCGGGCCAGCTTGCTCGCCGGTGTGGTCGACGACCTCGACGATGTGGTCGGCGCGCAGATTCGTGTCACCGTGCCAGGGATCTCGGCACTTGTGGCCTGGGGGCTGACCACGCTCGTCGTCGGCGCCTTCGATGTGCGCGTTGGGGCCTGGAGCGCCGTCCTCGGCGTGCTGGTGTGCGCCATCTGCGCCGCAGCCCTGCGCGTGGAATCACGCGACATGACTCAGTTGACGCAGGCCCGCACCGAGGTCACCCGAATCACCGACATCCTCACCTCACAGGCGCAGGAGATCGCCGCCATCGGTGCTGGCCCCGATCTGTTGGCCCTGTCTCTTATACACATCTCCGAGCCCACGAGACGGACTCCTATCTCGTATGCCGTCTTCTGCTTG
>CALLZC010000003.1 GCA_937858995.1 uncultured Nostocoides sp.
TTCAAGCAGAAGACGGCATACGAGATAGGAGTCCGTCTCGTGGGCTCGGAGATGTGTATAAGAGACAGGGTCGACGTGCTGGTGGTAACACCTATGCCGCTGATTCCGGGTGTGGTGGTCACCTGCTCGGCCCTCAAGCGCAGCTACCGCGACGAATGGCTGAAATTCGTTGCCGCCGAGGGCGGCAATCCGGAGGCGCCGAGCGCCCAACTGTTCGACACTTTCGCGACTACGGTGCTGTGGAGCGAGCTCAAGGGAACCGGCCGCGACGCGCTGCCGGAGGGCGCGACGCCTGGCGTCTATAGCCGCGGCTACGATGCACTCGGGCTGCTTGGTCTAGCCGCGCCGTTCTCGTACAACGGCAGCCTGAGTCTGTTCCTCAGCCAGATCAAGACCCAGCGCGGCGGCGGCATCGAAGAGGACGTCGATCGGATGGCTCGCGGGCATGATCGGAATGCTAGGGGGTCGCGGGTGGGGGCCTGCTACGGCTCGCGCCAGTCCCGGATGAGAGGATCGCGCAATGCCGACTATGCATCGCGACGGGCCCGTGTGGCTGCTGGACTTCGGGGCCGATGAGAACCGCTTCTCCCCGCAATTCCTCGACCAGGTCGAGTCCTTCCTCGATGACCTGATCGCCAGCTCGGAGCCAGCGGTGCTGGTGACCACAGGGACCGGCAAGTTCTTCTCCAATGGGCTTGATCTGGAGTGGGTTGCGGCACACGCCGACCAGTTCCTGGCGTATGTCGCCCGCGTCGAGGTCCTGCTGGCGCGCCTGCTCACGTTGCCCGTCCCGACGGTGGCAGCGATCAACGGGCACGCTTTCGGTGGCGGCGCCCTGGTCGCACTGTGTCATGACTACCGCCTCATGCGGACCGAGCGCGGCTTCTTCTGCCTCCCTGAGGTGGATATCCGGATCCCCTTCAGCCCTGGCATGAGCGCGCTCATCCAGGCCAAGCTGACGCCGCGCGCGGCCGTGGACGCCATGACGACTGGCGCCCGGTACGGCGCCGCGGAAGCGTTGGCGGCCGGCATCGTCGACCAGGTGCATGCGCAGGACGAACTGCGTTCGGCCGCAGTCGAGTTCGCCCGGGGCCTGGCAGGCAAGGATCGGATGACGCTCGGGACGATCAAGGAGCGGATGTTCGCCTCGGTCACGGCGCCCCTGCTGGGGCGCGACGTCTGACGCGGCCGCGTCCACGCCAGCCCCGCCTCGGTGCTCATCCGTGGCGGGCGAACACATGACAGGCTGGACCATGACCCAGCCACCGCCACAGACACGACGCGAACACGACTCCCTCGGCGCGGTCTCGGTGCCGAGGCACGCGCTCTGGGGCCCGCAAACCCAGCGCGCCATCGAGAACTTCCCGGTGAGCGGCATACCCGTCGATGCTCGCGTCATTTCGGCCCTAGCCCTGATCAAGGCGGCCGCGGCGCGCGTGAATGCGGCTCACGGCCTGCTGACGGGTGAGCAGGCCGCCGCGATCGCTGACGCGGCGCGCGAGATCGCGGACGGCGAGCACGCGGATGCCTTCCCGGTCGATGTCTTCCAGACCGGGTCGGGCACCAGCACCAATATGAATGTCAACGAAGTGATCGCGCGCCTGTGCGATCGCGCAGGGGTGAGCGTGCACCCCAACGACCACGTCAACGCCAGCCAGTCCTCGAATGACGTCTTCCCCTCGGCCATGCACATTGCTGCGGCCCTGGCCGTCCACCACGACCTCATCCCAGCACTTGGCGACCTCGAAGCGGCGCTGCATGCCAAGTCGGTGCAATTCGCCGGTTATGTGAAGGCGGGGCGCACCCATCTCATGGACGCCACCCCCATCACCCTGGGCCAGGAATTCGGTGGGTATGCCGCCACGGCCGCCCTCGCCAACGAACGGCTGCGCTCGGTCCTGCCGCGTGTTCAGCAGTTGCCGCTGGGCGGCACGGCCGTGGGGACCGGGCTCAACGCGCCGGCCGGCTATGCCGCCGCCGTGCGATCCGAACTCTCGCGGTTCACCGCACTGACCTGGTCGGCGCCGCGGGACCACATCGAGGCGCAGAGCACCCGCGACTCGCTCGTCGAGCTCAGCGGCGGCCTGCGGACCATCGCGGTCGGCCTCAGCAAGATCTGCAACGACCTGCGCTGGATGAGCTCTGGACCGGCCACCGGCCTGGCCGAGATCCGCCTGCCGAGCCTGCAGCCCGGTTCGAGCATCATGCCCGGCAAGGTCAACCCCGTGCTCCCCGAGGCGGGGTTGCAGGTGTGCGCTCAAGTGATCGGCAATGACGCGGTGATTGCTTGGGCGGGTGCGGCCGGGAACTTCGAGCTCAATGTGATGATGCCCGTCCTTGCCCGGAATCTCTTGGAGTCGATCCAGCTCCTGGCCGCCATCAGCGCGCTCCTGGCCCGCCGCTGCATCCCCGGAATCAGCGCCGACCCGGACCGGCTGCGGCACCTGGCCGGGTCGTCGCCGGCCATTGTCACGGCCCTGAACGGTCTCATCGGGTATGACGCTGCCGCCCGAATCGCGAAACACGCGCTGGAGCACGGGATCACCATCCGCGAGGCGACCCTCGCGCTGGGCTACCTCGACTCCGGGCAACTCTCCGAGGAGCAGTTGGATGCCGCCCTGGACCTGCGAGAAATGACGCAGTGGCCACGGTGAGGTTGCCGATCGGGCCCGGCTAGCGCCGGCAGCAGAGCGGCCGCCCGGCGGGAACACCGGCCCGGCGGGAGGTGTTGACGGGCGCGAGATCAGTTCCCGGCCCGGAAGGAGCCACGCGATGACCCACATCGAGAGCATGCTCGCCAGCCGCGAGCCCTACGAGGTCTACCAGTGGGCGCGCGAACTCTTCGACGGCCGGGAGTACATCGAGGCCGCGCAGGCGCTCGAGTACCTCTTGGCCGAACACGGCGACACCATGGGGACGGGCGAGGCACGAGAGTTGTTGGCGCGCAGCTATTACCACTCGGCGCAGCTCATGCGCGCGGTGGACAGCGCCCGCGAGATCCTCGAGCGCGATCCCGGCAATGCGTATGCCGTCATCCTGCTCGTGCGCTCGCTGCAGCGGGCCGGGCGCACCAAGGAGGCCGCCGCCGCCGAGCGCATGGCCCTGGCCTTGGGCGTTGAGGTCCCCGCCACAAGCGCGCGCCCGCTGGAGGGCCAGCCCCCCACCGGGTAGGGCTAGCCCGCACCCGGGCGGGCGCGGCCCGCGGGGGTGGCGCACGGCATACATCGTCCTGGTCACATTGGGTAGGTGAGTGCCGGGCGGTGCCGATAGGTTCGCTCTGAAGCCAATCCATCGGATGAGGGAAGCCCGTGCGCATCGTTGTGCCCAAGGAGACCCGACCCGGCGAGCGCCGGGTCGCGGCGACACCCAAGACCGTCGAACAGCTGCGTGCCCTCGGGTATGACGTGGCCATCGAGACCGGGGCCGGCGCGGCCGCGGCATACCCCGACAGCGCGTATGCCGCCGCCGGCGCCCAGATCGTCTCGGCGGAGCAGGCGTATGACGGCGACATCGTCTTCGGCATCAATGCGCCCTCGGTGAGTGAACAGCAGCGCCTGCGCAGCGGGCAGGTCCTGATTTCGCTCTTGGCGCCCGCGCTGGATCCCGACCTGGTGGAGTCGCTGCGGGCGCGCGGCGTCACCGCCCTGGCGATGGACGCAGTGCCCCGCATCTCGCGCGCGCAGGCCCTCGATGTGCTGTCCTCGATGGCCAACCTCGGGGGGTACCGCGCGGTGATCGAGGCGGCCTCGCACTTCGGTGGTCTGTTCACCGGTCAGGTCACTGCCGCCGGGAAGATGCCACCGGCGACGGTGCTCGTGGTGGGAGCCGGGGTGGCCGGGTTGGCCGCGATCGGCACGGCCAACAGCCTGGGGGCCGTGGTCCGCGCGTTCGATGCGCGGCAGGAGGTCGCCGATCAGGTCGAGTCGATGGGGGGTCAGTTCCTGCGGCCACATCTGGAGGGCCTGGACACCGGCCCGTCCGCGGACGGCTATGCCAAGGAAATGGGGGAGGAGTTCAACCGGCGCACCACGCAGATGTACCGCGAAGAGGTGCCCAAGGCAGACATCATCATCACCACCGCCCTGATCCCCGGGCGGCCGGCGCCGCGGATCATCGATGCCGAGATGGTCGCCTCGATGAAACCCGGGTCGGTGATCGTCGACATGGCCGCGGCCAATGGTGGCAATGTCGCCGGATCGCTCGCCGACCAGGTCGTCACGACGGACAACGGGGTGCAGATCATCGGCTATACCGATCTGCCCGGTCGACTCCCGACCCAGGCCTCGCAGCTGTTCGGCACCAATCTCGTCAACCTGATGAAGCTGCTCACCCCGGCTAAGGACGGGGTTCTCGCGCTGGATCTCGATGATGTCGTCCAGCGGGGTATGACGGTGACGCGCGACGGGCAGACCCTGTGGCCGCCGCCCCCGGTCCAGGTCTCAGCGGCGCCGGTTGCCGCGCCCGTCGCCGAGCCGCCACCGGTCAAGGCGCCGATGTCCCAGACGACCCGGCTGCGGATCATCCTCGCGGGCGCGGTGGTCTTCTTGCTGGTCTCGGCCATCTCCCCGCCGGCCTTCCTTGGCCACTTCATGGTGTTCATGCTCTCGGTGGTCATCGGCTTCTATGTCATCGGCAATGTCCACCACGCACTGCATACCCCGCTCATGTCGGTGACCAACGCGATCAGCGGCATCATCGTCGTCGGCGCGCTGCTCCAGGTGGGGCAGAGCGGTCAGTTGTGGGTCTCCATCCTGGCCGTCATCGGGGTCTTCGTCGCGAGCATGAACGTCTTTGGCGGGTTCACCGTCACCGACCGAATGCTCGAGATGTTCCGGCGCGAGGAGGCGCCGCGATGAATCTGCCCTACACCCTGGTCCAAGGCGCCTATATCGTCGCCGGATTGCTCTTCATCCTCGCGTTGTCCGGCCTGTCGCGGCACGAGACGGCGCGGATGGGCAACCGCTTTGGGATCGCCGGGATGGCGATCGCGCTGATCGTCACGATTCTCGCGGCGACCATCGGGCAGGAGGCCAGTGGCCTCCAGATCGGGGGCGAGTCCGGGTGGGTGGGACTGGCCTGGATTGTCCCGGCCATGGTGGTCGCGGCCGCGCTCGGCATCCGTGTCGCCCGACGGGTCGAGATGACGCAGATGCCGGAGCTGATCGCCATCTTGCACAGCTTCGTCGGTCTGGCCGCGGTGCTCGTGGGCTGGAACTCATCCTATGAGCACGACGTCGCCTACCCGAAGGTGCACGACGTCGAGGTCTTCGTTGGTGTCTTCATCGGCGCGGTGACGTTCACCGGTTCGATCGTCGCCTATCTGAAACTGTCGGCGCGGATCAAGAGCGCCCCGCTCATGCTCCCTGCACGCCATCTGCTCAACCTCGGGGTCATCGTCGGCTTCGTCGTCATGACGGTGCTGTATGCCGCCATCCCGCACGACAATCTGTTCGCCCGGCAGAGCCTGCTGGGCCTGATGACCCTGCTGGCCCTGCTTCTGGGCCTGCATCTGGTGGCCTCCATCGGCGGTGGTGACATGCCCGTGGTGGTCTCGATGCTCAACAGCTATTCGGGCTGGGCTGCCGCGGCAGCGGGCTTCCTGTTGGGCAATGACTTGCTCATCATCACGGGCGCCCTGGTTGGCTCCTCGGGTGCCTACCTGAGTTACATCATGTGCAAGGCGATGAACCGATCGTTCATCTCGGTCATCGCCGGCGGCTTCGGGGTGGAGGCCGGCACCAGCGTCGCCGGGGCCGACTATGGCGAGCACCGCGAGATCACGGCTGCCGGCGCTGCCGCGCTGCTCGACCAGGCTCGCGACGTCATCATCACCCCCGGCTATGGGATGGCGACGGCACAGGCGCAGTATGCGGTGGCCGACCTGACCCGGCGGCTGCGCGAGCGCGGCGTCAATGTGCGCTTCGGCATCCACCCGGTGGCCGGGCGCCTCCCCGGGCACATGAACGTCCTGCTGGCCGAGGCCAAAGTCCCCTACGACGTCGTCTTGGAAATGGACGAGGTGAACGACGACTTTGCCACCACGGACGTGGTCCTGGTGATCGGTGCCAACGACACCGTCAACCCGGCGGCGATCGACGAGCCGGGTTCCCCGATCGCCGGGATGCCGGTCCTGCACGTGTGGGATGCCAAAGACGTCATCATCTTCAAACGGTCGATGGCCACGGGATACGCCGGCGTCCAGAACCCGCTGTTCTTCAAGGAGAATTCGCAGATGCTCTTTGGCGACGCCAAGGCGCGGGTCGAGGACATCATCGCCGCGCTCTAGGGCGGATCCCAGTTGGCGTCACCCTGGTCGTGAGTCTGACGGATCATTGAGTAGGTCAATCG
Source organism: uncultured Nostocoides sp. (assembly GCA_937858995.1). Lineage (GTDB taxonomy): Bacteria > Actinomycetota > Actinomycetes > Actinomycetales > Dermatophilaceae > Nostocoides_A. The sequence goes on from CALLZC010000003.1 coordinate 6,349, forward strand.
ATGCTCTGGCAGCGATTGAGCTACTCGATGGCCGAGAGCTACGGCGATCATCGTCCCGGGTCGGGGTCGCGGGGCTGCACGAGGTGCGGTAGCGACTTATCGGCGCCGTTTCTTGAAATAGGCGTTCAGCTCGTCGTACTCACCGCTGGAGTTGGAGTACAACGCGTAGTTGCGCGCAGCCTCCATCCACTCGCCGATGCTCGGCCGGACCTGCCCCACGGTGGCAACGAGCTGCCGCTGGGTGATGGGTTGCATCACTCCCGAGGCCATGGATTCCTCCATGGCCGACTCCGTTGCTTGCTCACAAACCAGCGCAGCATCAGCGCCCGAGAACCCTTCCGTCGACGTGGCCAGCGAGCGCAGGTCGATCCGATCGGTTGGCCGCCCCTGGAGGTGCAGCGCAAAGATCGCCTCGCGCGCCTCACGGTCCGGGGGCAGGACCAGAACGGAACGGTCAAAGCGACCAGGGCGCAGCAGCGCCGAGTCGACATCCCACGGATGGTTGGTCGCCGCGAGGACGAAGACCCCGTCGTTCTCCGTGGAGGCGCCGTCCAGTTCCGCCAGCATCTGATTGACCACACCACGCATGACTGCAGCGCCACGCAGTTGAGAACGCTTGTGCCCGAGGGCATCGAGTTCGTCGAAGAACAAGACGCAGGGCGTGTTCCGGCGAGCGGTGTCGAAGATGCTGTGGAGGTTTCGTTCGCTGCTGCCGACATACATATCCAGCACATCGGCAAGGCCGACCTCGTAGAACTGTGCTCCGAGCTCCCCGGCAACCGCCCGCGCGACGAAGGTCTTGCCGCAGCCCGGTGGCCCCCACAGGAGCAGGCCGCCACGCAACGACTTGCCGAAGGCCGCCCGCAGCTCGGGGTTTCGCATTGGCATCAAGAACGACTGATTCAGTCGCTTCTTGACGTCCGTCATACCACCAACGTCGGCCAGCGTGACTCCGGCGGGCGAGATGTGGCCAAGGTCCGGTTCGACGAGTCCCGCAGACCCTTCCCACGACGCCAACAGGTCATCGGCGGTGTCGGGAATGAGCGCCGCGACCTCCGAACGACCGTCGTCAGCTCCCTCGGCGCCGCCATGATCACTCGCTCTGGCCCCGCCACCCATCGCGGGGGTGAGCCCATCCGACACACCCTCGGCGCCGGGTTCCGCCGCCCGGCCGGTCAGCGCCGCGATCACGCGCGCGTACGAGGCGGCGCGGACGGAGTCTCCTTGAAGCTGGGTCGTGGCCTGTGCGACGCGCAGCGCTGCGAGGTGGTCCGGTTGCTGGGCCAGCACGACGCCAGCTTCGGCGAGAGCTGCGCCCGTGTGGCCATCCTGATGAAGGAGCCCAGCCAGGTGAGCCCGCACCTCGACATTGGATGGGTCCAAGGCCAGCGCTTGTTGCAGCGCGGTGATCACCGCTTCATTCGACACGAGGGTCACGCTAACCCGAGGGGCGGGCTGACGCGGTCATCACTCGCTATAGTCCGGGCACCAAAAGAGAAGCAGGTGGGCAAGGAATGAAGGACGCGTTAACCGTCGCGTAGCGGGCCGAGACGCTGCTTGACCTAGGCCGTGCCCAGGACGCGGAGCGTGAGGTCCGCCAGGGTTTGAGCGCCTGGCCGCAGGATCTCGCGCTGCTGTTAACCCTCGTACGCTCCTTGCTCCTGCAGGAGCGTGCTGACGAGGCGCTCGAGGCCTCGCGTCTGGCGCTCGCCACAGCACCCGATCATCCCTACGCACTGCTCCTGTGCAGCGCAGCCCAGAGCGCCACCGGGGACCGCCGGAGCGCTCTGGCGACCATCGAAGCGGCGCTGCACGTGGCTCCTGATGCCCCGATCCTGCATTTCCAACTCGGCTCCCTCCTCCACGAGGATGATCGGCCCGCCGAGGCCCTGGCCAGTTTCGCGACGGCGCGCTCCCTCGACCCGCAGGATGCCGACATCCCCGTTGGGATCGCTGGCGCACTTCTGGACCTCCGTCGCAACGAGGAGGCGAGCGCGGCCATCGCCGACGCCCTGACGCTGGATCCGAACCACGCGGGCGCCCACCGCCTTCGCGGGATGCTTGCCTTGCGGACGGGGACATCGCAGGACGCGCTGGACTCGACTCGTGAGGCGGTCCGCCTCAACCCGACCAACGCCGGCGTTCGCGAGGACCTCACTGTCGCCATGAAGGCCCGAAATCCCGTGTACCGGGCCCTGTGGCGCTACTCCGATTGGCTGGCGGGCCAGTCGGACCTCGTCAGGACAGGGTTTCTGTTCATTCCGTTCATTCTCTATCGCGTTCTCCGAGCCGTGGGAGGAGAGGCGGCATGGGTCAATGTTGCTGCCGTTCTCATGATCAGCGTGCTCGCGGTCAGTTGGCTGACCGAGCCGCTCATGAACGTGCTCATCCTTGCGAGCAGGTTCGGCCGTGGCTTGCTGCCCATCGGCACGAAGCGGGCCACAATGGCATTCCTCGCTGTGATGCTGGTGGCTATCACCTGCGCGGTTGCCGGGTTGGTGACCGACCTGGACGACCTGCTGCTGCTCGCCCTCGGATCGCTTGCCTGGTCGGCCACTGTGGGTGGCATCCCCCAGGTTCCAGCACACCGGCAGCGGGTGGTGGCGATCATCGCGGGGGTTGCTGGTGCCCTCATTGTCACGACCATGGGGCTAGCGTTGGCCGGAGCCGCTGCCTCGGGACCGCTGAGTCTGGTCGTGCTATTCGGCGGGCTGGCCTCACTGTGGGGGATCGCGGCCCTCACGCGCTGACGCGGCGCCGCCCGCTAGGGGGTGCGCGGCGGCTGGATCGGGATCTCGTCCGTGTCGTCGTCCGGGCGCTCGATGGCACCGAAGAAGTGGTGCTTGGCACGATCCGCCACGGGGGACCCGATCTGACCGGGTGTCGGGGATTGGGGTTGCGTCAATCGGGTCCGCCCGGCGGCCCGATTCGCCTCGCGACGCGCCACGTCCGCGCTGCGCCGCATACCTCGGGCGGTCGCGGAGACGGCTCGACGCGCCGGGGCCGGGCGCACGGGTGCAGCGAGGTCGGGGTGCTCTTCACCAAAGATCACCGAGTTGAGCCGGCGGAAAACCAGGGTCGGGTTGGGGGCATAGGCCAGCTCCCGCACCGCTTGGTCCTGTCCGGCGCTCTCGATGGTGATCGTCCCGTACCCGATGAACCGGCCGATCAAGGGCTGATCAAGGCGCATGTCCGTGATCTTTTGCAGGCGCATCATGGGCACCGATTTGTTCAGAACCCCCTCCACGCGCAGGATCCGGCGGTCGGTTGCGGCGAACGAGTTGTGCCGGCGTTCATAGACACGCCAGGCCAGGTTCCCGAGTGCTGCGAGCACGATCACCACGACGAGCAACGGGAGACGATTGTCCGACAGGACGACGACTAGCAGCGCCAGGGCACCCGCGAGCAGCGCAACGGGCTTCCACAACACCATGGGGTGTTGGTGGACGTTGAGTTGCAGGTGCTCGTCGGCCGTCAGGACCCGGGTCAAGTCTTTGGTCGGGGGCGCGATGAATGGATCATCGTGCCCGCGCGGACTGCGACCCGCCGGCATGGCTGGGTCAGTTTCGGCGCAGCAAGGCGTCGAAGAAGTCGAAGATATTGCGCAATCCCTCGAGAATCAGGTCCCATGCGGCGTCCACGATGTCGGCGGCGTCGCTGGGGTTGGTCAGGATGGCATAGAGCAAGAAGATGACGATCAGCCACAGCACGATCTTCTTGATCGGGGGCATGGACATCGACTCCTCCTTGGCGCGCAAGCGCGCCTGACGCGTGACCCCTAACGGGGTGAATGGGGTTAGTGTGCCGGATGGGACGCATGGTGCGTCAAATATGACGCGCGGAACGGGCGAATTGTTACGCCCGATCCAGGACGAAGACCACCTAAACCAGCCCGTACAGGCGGTCGCCCGCGTCCCCTAGCCCCGGGACGATATAGCCGTGCTCGTTGAGCCGCTCATCGATCGAGCCGACAACCAGGGTGACCGGCGGGGTCACATCGGCCAGCTCCGCCTCGAGCCGGGCAATCCCCTCGGGAGCGGCGAGCAGGCAGACGGCGGTGATATCCGCCGCACCCCGCTCGACGAGGAACCGGATGGCATCGCCCATCGAGCCCCCCGTCGCCAGCATGGGGTCCAAGACATAGACCTGGCGGTCGGACAGGTCATCCGGGAGGCGGTTGGCATAGGTCGTGATCTCCAGCGTTTCCTCGTCGCGCTGCATCCCGAGGAAGCCGACTTCGGCGCTGGGCAGCAGTCGCACCATGCCTTCGAGCATGCCGAGGCCCGCGCGCAGGATCGGCACGATCAGCGGTTTGGGGTTGGCGAGCTTGATGCCGACGGTGGCCGCGACCGGGGTTTCGATCGCGAACGGCTCGACCCGCACTTCGCGAGTGGCCTCATACGCCAGCAGGGTCATCAACTCCTCGGCCAGCCGCCGGAAGGTAGGAGAGTCGGTGCGCTTGTCGCGCAGATAGGTCAGCTTGTGGGCGATGAGGGGGTGATCCGGGTGGACGACGCGCATAGGCGAAACTTAGCGCGTGGCCGCACGGAACGAGCAGTATGAGCAGTGGCTCGGCCTGGCGTTGTCCGCCGCCCGGACCGCTCTGGCGAGCGGCGACGTGCCGGTCGGGGCCTTGGTCGTCGCTCCAGACGGGGGGATCATCGGGGTCGGCTGGAACGCGCGTGAGCGCGACAACGATCCCACCGCGCATGCCGAGGTGCTTGCGCTGCGCGAGGCGGCCCGGCATACCGGCTCGTGGCGGTTGTCCGGGGCCACCTTGGTCGCCACCTTGGAGCCGTGCGCGATGTGCGCCGGTGCCATGATGCTCGCCCGGATCGATCGGGTGGTCTTCGGAGCCTGGGACCCCAAGGCGGGGGCCTGCGGCTCGGTATGGGACGTGCCCCGGGATCGGCGCGCCACGCACCGCTGCGAGGTGGTCGGCGGCATCCGCGAAGCGGAGTGTGCCGGCCTGCTCCGGGACTTCTTCGAAGGTCACCGGGACACCCCCGCAGGCGATTTCGGCCCGGCCGACCCGCTCGGGTAGTGTGCTCCGCGGTGGCGTGTCCGAGCGGCCTAAGGAGCGCGCCTCGAAAGCGCGTGTGGGGGCAACCCCACCCAGGGTTCGAATCCCTGCGCCACCGCCAGCAGTGTTCTCCTCGGACCCGAGGGGTGGTTACCCCTCGAGGCCACGAGCACGTCACGGAAGGTAGCGCTGCCGGGCTGCGGAGTCGCCGTCGACGAAGCCGACACCAGTCGCTCGCCTGCCGGCTGGACCCATATCGCCGCCACGCTGGGGGTGGGATGCCCGCGGCGTTTGTGCCCAGAAGTACCTTCCGGTAACTCGTTTTGGCGTTTCCTTTTCGCGCACGGTTCGCGCCACTAAGCTGCGTGCGTCCGAGCTGGTCGCGCCAGCCGAGCAAGGCCCCCTCTCACGCTGACGTGAGGCCAGGGAGCGGTGCGATGGGTGCGCTCCCAACCGGTCGCCATCACGACAACCGAAGGAACCGTTGAATGAAGATCCTGCGCACTCTCGCCACCACATCAGCCGCGAGCCTCGTCTTTCTCGGAGCCGGGACGGCCGCCCAGGCCGCGCCCGTCGCGGGACCCGACTCGGCGTCCGCCCAGCTGACCACCTGCAAGATCCGGGCGCTGGCGCCCTACCTGGGCGGCGGTCGGATCAAGGGCGACGGCGACCTGACCTGCACGGCCACGGTGGCCGCCCTGCAGATGAAGGTCACCATCCAGCGCAAGTACGGCACCCGCTGGGTCAACGTCGGCGTGCCGGCGCAGGGCACCCGCTACAACGTCTACCGCGTCTACGGCACGGCGAACACGAGCTACGCGCCCGGCATCTATCGCACCAAGAGCACCGGCAAGGTCCTCTTCTATGGCACCTCCACCTGGCGCCCGGTCTCGGCCGTGAGTGCCCCGCGCGTCGCCTGACCTCGACCGCAGCGCTGCGTCCACCGGCCCCCACCCTCGGGTGGGGGCCGCTGTGTTGCGTGCGCAAGCGGGACCGTGGGGGAGACTGGCCCGTATGAAAGCGCGCCTGGCCCTGCTGTGCGGGGCCGCGCTCTGGCCGCTGATGGTGGCCGGGTGCAGTGCCGGCGACCCCTCCAGCACCGCGGCCCAGAGCGCCGCCACCAGGAGCGCTACCATCCAGGGCTCCGCCACCGGCTCGGCCGGTTCGAGCGCCGCGGGCACGCAGACTCCCACCGGCGCGGCGGCGGCGCGCTGCCCGGGTCGAACGGCCACCGTGCCGCAGGGACCCAGTGGCCGGGTCCGCGTGCTGTCGCGGGGTGCGGCCGGCGGACCCACGGTGAGCGCAGTCGTCTATCCCAAACCCCAGCCGCCGGGCGCGCTGTGGTCGCAGTGGGGGCAGGGCCTCGTCCTGCCGGATGGCCGGTTCCTGTCCGCGGCCGGCACCCATGACGGCGCGGACGGCAATTCCTATCTCTTCGTGTTCGATCCCGCCACGGGCGAGCTGACCCGCTTCACCGATGTCCTGTCTCTGGTCCCGCATCGCGACGGTGACTGGGGCTACGGCAAGATCCATGCGCCACTGGTCCTCAGCGGGTGCGACGACGTGCTCTTCTCGACCTATTGGGGGGACCGCGACGGCTTGACCTACACCGGTTCCTACACGGGTGACCGGCTGCTGTCCCTCGACCCGTGGACCTATCGCGTCACCGACCTGGGGGTTCCCATTCCCCGGCACGGCATCCCTTCGCTGGCGGGTGGCGGCGGCCTGATCTATGGCGAGGCGGCCGATCCGCAGGGCCGAGCCGAGGGCGCCAGCGCAGACGTGGGCGTCTTCTTTGCCGCCGACCCGGCGACCGGTGCGGTGCTCTACCAGTCGGGAGACGAACGGCATACGGGCTTTCGCGCTATCGCCGTCACGGCGGACGGGGCCGCCCTCGTCGCCGGGGAGGGGTCAGCGCTCTTGCGCTATCAGCCGGGGGGCGACCTGCGCGATAGTGCGATCCGGCTCCCGGCGGGCTGGTTGCGAGCCACGACCAGCCCCGCCGCGGACGGGACCGTCTATGGCGTCACGCGCTCACCGGAGCGCTTCTTCGCCCTCGCTGCCGACGGCACGATCCGCGACCTCGGCCCGGCCCCGGGGTATATCGCCTCGTTGGCCCTCGCGCCCGATGGCCGCGAACTGCTCTTCGTCCCCGACGCCCACGGCCGCTCCTGGCAGCAGGGGACACCGCTGATGGCCTTCGACCCGGTGACCCGCACCCTGCGCACCATCGTCGAGCTCCTGTCTCTTATACACATCTCCGAGCCCACGAGACGGACTCCTATCTCGTATGCCGTCTTCTGCTTGAAAA
>CALLZC010000004.1 GCA_937858995.1 uncultured Nostocoides sp.
GTCGTTGGCTAGGTTGGGGATATGGTGCCGGTATGACGGTGCGCCTGGGTGCCGTGGTGTGGCGGGCTGGCGACCCCGCGCGCCTCGCGGAGTTCTGGGGGGACCTGCTTCGTCGGGAGGTGGTCTCGGGCCGAGGCGGCTCGCTAGTACCGGGCCCAGGGGCGCAGGTCAGCCTCCGCTTCGTCTCCGGGCGGGCCCCCAGCGTGCGTCCGAACCCGATGCACCTGCACCTGACGAGCACGTCCGCAGCCGACCAGGAGGCTGCCGTGACGATGGCCCTGCGGTTAGGCGCCAGCCACCTCGACGTCGGCCAGCGAGCCGACGAGGGCCACATTGTTCTCGCCGACCCGGAGGGGAACGAGTTTTGCGTTATCGAACCCGACAACGCCTATCTCGCGGGTGCGGCCTCCTTGGCGAACTCGCCTGCGACGGCACGCGGGCGGTCGGCCTGTTCTGGAGCGCGGCGCTGGGTTGGCCGCTGGTGTGGGACCTCGGCCAGGAGACGGCGATCCAGTCCCCTGCGGGGGGCACCAAGATCGCCTGGGGTGGACCGCCTCTTGGCCCGAACCACGCCCAGGGCCACCAGGTTCTCGAACTCATCGCCACCGATCAGGCGGCACAGGTCGAGCGCCTGCTTGGCCTCGGAGCCAGCTGGGTGGACACGCGGGGAGCCACCGTCATACTGACGGATCCGGACGGGGCGCCCTTTCAGGTCACCGGCCCCCCGGCCTAGCCCCCAGACAACCAACTCAGCACAGGTTGCGCTCAGGTCCACACGATGCAGCCTGTGGACCTGAGCGCACCTGCTGCTAGCAGAAGTTAGTCAGTCGGCCGGTCGGCGCGGGACCCTAGTCAGTCGGCCGGTCGGCGCCGGACGTGAGCCAGCGGGCCAGTGCGCGCTGTATGCGGCGCTCGGACGCGCACCGGCGGGGCCGTACGATAGACGATCCCGACCAAGGTGTGGTGAATCCAGCGGTGTCTGGCTATTGGCCGAATATCGGTCTCGTCCTGATTCTGGTGCTCCTCAACGCGGCGTTCGCCGGAACTGAGATGGCCCTCATCTCGCTGCGCGAAGGCCAGCTCAAGCAGCTGGAGCGGGAGGGGACCGCGCGCTCGCGTCGACTCGTGCGGCTGGCCCGCGACCCCAACCGGTTCCTGGCGACCATCCAGATCGGCATCACCTTGGCCGGGTTCCTCGCCTCGGCCACGGCGGCGGTGGCCCTTGCCGAGCCGCTCGTACCCGTCCTGACTCCGACCCTCGGTGGCGCGGCGGAGCCGCTGGCCATCGCCGGAGTGACCCTGATCCTCACCTTCGTCACCCTGGTCTTCGGCGAGTTGGCACCCAAGCGGTTGGCGATGCAAAAGGCGCTCCCGTGGGCGCGATTGGCCGCCGGTCCGCTCGACTTCATCTCCACACTGTCCAAGCCGGCCGTATGGCTGTTGGCGCACGCCACCAACGCCGTCGTGCGACTCTTGGGGGGCCGGGCGGAGGCGGCCGCCGACGAACTCAGCTCGGACGAACTGCGCGAAATCGTCACCTCCCACCGCGAACTGAATCCGGAGCAACGCGAGATCATCAGCGGCGCACTCGACCTCGAACATCGCACCGTCCGCGAGGTTCTCGTTCCTCGCGGGCAGGTGTTCAGCCTGCGTCAGGACCTGACGCTCGACCAGGCGCGCACCGCGCTGGTGTCGGCAGGTCATTCCCGCGCGCCGGTGACGGTCGCCGGCAGCCTGGACGATGTCGTCGGCATCGTCCACTGGTCGGCGCTGATCGAGGGTGGTTCGACACCGGTGGGGCGGGTGGTCAGCGAGTTGCTCGTCTTCCCCGATGTGGCGCCCGTGTCGGCGGCCCTGCGCACTTTCAAAGCCCGGCGCCAGCAATTAGCCCTGGTCGTCGACGAGCACGGCGATGCCGACGGAATCGTCACCTTGGAGGATCTGCTCGAGGAGGTGGTCGGCGAGATCTACGACGAGACGGACAAGGACAGCCTCGGCCTGCTACCGGAGCCGGACGGGTCATACGTGCTTCCCGGCACCTATCCACTTCATGACCTGCGCGACCTTGACATCGATCTGACCTACCAGGCCGGCGACTACACCACGGTCGCTGGTTTGGTCCTGCAGGTCCTGGGTCGGATCCCGGAGCGTGCCGGCGAGTTCGCCGAGATTTCCGGGTGGCGGTTGGAGGTTTTGGAGGTGAGCCATCACGCCATCACTCGAATCCGGATCTCGCGGGTGGCACCAGAACCCGACCCCGCCGACCACGAGCACGATCAGGCCACCGCGTCGGGCGCGCCCGGCGAACCCACCGCGTAGCGCGCACCGACGAAGGCTCGGGGCGCGGTGGTGGTGGGGACGCCGCGGGGGCCGCACGTCATACCCAACTCAGCAGAGGGTGCGCTCAGATCCACAGGATGCATCCTGTGGATCTGAGCGCACCCTCTGCTAGCAGAAGTTGGCTAGTCCGCCAGTCCGCCAGCCTGCCAGCCTGCCAGTCAGCCAGCCGACCAGGATTGCTCGGCGAGCAGGGCGCCCATCGTGCGCACGCCCGCGACCAGCCGCTCGTCGGGGACCCCGGAGTAGCTCATCCGGGCATGGTGGCCCTCCGGCCGGTCGGGGAAGAAGGGGGCCCCGGGGACGATGATGATTCCGGCCCGCGGGATGAGGGTCTCGCGCTGGAAGGCGGCAACGTCGAAAGGCGGCGGGAAGCTCACCCACGTGAACAGCCCACCCTGCGGCCGGGTGCAGACCACCTCGGGCGGGAAGTGCTCGGTGATGCCGGCGAGCATCAGGTCGCGCTTGCGGCGGTATGACGGCAGCATCCCGGCGATGTGTGCATCGATGTCGAAGCCCGCCAGGTATGCGGCCGCCACCCGCATATTGAGAGTCCCGTTCTGCGTGTCCGCAGCCAGCTTCAGCAGCACGAGCTTCTCGCGGATCGCGGGCGCCGCCAGCACCCAGCCGAGCCGCAAACCGGGGGCCAGGATCTTGGAGAAGCTACCGACATGGATCACTCGGCCGTCGGTGTCGAGGCTCTTGAGGGTGGGGAGACGCTCCCCGTCATACCGCAACTCGCGGTAGGGCGTGTCTTCCAGGATGACCACGTCATACTCCTGCGCCAGCTCGACCAGCCGGCGCCGGCGCGCCAGGCTCATGGTGCGGCCGGTGGGATTCTGGAAGTCGGGCACCGCGTAGATCAGCTTGACCCGGGGGCTCGTGCGTAGCACCTCTTCGAGCACCTCAGTGTCCAGACCCTCGTCGTCCATCGGCACCGAGCGGTATGCCGGCTCGCACGGGTTGAAGGCGATGAGCGCGCCGAGGAAGGTCGGCCGTTCGGTGATCACGACATCGCCCGGGTCGAGGTAGAGCTTGGCGCTCAGGTCCAGTCCCTGCTGTCCGCCCTGGGTGATCAGCACCTCCTCGGCAGTGCACGGCATACCGTCGGCGCTCAACCGCGCCGCGACCTGCGCACGAAGTTCCGGGAGCCCTTCGGAGGCTGCATATTGCAGAGCGCTGGCGTTGGCCGGGGTCACCAGCTCGTCATAGATCTTGTGCAGCTCGTCCATCGGAAACATGGTGGCGTCGGGGTAGCCGCCGGCAAAGGAGATGATGCCCGGATCGGCTGCGAGAGAGAGGAATTCGCGGATCGCCGAGGGGTGTATGAGGTCTGCGCGCCGAGCGAAGGCAGTCACGAGAACGTCAGCCCCCCCGGTGCCCCGGCGCGCAATGCCGCCAGGTGTTCGTCATAGTTCAGGGAATCGAAGAGGCTGGCACCCCCGAGGATCGCCTGCTGCAGGGCCTTCTCGCGCTTCTCGATGGCCGTCGCGGCGTCGACGGCGGACGCGAACTCGGCCCCCGAACCGACAACCAGCCCGTCGTCGTCACCGACGATCAGCTCCCCCTGAGCGAGTGGGACGCCCTCGAGAACGAGGTCGACCCCGGTCACCGGAAGCGCGCGGGCGGGATAGGCATTGGGGGCAAATCCGGTGGCCCACAGGGGGATCGACAGGTTCGCGAGAGTGGCGCTGTCGCGGCAGCGCCCATGAATCACGACGGCGGCCAGCCCACGCCGCTGAGCCTCCGTCGCGAAGAGCTCACCGGCGACGGCCCGGTCCTGCCCGCCGACGTCGATCACCAGCACCTCTCCCGCGACGGATTCGCGCAGCGCGGCCATGACCGACATCAGGTCACGGTTCGCCTGGGCGGTGCGCACCGTCCCCGCGAACCGGCGCCTGGGAACAATGGGTCGCATGGTCGCTGGGAGGACGCGCAGCCCCGGCTGGGCGTCGATCAGGCTGGTGCTGGAGAGCTGTCGCAGGCGGTTCACGAGGTCGCGAGTGGCGTTGGGCATGTGCCCACGCTAGTTGGGGGCGGGCCTGTGGGAGGCTTGAGGCGTCAGAGGGGAGTGATCGGATGGCGACCGGATCCGAGGTGCGGGCTGCCGGCGCGCTGCTCGGCGATGCCCTCGGCGGCAGCGTCGGCATCGTGCGTGAGGTGCAGCGGGCGGTCGCGGGCCGGGTCTTCGACGCGCTGAGCGCTCGCGCGGCGCCCGCAACGGCCCCGGTCCGGATCGCGTATGAGGTGCTCAGCGCCTCGACATATGCCTGGGTTCGGCTGGGGACGACGATGATCCCTCGGGCGGTTGCCCTCGCCGCGGCCCCGACACTCCATGCCGAGCCGATCTCGGGGGCCAGAGGCGGAGCTTATGCGCAGGGGGCGCTGAATGGCCTCTGGGGGGATCTGCTGCAGCAACGCTATCCCGCTCTCGCGCAACCATTCTCGCTACGGGCAGAAGGACAGGATGTCGCGCTCTCGCCGGAAAGCATCGCCGCGGCGTATCCCGAGCCCACTGGCCAGGTCGTGCTCTTCGTCCACGGTCTCTGCGTCAGCGAGGAGTCGTGGTCACTGGGTGCCGTGCGGCACCAGAGCGACCCGACGATCACCTATGGCTCGCTGCTGCGCGACGACCTGGGGCTGACCCCGCTCTATCTGCGCTACAACACCGGTTTGTGCGTCGCGGACAACGCCCGCGCGCTGGCCGACCTCCTCCAGGAGGTGGTGGCTGTATGGCCCGTGCCCGTGACGGAGCTCGTGCTCGTCGGGCACTCGATGGGCGGTCTCGTCGCGCGGGGTGCCTGCCGGGTCGCGGCCGAAGCGGGCCACGACTGGATCCGGCCCCTGCGTGATGTCATCGCGCTCGGGACCCCGCATCTGGGCGCTCCCCTCGAGCGCGCCGCTGACGCCGCGGCCGGCTGGCTCGACCACCTGCCCGAGACGCGGCCGGTCTCGCGCGTGCTCACTGGACGCAGCGTCGGCGTCAAAGATCTGCGGTATGGCGCGTGCCTCCCCGGCGATCGGCACGGCCACGAGGTGCCCGCACCCCGCCTGGCTGCACCGGTGCCGCCGGATGCCGAGCTGGTGGACGCCGACCGGGCGGACCTGGGGCAGCCGGACGCGGGCCACCACCCGGCGCTCGCCCATGTCGCCTACTACGCGGTGGGCGCCACCCTCACCCGCACGCCCGGGGTTCCGGGCGCGGCGCGGCTCGGCGACCTCATGGTGCCCCTGGCCAGTGCCTCGGGGACCGGGCTGGCGGACCGACTACCCCTTCCACGAGCCCGGGTCGCGCACGTCGGCGGAGTCACCCACGCCGGTCTGCTCAACCATCCGCAGGTCTATGCGCATCTGCACCACTGGATCGCTCGCCGGCGTGCGGGCGAGGGCGAGGACAATCCCTGACGAGCGTCAGCGACGCGGCGCGCCGTAGCCGGTCAACATCTCCACGGTTGCCGGGTCCTGGTGCGAGAAGAAGGCGCTCTCGGCCTCGTCCAGCTGCGTGAGCGCCTGCATGTCAGCCTCGGAGAGCGCGAAGTCGAAGACGTCGAGATTCTCCGCCATCCGTTCGCGACGGCTCGACTTGGGGATCACGACGACCGCGCTCTGGATCAGGAAGCGCAGGATGACCTGCGCCACGCTCTTGCCATGAGCGGCGCCGATCTGCGCGATCACCGGATGGGTGAACATATCCTTGCGGCCCTCGGCGAAGGGCCCCCAGGATTCGTGCACCACGTCATACCGAGCCATGACGTCGTGGGCCACCCGCTGTTGGTGGAAGGGATGCGTCTCGATCTGGTTGACCGCCGGCACGACCTCCGCGAAGCGGGCGAGGTCGATGAGCCGGTCGGGATAGAAGTTGCTGACGCCGATGGCGCGCACCTTCCCGGCCGCCAGAGCGGCCTCCATCGCCCGATAGGTGCCGTAGTAGTCCCCGAACGGCTGATGGATGAGCAGCAAGTCCAGGTAGTCGGTGCCTAGTTTTCGCAGCGACTCATCGATCGAGGTCGCCGCCCGCTCCTGCCCTGCGTTGGAGATCCACACCTTTGTGGTGAGAAACAGCTCCTCTCGAGGAACACGGCATCGCGCGACGGCCGCGCCCACCCCCTCCTCGTTGCGATAGGCCTGGGCCGTGTCGATCGAGCGATAGCCCACCTCGATGGCATCGGTGACACAGCGCTCGCACTCGGCGGGCTCGACCTGATAGACGCCGTAGCCAAGCATCGGCATCTCGACCCCGTTGTTCAGCGTGATGTACTCCATTGCCCGCGCTTCCTGCCTTCAGACCCGATCAGAATCCTGCTGATTAGACCCTATGGCGCAGAGCGACGCCCTGCCCGCTGCACACCACCGCGTTTGCCGGCGCCGGGGAGCCAGCAACGCGACATACCATCGGGTCAGGACGAACATGAAGCCCAGAGCGAGTTCCCGGCGACGCCCTGGTGCCCGGATCTAGACGCAGGAGAGACGGATATCGCGACAGTGACCGCATACTCGGCGGGTGTGCTGCAGCACGCGGTGCGCCGTCGCTTCCAGGCGCGCCTGCGCGCCCGCGTCGCCGGCCCCGATGTCGAGTTGCGCGAGCGGCGGATCTATCGCAGCGACGGAGAGCGGCACTTCCACCCCGACGATCCGATCTGGTGGGTTCACTCGGATCCGGCGATCTTCGCTGGCGGGATCCGAGCGCTGCTCGTGCAGAGCCTGCACCCGCTCGCCATGGCCGGGGTTGCCGGACACTCCGGATTCCAATCCGACCCGTGGGGCCGGTTGCAGCGCACGAGCAACTGGATCGCCACCACGACCTATGCCCCCACCGCCGACGCAGAGCGGCTGGCGGCAGCCGTGCGCGGCATCCACGATGGCGTGCGCGGCACGACCAGCGACGGCCACGCGTATGCCGCGAGCGACCCCCACCTCCTGGGTTGGGTGCATGCCGCCGAAGCCGAGAGCTTCCTGACCGCGCATCAGGCCCTCGGGGCTCGCCGCTTGACCCCATCGCAGGCGGATACATATGTCGCACAAATCGGTTCGTGCTCGGCGCGGCTCGGCCTGCCCGACCCGCCGAGGACGGTGGCGCAGTTGCAGGGGGCGCTGACGGCATACCTGCCGGAGCTGCGGATCAGCCCCGAAGCCGAGCAGGTGCGGGACTTCCTGCTGCAGCAGCCGCCGCTGCCTCGTGCCGAACGGCCGGCGTATGCGGTGCTGGCCGCCGCGGCGGTCGCGACCCTGCCGCCCTGGGCGGCCGACCTGCTCGATCTCCAGCGATCCCCGCGAGCCGCCTGCTTGGCCATCGAATCGGCCCGTGCGGCAACGCGGTTCATGCGCTGGGCCACCGAACATCCGGCGCACAGCGGGCGCTGGGCGCACGCCGCGCGGGCTGACGCAGCGCAGCACGCGCCAACCTAGGGCCGGCTCGCCAGCCGTCCTGCATACCCCCAACCGAGAGGAGCTCGCCGTGCGAGCAACAGTCATCTACGGCCCCGGCGAGGTGCGGGTCGAGGACCGGCCCGATCCGGCAATCACGGCGCCCACCGACGCCATCGTGCGGGTGGTGCGGGCCTGTGTCTGCGGCTCCGATCTGCACCCATATCACTCGATGGCGCCCGTCGCCGAGGGGCGAACCATCGGCCACGAGTTCATCGGGGTGGTGGAGGAGGTCGGTGCGGCGGTGCGGCAGGTGCGCCCGGGTGACTTTGTCATCAGCCCCTTCGCCTGGTCCGACAACACCTGCGCGGCCTGCCGCGACGGGGTGCAGACGGCGTGTCGGCACGGCGGCTTCTTCAGCGCGGCCCAGTCCGAGGCCGTGCGGGTGCCGCAGGCCGATGGCACCCTCGTGGTCACCGAGGCCACGGCCGACGAGGACCTGCTGAAGTCGCTGCTGACGCTCTCCGATGTCTACCTCACCGGCTACCACGCGGCCTTCGTCGGGCGGGTTGGCCCCGGCAAGACGGTCACCGTGGTCGGTGACGGCGCGGTCGGGCTCTCGGCGGTCCTGGCCGCGCGGCAGCTGAGCGCCGAGCGCATCATCCTGATGGGACGGCATACCGAGCGCACCGATCTGGGGCGGGAGTTCGGGGCCACCGATGTCGTTGCCGAGCGGGGCGCCGAGGGAGTCGAGCGCGTCCTGGAACTCACCGCGGGGGAGGGTAGTCACGTGGTGCTGGAGGCCGTCGGTCACCTGCCCGCCTTCGAGCAGTGTCTCGGTGTGGTGCGCCCAGGCGGTGTCATCTCCCGCGTGGGGGTCCCGCAATTCGAGACGGCGCCAGTGGGCTTCGGCGGTCTTTTCGGGCGCAATATCACCCTCAATGGAGGTCCCGCGCCGGTGCGGGCCTACCTGGAGCAGACCATCCCCAAGGTGTTGGACGGGACGATCAACCCGGGCCGGGTTTTCGATCGGGTGATGACGCTGGAGGAGGCGCCGCAGGCGTATGCCGCGATGGACTCGCGCGCCGCGCTGAAGGTGATGCTCACGCCGTGAGCGCGCACGCGCCGCGGGCTGGTGAGCCGGGCGCCGGTCGGCTCAGTCGTCGTCCCGGGTCATGCGGCCCAACTCGTCGCACACGCGATCGCGCAACCACATGCCTCGTCGCCAGGGCGCGCTCAACACCGGGTGGAGCCGGCCGCCCTCGGGCTCTCGATCTGGCAGGCCAGCCCCTGTGATGTCCACCTCGACGTCCAGGACCCCCTCCCCGGTGCCCAGGGTTCGCATCTCACCGAGTTTGCCGAGGATCGCCACGGGTGCCGGGTTGTCGGCCGCCACCTCGGTGAGCAGGTGTGTCACACCCTCCGGGGCCAGTTCGACGAGTTCGCGTGCCATCGCCGTGGCGATCCCGCGATTGTGGAAGGCATCCTTGACGGTCAGCGCGATATCGGCCGCGTCGGGCTGGTCTTCATAGCGAACGATGCGGCCGATCCCGACCGGCGCCACCCCGCCCGGGGTCTCGACGAAGGCGACGAGGGCTACGTGATTCACCCCGTCCACATCATCGACGAGTTGGTCGAGCATCGAGGGCGTCAAGTGAGGGACCGCGGACAGGAACCGGTGCCACTTCGCTTCCTCGCTGAGTGTGAGGTATTCCTGCGCCAGGGCTTCTCGATCGCTTCTCAGGACCGGCCCCAGCCAGGCCCGGGTGCCGTCGGGCAGCGGCACCGGGACGCAGAACTGCTCGATGCGCTCGGAATATGTTGCCGGCGGGGGTTGCTCAGCCATGACCTCGGCTCGCTCAGTGGGGAAACTGCACTTGCGTCAGGATATCCGCCGCCGACTTAGCAGAAGCTGTGCTCAGATCCACAGGCTGCATCATGTGGATCTGAACCTAACGTCTGCTAGCAGAAGTTGCGTGGGGGGGAGGGGGGACGCAGGCGGCTCACAAGAGATAGAGCCGGGAGAGGGCGACCCGATCCAGGGGGTTCGCCGCGACCACCGCGCCATCGAAGCGGACGACGGCCGTATGCGGATCCACCTCGACGGTGCCGGTCCGCCCGTTGTGCGCCATCGTCGTCAAGTGCGCGCTCCGGCACCCGGTGACGGCGACGCGGCGGCGGGCGGTGGGCAGCGCATCCTCCCCCGAATCGAGGCACGCGCGGCTGACGAAGAGCAGCGACAGTTCGGCTGCGGCGGCCCCGTGGCCCCCGAATTGCGGACCGTAGACGAGCGGTTGTGACGCATCGATGGTGGCATTCGGGTCGCCCGTCAGCCCCCACGCAGGGATTCCGGCCTTGAGGACCAGGTTGGGCTTGACCCCGAAATAGGCCGGGTCCCACAGCACGATGTCGGCCAGTCGCCCCACGGCGAGCGAGCCGATCTCGGCAGCCATCCCGTGCGCGATGGCCGGGTTCAGGGTGAGCTTGCTCAGGTAGCGCAGCGCCCGGGCGTTGTCATGCCGCTCGCCATCATCGGGCAGCGGTCCGCGTTGGGCCTTCATCGCCCCGGCGAGCGCGAAGGTGCGCGCGAAAGTCTCACCCGCCCGTCCCATCCCCTGCGCATCGGAGGAGGTGATGGGTATGACGCCCAGGTCGTGCAGCACCCCCTCGGCGGCCATCGTCGCGCCCCGGATCCGGTCGTGCGCCAGCTCGTGGTTGCCGGGCAAGTCCTCCTTGAGCCCGTGCACCGACATGATCATGGCCAGGTGCTCGGCGGTGGCGTCGCGTCCATAGGGCAGGGTGGGGTTGGTGCTGGAGCCGATGATGTTGGGGATCCCCGCCAGCCGCAGGACATCCGGAACGTGACCCCCGCCGCACCCTTCGACGTGGAAGGCATGCACGGTGCGTCCACCGACCACGGCCACCGTGTCGGTGACCGACAGCGACTCGTTGAGTCCATCGGTATGCAGTGCAACCTGCACGTCGTGCTCGTCCGCGACGCGCAGCGCCGTGTCCAGGGCGCGGGCGTGGGCACCGGTGTCCTCGTGGACCTTGAAGCCGCAGACGCCCCCTCGGATCAGTGCCTCTTCCAATGGTCCGGGGGCCGAGGAACTCCCGCGCCCCAACCAGCCGATGTTGATCGGCCAGGCATCCAAGGCCCGAATTCCGGCCCGCAATCCGTAGGCATCGTTGACGCCCACCCCCCACAGCGGCCCGTATTCCTGGCACAGGACGGCCGTCATCCCCGAGCTCAACTCGGCGTCCAGGATCCGCGGGGACAGCAAGTGGACGTGGGTGTCGATGCCCCCCGGCGTCGCGATCAGGCCTTCACCGTTGACCACTGCGGTGCCGGTACCCACGACGATGTCGACCCCGTCGAGGGTGTTGGGGTTGCCCGCGCGACCGATGGCGACGACCCGGCCGCCGCTGATCCCGATCGAGGTCTTCCGGATGCCCACCACGGGATCCATGAGCACGACATTGGAGACCACCAGATCGCAGGTGGCCGACGGCGGCTGCGCGATCAGGTGCATGCCGTCGCGAGCCGTCTTGCCGAAGCCGATCAAGAACTCATCGCCCCGCAGCGAGTCATCCGCGGTGACCTCGACGATCAACCCGGTGTCGCCCAGCCGGATCCGGTCGCCCACGCTCGGGCCGTAGGTCGCTGCATAATCCTCAGCCCGCACGGCCGCCTCCTGCGGAATCGGCGTCGAGATAGCCCCGTTCGGCGACGCGGCGCAGGGCCTTGGCCCGGATCGCCGGGTCGTCCAATGGCCCGTCGACCAGACCCGCGAAGCCCACCGCCACCCGGGCGCCCCCGATGGGCATGAGGTATGCAGTCGCCGGCACCCCCGGGTCGAAGCGCACCACCCCGCCGGCGTCGATCGCCAAGCGCCGCCCGTAGGCCGCCGCCCGGTCGAAACGCAGTCGGGGATTGGCCTCGAAGAAGTGCCAATGGGAGGTGACGCTGATCGGGACGTCCGAGGTGTTGACCACCTCGATCGCCACGATGTCCTGCCCTGCCCCTGGCGGCGGCGCATGGTTCGGGTGGGTTGCCTCGGGCACCAGGACCGCTCCGGGCGCGTGCAGCGGGTCCTGCGCCGGTCCGACGGGTTCGGGAATCACGACAAGGCGGGTCCCGTCATCGAAGACCGCCTCGACTCGGACCTCGGGCAACAGGTCCGGAACCTCCGGCAGAACGTCCGCAGGTGTGAGCACCGAGCTCGCCCGCTCCACGGCCTCGGTGAGCCGACAACCGTCGCGAGCCGCTTCAATGGCCGTATCGGAGACAATGGCGATGGTCTCGGGCAGGTTGAGCCGCAGCCCGCGCGCCAGCCGGCGCCGGGCGAGTTCGGCGACCTGGGCGATGAGCAGCCGATCGCGCTCCTGCGGCGTCAGCCGCATCGGGTTCGCCCGCGGCGCGCGCGCCCCTGCCGGCTTCGCGCGAGTCGGTCCGGGAGGGGATGCTCCGGCGCGAGCCGAGCCGGGAGGGGACGCTCCGGGAGGAACCGGGTGGGGAGGCTCACGGCATACCCCCGAGTTGGGCGCGGGCCGCGACCTCGCACAAGTCCAGCAGTCGCTCGCGATCGCGCACCCCGGCGCTGAGGGTGAGGTGAATGGACAGGCCGTCGATGACGGCCGCCAGCACCATGGACGTCGCGGCCGGGTCGACCGCGGCGAAGTCGCCGCGAGCGACGCCGTATTCGATGATGCCGGTGAGAAGCTGCCGGGAGGCACCGTCGAGCTCCTCGTGGACGGCCGCGATTTCCGCGTCATTCGCCGCGGTGGCCCAGACGTCGAGCCAGAGCACCCACCCCGGATCGCCGGGGGCGAGCGCGGTGGCCGCGGCGATATAGGTGCGCAGGCGCTCCCAGGGATCGGCAATCGCCTCGAGGCGACGCTCCAGGTCGTCGATGAACCGTTCCTCGCTGTCCCTTATGGCACGCATCAGCATGTCGTTCTTGGACGGGAAGTAGTAGGTGACGTGACCGGGGGTCATCCCGGCGCGCTCCGCGACATCGGCGATGCGCACATTCGCCATTCCGCGTTCGGCGAGCACCTCTGCCGCGGCATCGATCACCTTGCGCTCGCGCTCTTGGCCCTTGCGGCGGCGCGTCGACTCGGTCACGGCGTGATCCTCTCATCGGTGGAGGCTTCGCCGCGCGGGCTGGTGGCAACTTCCAGCCGGGGAGCCGCCGCGAGCAGTTTCTGGGTGTACTCGTGCTGCGGGTCGGCGAAGAGGTCGGTGGTGGGGCGGTCCTCGACGATCCGCCCCCACGACATGACGATGGTGCGCTCCGTCACGTGCCGGACGACAGCCAAGTCGTGCGAGATGAACAGCATGGTCAGTCCGAGTTCGGCGCGTAGCCGGGCGAGCAGGACCATGATCGAGGCCTGGACGGACACATCGAGCGCGGAGACCGCCTCATCGGCGATGAGGATGTCGGGGTTGACGGCCAAGGCCCGCGCGATCCCAACCCGCTGGCGTTGCCCGCCGGACAGGCCGGCCGGGTAGACCTGGAGTGCCGAGCTGGGCAGTTCGACGAGTTCCAGCAGCTCCCGGCACCGGGCCTGCGGATCGTCGTGCGCGAGGCCGTGCACCGACAGCAGCTCGCTGAGCGTCGCCCCCACCGTGCGGCGCGGGTTGAGCGAGGAGGATGGGTCCTGGAAGACCATTTGCACACGGCGTCTGGTCTGGCGATCACGGCTGGCGCCCAGGGGCACCCCATCCAGAAGCACCCTGCCGCTCGTGGGGGCCTGCAACCCGACGATGGTCCGGGCCAGGGTCGACTTGCCGCAGCCGGATTCACCGACCACCCCGAGCGACACCCCGCGCTCGACGTCCAAGCTGACATCGTTCAGGGCCGGTTCGACGGTCCGCTTGCGCCAGCGGGAGCGTGGGCTGTAGTCCACGCATAGTGACTGGATCGATAGCAGGGGCGTCGCAGACCCGGTGGGCGACAACGACTGTGCGGCGCTCATCGCGCACCCGCTACCGCGTCGACCCGCAGGCAGGCGATCTGATGGAGCGGCGGCCCTTCCAGGATGGGAAGGGTTGCGCTGCACGTGGGTTCGGCGAAGGCGCATCGCGGTGCGAACCGGCAACCAGCGGGCATGGCCCGGGCATCCGGTGGTTGACCTCCGATGCCTACCAGGGGTCCGGCCGGCCGGCCGAGGCTTGGCGCCGCGGCCAGCAGCGCTCGCGTGTACGGATGGCCCGGGTTTCCGAGAACGGTCGCGGCGGGTCCGGACTCGACGACCTGTCCGGCATACATCACCAAGACCCGGTCGCAGAGTCGCGCGACGACGGCCAGGTCGTGGCTGACGAAGAGCACGGACAGGCCAAGGTCACGGCGCAAGCCCTCGATGAGTTGCAGGATCTGGTCCTGGACGGTCACGTCCAGGGCCGTGGTGGGCTCGTCGCACAACAGCAGCTCGGGGTCGGTGGCCAGTGCTGCGGCCATGACCACCCGCTGCCGCAGCCCGCCGGAGAGCTCGTGCGGCCAGGATCGCGCCCGCCGCTGCGGGTGCGGTATGCCGACCGCGTCCAACAACTCCACGGCTTGGCGTTGGGCCGCGGCCCGGCCCATGCCGGTGCGTTGCCGAACCCCGGCTGCGACGAGGTCACCGACACGCATCGTGGGGTTGAGCGCGGTCATCGGTTCCTGAAAGACCATGGCGATGCCTCGCCCGCGGGCGGTGTGTGCCGGGACCGACGCGCCGGCTTTGGGATGGAAGGTCAAGCCACCATCGACGCTCGCGCCGGCGGGAAGTAGGCCCATGGCCGCGCGCAGGGTCAGGCTCTTGCCGGACCCGGATTCGCCGACCAGGCCGACGACTTCGCCGCGTCCCACCTCGAGCGAAACCGGGCCGAGCGGGCGCACCCGTGCCGCGGCCGATCCCAGAGACACCGAGAGCTGGTCAACACTCAAGACTGAATTGTTCATGACCGGCCCTCCTGGATGCCGTCGGCGATCAGGCTGAGCCCGAGACCAAAGAGCGCCACCATCAGGCCGGGGATGGTCGAGAGCCACCACATCTGCTCGAGGTAGGGCTGCCCGGCGGCGATCATCGCACCCCACTCCGGTGCAGGCTTGGGGATACCCAACCCGAGGAAGGACAGGGAGGCCAGGCCGAGCTTGGCGAGCACGATGTCCGACGGCAGATAGGTCAACGTCTGACCGATGCTGTTCGGGACGATGTGGCGGGTCAGGATCCGCCAGCGGGGGATGCCGCCGACTCGGGCCGCGGCGATGTAGTCCAGGCCACGCACCCGGATGACCTCGGTGCGGATCAGGCGCGTATAGGAGACCCACGACAGAATCGTGAAGGCGATCAGGATGGTGACGACGCCGGGGCCGACCACGAAAACCAGGGCAATGATCAGGATGTAGGTCGGGAAGGCCTGGACGATGTCGGCGCTGCGCATCACCAGCGCGTCGACCTACCCACCGAGGTAGCCGGCGAGCGCGCCGAGGGTGGTTCCCACGACCGCGGGGAAGGCCGCGCCGAGGAATCCGACGAGAAGGTCGATCCGGGTCGCATAGATCAGCCGGGACAGAACATCGCGCCCGAGTTCGTCGGTACCCAGCAGGTGCGCCCCGCTGGGCCGAGCGAGCGCGTTCAGCGGGTCTTGCGCGAGCGGGTCGTGCGGCGCGATCAGCGGCGCCGCGAGGGCCACGAAGATGTACGCCGCCACGATGACCATGCCGATCCGGACCGGGCGGGTCCGCAACGCGGAGGCGCGGCGGGTGGCCGGGGCCGTAAGGGGAGCGCTGAGTGTCATGAGTCGATCTCCACACGAGGATCTAGGGCCGCAATGACGATGTCGGCGAGCAAGTAGACGGCTACGACAGCTACACCAAAGAGCAGGGCGTATCCCTGGATGGCCGGCAGGTCCCGGGATCGGGCAGCAAGGACCAGGCCTTGGCCGATCCCCGGGAGGGCGAAGGTCGCCTCGATGACGACGGCGCCGAACAGCAGGTAGCCGAGATTGAGGCTCAGCACCGAGATCGTGGGGGCCGAGGCGTTGCGCAGCACGAAGCGTCGCATCACCGTGCGCGAGGGCAGCCCCATTGCCCGCGCTGTGGTGACATGGTCGGATCCGAGCACCTCCAGGATGCTGGCGCGCAGGCTGCGCACGAGCAGCGGTATGACGCCGATGGCCAAGGTCAGGGCGGGCAAGATGATCGAGCGCAGGTGCTCGGCTGTGGTGTCGCCGAAACCACCCACGGGGAACCAGCCGGTCGGCATGGCCACCGTGCGGATAAGCACGATGCCCACCCAAAAGGACGGCATCGTCAAGGCGAGCAAGCCGAACACCTGCACCGCGCGATCGAGGCGCCCCCGCTGCTTCAAGGCCGATCCGATTGCCAGCGGCACCGCGATCACGACCGCGAGGGTGGCGCCGACGCCCAGGAGCCAGGCGGTCACCGGCAGCCGTTCGCCGACGATCTGGGTGACCGGTTGGCGGGCCTTGTAGGAGAACCCCAGGTCGCCCTGCAGCAACCCGCCGAGGTAACGCAGGTACTGGCTCGCCAGCGGGTCGTCCAGACCCAGCTCTGCGCGCACCCGGGCGAGCTCGGCGGCGCTGGCCCGCAGGCCGACGATTTGGCGTGCCGGGTCCCCGGGCGTGACGGCCAGGATCAGGAAGACCAGCAACACGACGGCGAGCAGTAGCGGCACGGTGACGGCGAGCCGCCGGGCGACGAACTTGAAGCGTCCCATCTCAGCTACCCGACAGCCATACGGTGTCCCAGTAGTACAGACCCCACGGCGCCGACTCGAAGCCCGAAACGTTGGTGCCGGCGGCATGCAGCACCTGGAAGTGGGCCAGCGGGATCGCATTCGCGGCGGTCACCGCCTCGTCCTGGACCGCGCGGACGACGGCTTCGCGGCCGGCGTCATCGATGGCGGCGGTGTAGTCCGAGTACTGCTGGGCCAGACCGTCCGGGTCATGGCCGGTGAACAGCCAGCCGGTACCCGACGCCCAGCCGATGGGGTCGACCATGTCGGGCGAGATTGCGCCATAGCTCCACACGACCATGTCGGCGTCCAGGGCGAAGGCGCGGTCCAGGAAGGCTCCGGTTTCCAGCCCCGAGAGTCGAACCTCGATACCGACCTCCTTGAGGTTTGCCTGGACGACCTGGGCCACCAACTCATCGGTGGACTGGCCCGAGTCATAGATCAGTTCCACGGGCGCGGGCGCGGGGTGCTTCGACCCGGCCAGTGCGGCCTTGGCTGCCGCCACATCGTGGGTCGGCAGAGCTGCGCTGGGCGCGGCATAGTTCGCGAGGTTGGGCGGCAGGATGCCGGCCGGCTCGGTGCCATAGCCCCGGAAGGCCGAGGCGACGATGGCCTTGGTGTTCACCGCGCGGGCGACGGCCGCGCGCACGGCGGGGTCATCGAAGGGGGCGCGGGTGGTGTTCAGGCTCAAGTGTTCGACCTGGCTGGCCGGCAACG
Source organism: uncultured Nostocoides sp. (assembly GCA_937858995.1). GTDB lineage: Bacteria > Actinomycetota > Actinomycetes > Actinomycetales > Dermatophilaceae > Nostocoides_A. The sequence continues at coordinate 17,164 of CALLZC010000004.1, forward strand.
CCCGCAGCGTCTGCGAATACTGCTGGGCGGTGGCCGCCGGGACGTACTCGGAGATGTCCGCCTGTCCGGCCTGCAGCAGGACGGCGCGCTCGGAGGCGTCGGAGACTACGTCGATCTCGATGCCGTCGAGATAGGGGCGTCCCTTTGGTAGTACGTGGGGTTGCGGGCCATGGTGATGCGACCGCCCGGGCTCCAGTCGGTCACGATGAAGGCACCAGCGCCCAGCGGTTTGGCGTAGAAGTCCTTGGCGGTGCGTCCACCGAAGTCCTTGGGGTAGACCGCGGAGGACGACCACGACATGAGCACGGGGAGAGAGGTGTTCGGCGTGGCCATCTCGAAGACGACCGTCGTCGGGTTGGGGGTCTTGACCGCCTTGATCCCGGCGTAGAGAGATCCGAAGTTCGGGCCGTCCGCCCATACCTTGGCGGAGAAGGCGACGTCGGCGGAGGTGAGCGGTGCGCCGTCGCTGAACGTCACGTCGTCACGCAGGGTGAAGGTCCACGACGTGGCCGCCTTGTCGTAGCTCCACTTCGTGGCGATGCCCGGTTCGAGGGCCCGGCCATCGGAGCCGAAGCGCACGAGGGGTTCCAGCACGGCATACACCGTCTGGTAGGAGGAGTATGCCGAGGACGCGTCCGGGTCCCAGCCGTCGAAGGACTCGGCCCGCACCACGTGCAGGGTCCCGCCGGCCGTCGGGGCCGCGCTGGACGCTGCGCCCGAGGTGCCCTTGGCGCCGGGAGAGCTGCTGCTGCACCCCGCGAGGGCCAGAGCGCACGCGGTGGCGGCGACGGCAGCGCGGATGACGCTGCTGCGGATCTTCGAGGCGATCATCGATTCTGCTCCTGGGTGGGTTCGGCGAAGGGTCCCGCCGGGATCTGTTGGGTGATGCAGTGCGGTCCGCCGCCGCCGAGGGCGACGGTGTCGCCGGGCACCGGCACGACCTTGCGGTCCGGGTACGCCGCGGCGATGGCCTCCAGGGCCGGTTCGTGGGGGGTGGGGCCGACGGGCACGATGACCGCGCCATTGGCGAGATAGAAGTTGACATAGGAGACATCGGGGTCCGAGCCGGGGTCGACGATGCTGATCTGCAGCGGAGCGCCGGCGAGATCCGTTGCGGCCTCGAGGCGTTCGAGATTCGCTCGGGCACCCGGGGTCTCCGGGTGATTCGGGTCGCTGGGAACCTCTAGCACCACATGTCCCGGCCCAGCGAACGCCGCCACACCATCGATGTGGCCGTCGGTTCCCGCAGGCCCCACATCGAGACTGTGCCCGGTGGCCAGCCACAGCACCGACTCGATCCCGAGGTAGGAGCGCAACACCTCCTCCATGTCGGCGCGACTCATGTGGGGGTTCCGGTTGGGATTGAGCAGGCACTGCTCGGTGGTGAGCAGCAGTCCGGCGCCGTCGACGCTGATGGCCCCGCCTTCGAGCACCATGGGGGCGCTATAACGGCGCACGCCCAGGTGTTGGCAGATGCGCTCGGCGAGCCGGGCGTCATCCTCGTAGGGGTGCCACCGGCGGCCCCAGGCGTTGAATTCGAAGTCGACAGCAGCGATTTCACCCGCGGCGTTGCGCACGAAAATCGGTCCGGTGTCGCGCATCCAGGAATCGTCCAGCGGCAGGGCCAGGGGCTCGACCTCGCTGCCGCAGCGTTCGCGCACCTCGGCCACGTCCTGCGGTCGGCAGACCATGATCACCGGCTCGTACGCCGAAATGGCCTCGGCAATGCTGGCGTAGTCAGCCTTGGCGCCGGCGAGCTCGTCTTTCCAGAGCTCGGTCCGGGTGGGCCAGGCCATGAGGCAGCCGGCGTGCGCCTGCCATTCGGGAGGAAGGGCGAACCCATCGGTTGCGGGGGTGGGGATCATCGGCCGCACTTTCTTGGTTAGGAACCAACTTTCTCCATATTGGATCCAAACCAACAATCTGTCAAGATGTAGCGTCGAATCCGCATCCACGCGGTGGCTGGAGTGCGAGTGGCCGGATTCCGTCGCGAAACAGCCACCCCGATGCCCACCTCGCTGGAGCACCCATGACCTCGCGCCCCGTTCGCCGCCCACCCCGCCGTGGCTCCCTGCCCCGACGGAGCGTCCTGGGACTGGGGGCCTTCGGAGTCTTGAGCCTGGCTGCCTGCGCCGACCCGGAGCCCGGCGCCTCCGCAGGCGGGGCGACCTCGGCGGCGCCTGGGTCGGCTAGCAGCACCAGCGGAGCCGCCGGCTGGCGGATGCCCGACGAGGGCGAACGGCATACCCGCACCTGGATGGCGCTCGGCGCCACCGAGGAGATCTGGGGGGCCGATCTGGTCGACGCGGTCTGGGAGGACCTGGCCGCGGTCGCTGCGGCGATCTCCCGGTTCGAGCCGGTCAGCATGCTCGTGCGGCCCGACGAGATGGACCTCGCCCGCGAATTGCTTGACCCCGCAGTCGAACTCGTCGCCCTGGACATCGACGACCTGTGGATCCGAGACACGGGTCCGGTCTTCGTGACCGACGGCGCTCAGCTCGCCGGAGTCGATTTCAACTTCAACGGGTGGGGCGAGAAGCAGGAGTATGCCGCCGACGCGCTCGTCGCCGCGGCGGTGCTCGCCGAGACCGCGACGCGTCGGCTCACCACCGAATTGGTGCTCGAAGGCGGCGCGCTGGAAGTCGACGGCCGAGGCACCGCGATCATCACCAAGAGCTGCGTCTTGAACGACAACCGCAACCCCGGGTGGAGCGCCGGCGATGTCGAGGCGGAGTTGTCCCGGCTGCTGGGGATCCGCAAGGTCATCTGGCTACCCGGCATCGCCGGCAAGGACATCACCGACGGCCACACCGACTTCTATGCCCGGTTCGTGGAGCCGGGGGTCATCGTCGCGGCCCTGGACGAGGACCCGGAGTCCTATGACCACGAGGTGACCAAGGAGCATCTGGCGATCCTCGAGGCAGCGACCGATGTGGATGGCAAGCCGCTGCAGGTGCACACCCTGACCGCGCCCTACGACATCCGGGCCACCGACGCCGGTGCGGACTTTGCCGCCGGCTATGTGAACTTCTATGTCTGCAATGGCGGGGTGATCGCCCCTCAATTCGGCGACAAGGCGGCCGATGCGGCGGCTGCCAAGACATTGCGCGAGGTCTTCCCGGACCGCGAGGTCGTGCAGGTGGCGATCGACGCCATCGCGGCCGGCGGTGGCGGCATTCACTGCGCCACCCAGCAACAGCCGGCGCTCGAGGGTTGAGCCACGGTCATGGAAGGTGAACTCAAGGACTACCGCCAGCCGATGGTCACCAGCCTCGGGATTTTGCTTGGCTTCCTGCTCAACTTCCTGGCTGGCTGGGCCAGCGAGGACGAGGCGGCCATCCAGGACTCGGCGGATGTCGTCATCCTGGGGACCATTGCCTTCGCCGTCACCATCATGCTGGGCGTGCTCTTCCGGATCCTCAACGGACGCGCCCGCCCCGATGACCATGCGACCTACTACCGGCGGACGTTGCACCTGTATGTCGTCGGCGTAAGCCTGGCCTTCATGGGGTTCTGGCTCGCAGTCCTGCTCTAATCCCGAGGAGCCCCGGCCGCGGTATGACGATCGCGAGCGGCGCGTGGTCGGATCAGCCGACGAGGTGTTCGATGGCCAGCTGGTTGAGCTTGACGAACCCGAAGTCCCGCTCGGCCGCCTTGTCGACATCGAAGTCGTCGTCGGTGGCCAGGAAATCGGCCAGGCTTTCACCCGCGTCGAGCGTCGGCTCCTGCAGGGTCAGCACCCCGGCATACTCCATGGCCTCGGTGACCCGGGGATCGGCGCGGAAGGCACGGGCCTTCTCGGCGAGCAAGAGGTAAGTCTGCATGCACGCCTTCGCGGACTCCCATACGCCCTCCATGTGCTCGGTGCGCGAGGGCTTGTAGTCGAAGTGCCGGGGCCCGGTGTAGCGGGGGGCGTCGGGGCGGCCGGCGAAGCCGTTCTCCAGCAGGTCGACCGTGAAGAAGGCGGAGAGCAGGTCGCCGTGCCCGAAGACCAAGTCCTGGTCGTACTTCAGGCCCCGCTGGCCGTTGAGATCGATGTGGAAGAGCTTGCCGCTCCACAACGCTTGCGCCAGTTGGTGGGTGTAATTCAGGTTCGCCATTTGCTCGTGGCCGACCTCCGGGTTCAGGCCGACGATGTCGCCATTGTCGAGTTCCGCGATGAGGGCGAGGGCATGCCCAACCGTCGGCAGGAAGATGTCGCCGCGCGGCTCATTGGGCTTGGGCTCCAAAGCGATTCGCAATTCGTAGCCCTGAGCCTTGATGTAGCCAGCGACCGTGTCGAGGCCTTCCTTGTAGCGCTCGAAGGCTGAGTACAGGTCCTTGGACCCGTCATACTCGGCGCCCTCGCGTCCGCCCCACATGACGAAGGTCTCGGCCCCGAGGTCCGCAGCGAGGTCGACCGCACGCAAGACCTTGCGTAGGCCGAAGCGGCGCACGCCGCGGTCGTTGCTCGTCAGCCCACCGTCCTTGAAGACGGGGTGGGAGAAGGTGTTGGTGGTGACCATCTCGATGACCAATCCAGCATTCGCGACGGCCTCCTGGAAGCGGGCGACGATCCGCGCCTTTTCGAGCTCGCTCGAGCCGAACGGATAGACGTCGTTGTCGTGGAAGGTCACGCCCCAGGCGCCGAGCTCGGCGAGCTTCTCGGCATACGCCCACGGTTCGAGGGCCGGACGTGTCGCCACGCCGAAGGGATCCGTGCCGGTCCAGCCGACCGTCCACAGACCGAAGGAGAATTTGTCCGACTTCTCGGGGGAACGCACCACGACTGCCTCCTCGACGTTTTGATTTCGTTATGAAATATATTCCGTCAGGCGGCTAGAGTCAACCCTTGTGTTCCCCGCCGAGCCGACCCCCGCGTATGCCGGGACGCGCCCCGCTGCCCATCGGATGCGGGCGCGCAATCTGGCGGTGGTGATTGCCGCGGCCTATGCCTCGCCGATCCCGCTCTCGCGTGCCGAATTGGCCGAGCGGACCGCTGTCAGCCGGCCCACGGTTACCCGCCTGGTCGACGATCTGGTGCGCGTCGGCCTGTTGCGTGAGGGGGAGTCGGTGCCAGGGTCTGGTCCGGGGCGCCCCTCCATCCCGCTCACTCCCTCCGGCGCGGAGTATGCCGCTCTCGGGCTGCAGGTCAATGTGCGGCGCCTCACGGCCCGCCTGCTCGATCTGAGCGGGGTGCTCTTGTGGGAGGACTCGCTGGATGGTGACTTTGCCGATTCGGATCCGTATGAGGTTCTCCCCCAACTCATTCCACTGGCCCAAGCCGGCCTCGACGCGGCGCAGGGGCGCCGGGTGGTCGGCGCCGGCCTGGCCCTGCCAGGCCTCGTCGACGCGGCCACCGGCCACTTGTTGCGGGCGCCGAACCTGGGGTGGCGCGACGTGCCGGCCGCTGATGTGGTCCGCGCCGGCCTGGCCGATGTGGACGTCCGCGTCGACAACGAGGCGACCTTTGCGGCCCTGACCGCGGCGCGCACTGCACCGGGGCGCCCATCCGGCCTGCGGGATTTCCTCTATCTCTCCGGCGAGGTGGGCATCGGTGGCTGCGCCGTGCTGGACGGGCAGGTGCTGCGGGGGCGGCACGGCTGGGCGGGCGAGTTCGGACATGTCGCTGTCTCTTATACACATCTCCGAGCCCACGAGACGGACTCCTATCTCGTATGCCGTC
>CALLZC010000005.1 GCA_937858995.1 uncultured Nostocoides sp.
GCGGGGGCAGGATTTGAACCTGCGACCTCCGGGTTATGAGCCCGGCGAGCTACCGAGCTGCTCCACCCCGCGTCGGTGAGGAAACTCTACGTGAGCCGCGGCGTGGAACCAAATCGGTCAGCCCGTGGGGGTAGCGGAGGCGGTGGGCGACGGGGTGGGAGTGACGCTCGCGGAGCCACCCTCGGGCTGCGCGGCAATGGCCTTGGCCAGGGCGTCCTGCAGTCGCTTCTGGGCTGCGCCATAGGCCGCGAAGTCACCCTTCTCCAGTGCGGCTTGCCCCTCTTCGAATGCCGTCTGCATGTCCGCAAGTGCGGCCGCCAGGATCTCGGCATCCGTTTCGGGGGTGGTGGTCGGCGGCGGGGTGGTCCCGGAGCCGTCATCCCCGGCGTTGGCACCGGCGTTGCCGCCAAAGAGCTGATCGAGCGCGCCGGTCAGGGTGTCGGACCAGCCGAGCTTGTCACCGAAGGCCGCTACCGTCACCCGGCTCAGCGGGTAGGCGCTGGCCGAGTTCGCACTGACATAGATCGGCTGGACGTAGAGCAGTCCCCCACCGACCGGCAAGGTGAGCAGGTTGCCGAGGGTCACCCGGGACCCCTGTTGTCGGTTGTTATTGAGGAATTGACTCAACGTCAGCGCGAAGCCCGGATTGCTGAGGTTCGAGGAGTTGATGTCGTTCTGGACCTGCCCCGGCCCCTTGACATTCGAATCACGCGGCAACTCCAGCAGCCGAAGTGTTCCGAAACCGGCCGCCTTGGTCCCGGTCGTCGTCCCGGCGTCCGAGTCCACCGCCAGGAAACCGGAGAGCACTTGCCGGTCTCCGGTCGGCATGAAGGTCGTCGTGAGCGAGAACGCCGGCCGCTCCTGATCGGGCATCTCCAGGGTCAGGTAGTACGGCGGCTGGGGAACATCGAGACCCTCTTGCGCCGGATCCTGCGGAACGCGCCAATAGTCATTGCCGCCGAAGAAGGAGTCGGCGTCGTTGACGTGATAGCGCGACAGGACCATCCGCTGAATTTTGAGCAGGTCCTCGGGGTAGCGCAGGTGGGCCATGAGCGAGCCGCTGATTTCGGATAGCGGGGAGACGGATCCCGGGTAGGCCTTGGACCAGGTGCGCAGGAGCGGATCGGCCTCGTCCCAGGCATACAGCTTCACCGCACCGTCGAAGGCGTCGACGGTGGCCTTGACCGAGTTGCGCACATAGTTGACCTGGCCGGCGCGGATCGCCGCCACGCTCGTGGCTCTTTGGGTCGTCGAATCAGAGGTCGCGATGTCGAGGCTTTCCAACTGCGAGTACGGGTAATTCGCCGTGGTGGTGTAGCCGTCGACGATCCACTGAACGCGGCCGTCGATGAGCGCCGGGTAGGGATTCCCGTCCAGGGTCAGCCAGGGGGCCACCCGCTGCACGCGCTCCAGCGGCCGCCGGTGATCGAGAATCCGCGATCCCGATCCCACGGCGTTGGAGAGCAAGAAGTTGAGTTCGCGGTACTTGACGGCGTATGCCGCCTGTCGGACGAAGGAGCCGATCTGGACCCCGCCGGACCCGGCATACGTATTGTTCTTCTGCCCCTGGGGTGAGGAGTCGGGATAGTCGAACTCACGGGGCGCCTCTTGCGCCGTGCCCCCCACGATGGAGTACTCAGGCGACTGCTCGCCGAAGTAGATCCGCGGCTCGAACTCTCCCAGCGCCCCGGTCGGCGGGATATTGCGCACGGCAAAGACCGGCTGCCCATCGGAGTCCCGCTTGTTCCCGTAGGCAGCAACCACGCCGAATCCGTGCGTATAAACCGTGTGATCGTTGAGCCAGTTGCGTTGCGATGCCGGCACGCCGTCGAGCGACAGTTCGCGGGCGGCGATGACGATGTCCGCCTCCTTACCGTCGATGATGTAGCGGTCGACGTCCAGTGCGTCAGGGAATGCGTAATAGGGCTTGAGCGCCTGCAACTGGCGGAAGGTGGGTGCCACGACGATGGGGTCGACGAGGCGGATCCCTGGGATCGTCTCGGCGTCATTGCGCAACTGACCAGAGGAGGCTTCCGTGCGCGCCTGATAGGGCGTTGTCTCCACCTTGTCCAGCCCGTATGCCGTGCGCGTGGCATTGATATTGCGCTGGATATAGGGCGCCTCGAGCGACTTCTCGGACGGCTTGACCCGCACCGACTGAATGATGGCCGGATAGATCCCCCCAACAACGACCGAGGTGATCACGAGCAGAGCGACACCGATGATCGGCAGCCGCCACGAACGCGTGACGATGGCCGCGAGGAAGAGCGCTGCCACGATGACCGCGGCGATGGCCAGGATGAAGCGGGTGGGCAGCACCGCCTTGGCGTCGGTATAGGTGATCCCGGTGATCAGCCGGGATTCCTTGGTCGCCAAGGTGTAGCGACTGACGACATAGGACGCCGCCCGCAACAGCGCCAGAGCGGCACCAAGGACGGCAACCTGTGTCATCGCGGCGCGCGTCGAGGGCCCCCGCCCCGGCAACTGCAACCCGCCATAGATGTACTGAGTGAACGCCCCCGCAACCAAGGCGGCCCCGAACGCCAACGTCAAGAATCCGATGACGGTTTGCAGCCAGGGAACGGTGAAGACGAAGAAGGCAATGTCCCGGCCAAAGTGCGCATCGGTGCTCCCGAAAGGCACCTGGTTGGCCCACAAGAGATAGGTCCGCCACTGCCCGGCAGCGGCCGTGGCGGCCAATGCTCCCAGAACGACCGGAATCGCGATCACGGCCACCCGGCGCACCGGCTCGATGGCTTCGCGGTACTGCTCGAGACTGTCGCTGCCCCGGGTGCGCGGCACATAGAAGGGCCGCGTGCGATAGGCGATCAGCAGGCTCGCGAACACCAAACCGGCGACCAGCGCGAACCCCACGGCACCTAGTCCAAGTCGAGTCAGCAGGGTCGTGCTGAAGACGCCGCTAAAACCCACCGACCGGAACCACAGCAGGTCGGTCCAGACGCCGGCCAGCCCGGTTGCCACGGCCGCGAGGACCGCCAGGGCGATCAGGGTGGGCACCAGCGGGCCACGACGACGCGACGAGGCAGCGGGACGAGGGATGGGGCGTTGCGGCGGGGTGTCCCCCGCCTCAGCGGCTCCGGACCAATCGGATTCACTCACTGGGGCAACCTACCTAGTGAATCTGACAACGCGGCCCAGGCAGGTAACGATATAGACCATGAATACCCCCATCGCCGCCGCGGACGACCCCCTGCAGCGTGTTGCCACCGAGACGGAGCGGTATGTCGCTCGCTCCGGCTGGGATCAGCCGGCGCGTCTCTTCGCCATCGTCCCGACCCTCGCGTTGGCCGGCAGCGCCCCTGATCTCGCCATCGAGGACCAGGCGCCCGAGGATCTCTCGGCGGTCGAACAGGAGGGATTTAGCGAAGACGGGGACATTGCTGCGGCACTGGCGCGCATCGTGTGGCCGGCCGCCGTGGTCGGTGCGGCGTTGAGCGTCGAGCGGATCGTGGTGCCACCGGCCGCCGAGGCCGAACTCCCCGACGACCCCCACGAGGCCCTGGAGCACTTGCGAACCCACCCCGGGCGCCGGGATGTGCGCCTGCTCGCGGCCGTCCACCGCGACGGTCGGGCCATGTGCCTGCTGCGTCAGCGCGCCTATGACAGCGACGACCTGGTCGCGACCGGCCCCGACCTGGCTGGTGCGCTGGTCGAGGCTCTTGCCCAGACGCTTCTCGAGGACCCGGCCAGCTAACAGGAAGCTAGGGGCAGGTAGGCAAGCCGCCCGAACCGTCAGCGATCTTCGCCACGGCAGCGACCGCTTCGTCGAAGGTCGCGATCCGCACGATGGTCAGGCCCTCCGGAGCTTGACCCGACACGTCTGGGCAGTTGGCTGCGGGGGCCAGGAAGAAGTCCGCGCCGGCGGCCTGGGCCCCGACCACTTTCTGCCGGATGCCGCCGATCGGGCCGACCGCGCCCGCGTCGTCGATGGTCCCTGTGCCCGCGATGGCCTTGCCTCCGGTCATCGACCCCGGAGTCAACAGGTCTCGAATTGCCAACGCGAACATGGTGCCCGCAGATGGCCCGCCGACGTCGCCCGCGCGGACGATCACCTCGACGGGCAGGTCGTAGTCGATGCGCAGCCGCACGCCCAGCACTGTGCTGCCGTCGACCTCGGTGGTCTTGGCCTGCACGTCCTGCTCACGCCCGCCCCGTTCGATGGTGAGATCGACGCTCTCCCCCGGCGGATGCGCCGTGATGCCCAGCTGGATCTGCTCGATCGAGGTCACGACACGGCCATCGACTGCTGTGATGGCATCGCCCACCTTGATGACCGACCGGGCCGGGGCGTCGTCGGCGAGGCTCCCGACGACGAACCGGCGACCAACGTCCTTCCCCAGGCTGCGCAGGGCCACGACCGCGGCCTCCTGCTGGCTGTTGACCATTTCTTCCTGGTTGCGCTCCTGGACCTGCTCGGACGTGCTGCCCTCGGGGAAGAGCAACCTCTCACGAAAGATGTCGTCGTCGGGGTCGAGCCAGGCGCCCAACAGGTCCCAGGCGTTGACCCGGCGCCCGGGTCCGCCGCTCACGCGCACGGTCGTGAAGTCGAGGGAGCCCGTCGTCGGATAGGTGGTGGCGTCGGGCACCTCGATCAGGGGCTTGCCGGAGGCGTCGACGCCCAGGGTGTTGGTGGCGGGGCCGGGACGCAGCACGGCATACGGCAGTGGGATCAGCGCGATCACGGCCGCGAGCCCGAGCCCCAGAAAGGTGGACCAGAGGAGGCGGCTGGTGCCGGGTGACAGCGCCCGCGGATCGGCAGTGGGCGTCGCCGCAGCGTCGGCCACTGTTGCGGAGGGAGGCTCGCTCATGGCAGTCCCACCCACTCGCTCTCGCCGTCCGAGAAGTGCTGGTGCTTCCAGATCGGCGTGCTCGCCTTGAGCCGCTCGATGAGGTCGGCGCCCGCGGCGAAGGCGGCTTCCCGATGCGGCGCCGCGACGGCGGTGATCACAGCGATATCGCCGATGGCCAGGTCACCGCACCGGTGCACCGCGGCGACCGCGCGCACGGCATACTCCTGCGCGACCGCGAGGGCCACCTCGCTCATCCGCTGCAGGGCCAGCGGGTGGGCCTCATAGGTCAGGGCGGCGACCGCCCGCTCGTGATCGTGATCGCGGACCCGACCGACGAAGAGGACCTGGGCCCCGCACGTGGGGTCGCCGATCGCATCGAGCACCTCGGAGGGCGAGAGCGGTGCGTCGCGGATGGCGCACAGGCGCAGCACGGGCGCCGCACTGCCATCGTCGAAGGCGCCCATCGATTTCTCCTGTGGAAAGTCGGGAACTGTCACGGCATGCGCGTGGTTGTCTTGGATGACACATTCTCACCCAGGGCCCTAGAGGAGAAATCACCGTGCCCGAGAACAGCGAGCGCCCCGACGAGTCGGCCGACCCTGCCGGCGGCCTGCCGCCCGAGATGTTGAATGCCCTCCGGCGGCTCACGGGTGGGGCCGATCTGCCACCGGAGCTGCTGCAGCAGTTGGAGACCATGGGGCTAGGCGGCATACCCGTCGAGCAGTTCGAGGGCATGCTCGCGCAGTTCCAGTCCATGTTCGCCGGACCGGATGAGGGACCGTTGTCGCCGAGCATTGCGACCGACGTCGCCCGCCAGCTGATCGCCGCGCAGGGCGATGCGTCGATGGGTGAGCGCGAGGCGAGCCTCGCGCGCGAGGCCGCCCACGTTGCCGACCTCTGGCTGGGGCAGGTGAGCGACCTCGAGGCGCCCGGCCTGCAGGGCGTGGCCTGGTCGCGATCCGAATGGATCGAAGACACCTTCCCCGTCTGGCAGGAGGTTGTCTCCCCCGTGGCGATCGGGGTGAGCAGGGCCCTGACCCGGGCGATGAGCGCCCAATTTGCTGACGGTGGCCTCGAAGGGATCCAGGGGATGCTGCCGCCCGGCACCAACCCCGCGGCGGCAATGGCCCAGATCGGGCCGATGTTGGACAGGGCCGGAGCGTCGATGTTCTCGATGCAACTGGGGCAGGGGCTGGCGGGCCTGGCCGGGGAGACCCTGACCGGCACCGAGGTGTCCTTGCCGCTCACGAGCCGGCACCTCGTCGCGCTCATCCCGGCCAATATTGCCGCGTTCGCCGACGGGCTGGAGATCGACCTCGAGCAAGTCTGGCTCTATCTGGCCGTTCGCGAGGCGGCCCGCCTGCGCTTGTTCGCGGGCGTCCCGTGGCTCGGTCCGCAGATTCTGACGGCCGTCCAGGACTATGCCCGCGATATCGCCATCGACACCGAAGCGATCGACGCAGCCATGCAGGGACTCGACCCCGCGGACCCGCAGGCCATGCAGCAGACCATGGCCGACAAGCTCTTCTCCCCCACCCCGACACCGGCGCAGCAGGCGGCATTGTCGCGGCTGGAGACCTGGCTGGCGCTGGTCGAGGGGTGGGTCGATGTGGTGACCGAACGTGCGGCCGGGGCCCATCTGCCCCAGGCCTCGGCACTCGGTGAGACCATGCGGCGGCGCCGGGCAACCGGGGGGCCGGCGGAGAAGACCTTCGCCTCGCTCGTGGGATTGGAGTTGCGCCCCCGACGGTTGCGGGACGCCGCAAACCTGTTCGCCGCTTTGGAGGACAAGGGCGGCTCGGCGTTGCGCGACTCCGCGTGGGGTCACCCGGATATTGCACCCACCGCCGCGGATCTGGACGACGTGCTGGCGTATGTCGAGCGCCGCACCGCCGTGCCCGAGCCCGACTCCATGGATGACGCCTTGCGCGAATTGCTGGACGGGGCGAGCGAGTGACCCGCATCGCCCCGGTCGGGGTGCGGCATTTGTATGACGATGCGCTGGCCCTGCTCCTGGGCTGGCGAGCGCCGGATGAGACCCGCGAGCAATTGCGTCGCGGTTTCCTGGCCGCCCTGGCCAGCGATCCGATGACGGTCGCCAAGGACGGCCCGCCGGCCCACCTGACGGCCTCGTGCCTGGTCCTGAGCCCGGACGGCACGCACGTGCTCCTGCATCTGCACCGCCGCGCGGAACTGTGGTTGCAGTTTGGGGGCCACTTGGAGCCCGAGGATCCAGGCGTCTGGGCGGCCGCCGCGCGCGAGGCGCGCGAGGAGTCCGGCCTGGTCGAGCTCGTTCCGGATGCCGACCCCATCGATGTGGACCGTCATCAGCTCAGCGGGCGCTTCGAGGGGTGCACCGAGCACCTTGACGTGCGCTTCCTGGCCGTTGCGGATGTCACGGATCTGCCGCAGGCGAGCGCCGAGTCACTGGATATCGCCTGGTTCCCGATCGACGCGCTGCCGCCGAACACGCCCACGGATCTGGGTCGGCTGATCGCCCTGGGCCGCGGGCGCCTGGCCCGTTAGCCGTCCTCGTCGTCGTCGCGGATGTCTAGCCCGGCGGTGGCGCTGACACCATCGAGGAAACCGCGGGCCCGCTCGGTCAGCGGATACCGGGCCACCAGTGCCCAGAAGTCCGGCCCATGGCCGGGAACCAGCAGGTGCACGAGCTCGTGCACGAGGACGTAGTCCACGACATACGAGGGCATCTCGCGGAGCCGATCCGAGAGTCGGATGGTGCCGGTCGACGGGGTGCAGGACCCCCACCGGCGCTCCTGATTGCCCACCCACCGGACACTGGAGGGCCGCGCCCGACCATCCAGGTAGCGCTGCGAGAGACGAGCCGCTCGAGGGGCCAGGTCGGCGTCCAGCGCTTTGGCCGACCGGCGCGGCGTGGCCCGCTCCACCTTGTCGACCATCCGGGCCACCCACTGGCGCTCCACCTGCGCGTCGAGGCCGGCGGGGACCATGACGATGATGCGATCGCCCTCGCGCCGCGCGCTGACGGTCCGATGGCGGCGGGCGCTGCGCCGGATCTCGACGATCGCGCCAGGCTCCCGCGGCTCGCGCGAGGACTGGTTGGGCTGGGGCACGCCCTGAGCCTAACCCCGACGCACCCCACCGCTTCGCGGCCAAATCGGGCGAACCACGCTCACCGTGATCTAGGGTGAGCGTGATGCCGGAGCCCAAGCCCGGCTAAGCACGACCCACCGATTTGAGGAGAAACCATGGCGGACGAGACCTACAAGGGCGAGTTCTACTGCGTCAAGTGCAAGGCCAAGCGCGAGGCCGAGGGGCGCATCGTGACGACCGAGAATGGCCGTCGGATGGCGAAGGGGACCTGCCCGGTCTGCAGCACCAACCTCAACCGCATCCTCGCAAAGGCCTAACACGGCGCGAGCGTGACGAGGGGCGTTGTCCACAGGCTGTGGGCAACGCCCCTCGCGCCGTCCAGGACTCTGCCAAGGTGGAACCGGGGGCCAGCCCGGTCCCCGCGCACAGGCAGGAGAGTCATGCCCGAGTGGCCGCGGCTGCGGGACCGGCTCGCTCCCTTGATGCGCCTGGACGGCACCGTGCAGTTCGGCCTCGATCCCAGCCGGGGTCTGCGGATCGGAGGCCTCAGCGAACCGGAGATCGGCTGGTTGCGCGCCTTGGATGGCGCCACGGACCCGTTGACGGTCGGCGCCCGCGCCGGGCTCGACACCCAGCGACTCGACACACTGCTCCGTATGCTGTCCGAGGCCGGCTTGCTGGCCGGGCCGACGCGCCCGCGCGCAGGCCTGCCCCCCGTCCGCGGGGTTCGGTCGGCCAGGGTGTGGATCGAGGGCACGGCACCGGTGGGCGAGCGCCTGGCCGATCTGCTGCGGCACGCGGGCGTCCGGGAGGTCTCGCGCCTTCCCGGCTCTGGCCCCATCCCCCGCTACCGCCGTGCACCCGATGTCGTGGTGCTGGCCACTCCCGGGCCAGCGATGGCTCCCGACGGCATGCGATGGCGCGAGCGTGGGGTGGCGCACCTGCCCGTGTCGCACTGCCACGTGGGAACGGGAGTGGGGCCGCTCGTACCACCGCTCGGTGGCCCGTGTCTGGAATGCATCGATCGGGCCCGCGCCGATCGCGACCCCTCGTGGGAGTGGGTCGCCGCACAGGCCCGCACCCAGGCAGACCCGCTCGAGACGAGCCGCGACGACGCCGGGATCGCCATTGCGGCCGGGCTGGCCGCGCGGCTCGTCCTGGCCCACCTCGAGGGTCTCCCCTTGCCCGTGGGCGTCGCTTTCGAGGTGGCCAACCCCTGGCCGGGCGTGCGTCAACACCGATGGCGGGTGCACCCTGGCTGCCCGTTGTGTACCCAGGACCTCGCGCAGCAGACGACAATGGGCGCGTGAGTGATGTCCCGCGTCGTACCGCCCAGCGGACCGCCAAACTTGTTTCGCTGCCCTTGGGGATGGCCGGGCGGGGAGCAATCGGTCTTGGCAAGCGCGTGGGTGGCCAGTCTGCCGAAGCGGTCGCGGCACAGTTCCAAGCCAAGACCGCTGAGCAGGTGTTCGCCGTCCTCGGTGAGCTCAAGGGTGGGGCAATGAAGATCGGGCAGGCCTTGTCGGTCATGGAGGCCGCCATGCCTGAGGAGTGGGCCGGGCCTTATCGCGCGACTCTGACCAAGCTGCAGGAGGCCGCCCCGCCGCTCCCCCCGGCGCAGGTGCACGCGGTGCTGGCCGCTGAGCTCGGCCCCCGGTGGCGCACGGCCAAGTTTCGCGATTTCGACGACATACCCGCGGCTGCCGCGTCGATTGGACAGGTCCACAAGGCCACCTGGCGCGACGGACGCACGGTCGCCGTGAAGATCCAGTACCCCGGCGCCCGGGATGCCTTGCTCAGCGACCTGACGCAGCTCTCGCGGGTTGCCCGCGTTGCCGCCGGGTGGATTCCCGGGCTGGACATCAAGCCGGTGATGGCCGAGTTGCGGGCCCGGATGAGCGAAGAGCTCGACTATCTGCTGGAGGCAGACCATCAGCGGGCATTCGCCGACGCCTTCCGCGGGGACCCCGACTTTGCCATCCCCGACGTGGTCCATGCCACCGCCAAGGTCCTGGTCAGCGACTGGCTTCCCGGCGTGCCCCTGTCGCGCATCATTGCGGAGGGGGGCACGGACACCCGCAATGCCGCCGCGCAGCTGTATCTGGAGTTCCTGCTCGCCGGGCCGGTCCGCTCGGGACAACTGCACGCCGATCCGCACCCGGGCAACTTCCGCATCACCCCGGATGGACGGTTGGGAGTGCTGGATTTCGGCGCCGTCAACCGGCTCCCCAGCGGTCTCCCGCCGGCGATCGGCCGTCTCCTGACATTTGCGCTGGCCGGCGACGCCGATCAGCTGCTCGCGGGGCTGCGGGAGGAGGGCTTCATCAAGCCGTCCATCGCGGTCGACCCGCAGGAGCTGCTGGGGTATTTGGTGATGTTCCTGGAACCGCTCACCTATGAGCGCTACACCTTCGACCGCGCGTGGCTTCGCTCGGTGTCGCTGCGCGTCAACGACATTCGACGGCCCGAGTGGGTGGTGGGGATGAAACTCAATCTCCCGCCCGAGTATTTGTTGATCCATCGCGTTTGGCTCGGCGGGATCGGTGTGCTGTGCCAGATCGGCGGCGAACTTCCGCCGCGAGAGGTCCTGGCGCGCTATCTGCCGGGCTTCGACCTCGCCCTGCTGCCGCCCGGGCGCTGAGCCCGGCACGCCAGCTAGGCAGCGTCCCCGCTAGGTGGCGGATGTGGCCGCGGCCTTGGCGGCCTTCTTGAATGCGCGCACCTTGAGCAGCGATTGCTCGTCGACGACATCGGCGACGGAGCGAAACGAGCCGGGCTCGGCATACGGCCCGATGGCCTCGCGCCAGCCCGCGGGCTGCACCCCCAGCTGCTTGCCCAAGAGCGCGGCGAAGATGCGCGACTTCTGGATGCCGAACCCGGGCAGCGCGCTCAGTCGCCGCAGCAGGGTCGCCGTGTCGCCGCTCGTGCTCCAGATCGCGGCGGCATCCCCGTCATACTCCGCGAGGACCACACGCGCCAGGTCCTGCACCCGGCCCGCCATCGAGCGGCCGTAGCGATGGATCGCCGGCGGGGTGGCGCACAGGTCGGCAAAGGCCACCGCATCCGCTGCGGCGATGGCTGCCGGATCGAGCGTTCCGAAGCGATCGAGGATCTTCGCCGGCCCGGCGAATGCGCGCTCCATCGGGAACTGCTGGTCCAGGAGCATCCCGACGAGCAGCGCGAACGGGTCGTTGCTCAACACCTCGTCGGCGTGCTCGTCCTGGGCGATTCGCAACTGCGGCATGAGGACAAGGGTATGCCGGGCGGGCACCCGGCATACCCCCTCGCGTTCTCAGCGCGCGGCCGAGCCCTCGACGTAGTCGGTGTCGCGACCGGTGTCGACCCAGGCCATCAGGGCGCGCAGTTCACGGCCCGTCGCCTCGATCGGGTGCTGGGCACCCTTGGCGCGCAACGCCGTGAACTCGGGCGCCCCGGCGTCCTGGTCGTCGATGAAGCGCCGGGCGAAGGCACCGGAGGTGATGTCCGCGAGGACCGCCTTCATGTTCTCCTTCACCGACGGGTCGATGACCCGCGGGCCGGAGACGTAGTCGCCATACTCGGCCGTGTCGGAGACCGACCAGCGTTGCTTGGCGATCCCACCCTCGACCATCAGGTCGACGATGAGCTTGAGCTCGTGCAGGCACTCGAAATAGGCGACCTCCGGCTGGTAGCCGGCCTCGACCAGGGTCTCGAAGCCATACATGACCAGCTGCGAGGCACCGCCGCACAAGACCGACTGCTCACCGAAGAGATCGGTCTCGCACTCTTCGGTGAAGGTCGTCTTGATCCCGCCGGCCCGCAACCCGCCAATGGCCTTGGCGTATGAGGTCGCCAGCTCCCACGCGCCGCCGCTGGCGTCCTGCTCCACGGCCACCAGCACCGGAACGCCCCGGCCGTCCACATATTCGCGACGCACCAGATGCCCGGGGCCCTTGGGCGCGACCATGACGACATCGGCGCCGGCCTCGGGGGTGATGTAACCGAACCGGATATTGAAGCCGTGCCCGAAGAGCAGGGCGGCGCCGTCGCGCAGATTGGGCTGGATCTGCTCGGCATAGACCGTGCGCTGCACCTGATCCGGAGTCAGAATGACCACCAGGTCGGCTTCCTTGACCGCGTCCGCGACGGAGAGCACCCGCAAGCCCTGGTCCTGCGCCTTCGCCCGGGAGGGGCTGCCTTCCGCCAAACCGACGCGCACGTCGACCCCCGAGTCGCGCAGGTTGAGGGCGTGGGCGTGACCCTGACTGCCGTATCCGATGACCGCAACCTTGCGGTTCTGGATCACCGACAGGTCGGCGTCGTCGTCGTAGAACATCTCGGCCATGGTGGCCACTCCTTAGCGAAGGGGGTCAGGTGGATTTATGCGGGAAAGCGTATGCGGTGCGCCCGCGCCCGCCACCGATCGTCTCGCGAGGCGGTGGGAGCGATCGACGCGCGGGTGTCAGGCCGAGCGCAGCGCCCGGTCGGTGATCGAGCGGGAGCCGCGACCAAGCGCGACGATGCCGGACTGGACGAGCTCCTTGACGCCATACGGCTCCAGCAACTGGAGCAGGTCGTGAATCTTGTCGGCGTTGCCGGTGACTTCCACGCTCAACGCGTCGGGGGTCACGTCCACGACCTTGCCGCGGAAGAGCTGGACGATCTCGGTGACCTGGCTGCGCGTGTGGGCGTCGGCACGCACCTTGACCAGGACGATCTGCCGTTGGACGGAAGACTCCCGGTCGAGCTCGACGACCTTGAGCACCTCGACGAGCTTGTTGAGTTGCTTGGTCACCTGCTCGAGCGGCAACTCCTCGACATCGACGACGACAGTGATCCGGGAGATGTCGGGGTGTTCGGTCGGCCCGACGGCCAGGGAGTCGATGTTGAAGCCGCGGCGCGAGAAGAGCGCCGAGATGCGCGCCAGGACGCCGGGCTTGTTCTCCACGAGCACGGAGAGGGTGTGCTTGGACATGGGGTTCTCTAATCTCTGGTCGTGGGGTGGGGCGGCGGGGTGCTCACGAGCGACGGGAGCCGGTGGGCACGCCATCGTGATCGGCGTCGAGGTCCTGTTCCAGGGCTTCCGACTCCTCCCGATCCCATTGCGGCGCAGTGTCCTTGGCGATCTGAATGAGGTCATTCGACACGCCCGCAGCGACCATCGGCCACACCATCGCATCACGTTCGACCACGAAGTCGATCACCACCGGAACGTCATTGATCTCCATTGCCTTCGCGATCACGGCGTCGAGGTCGTCCGGAGACTCGCACCGCAGGCCGACACAGCCATACGCCTCGGCCAGCTTGACGAAGTCGGGGATCCGCGAGCCCACCGAGGTGTGCAGATCGGTGTTCGAGTAGCGCTGGTTGTAGAACAGGGTCTGCCACTGCCGCACCATGCCAAGGCTGGAGTTGTTGATGATGGCGACCTTGATCGGGATGTTGTTGATGACACAGGTCGCGAGTTCCTGGTTGGTCATCTGAAAGCAGCCGTCGCCGTCGATGGCCCAGACCACGCGCTCGGGTTCGGCGACCTTGGCGCCCATGGCCGCGGGGACCGAGTAGCCCATGGTGCCAAGACCGCCGGAGTTGGCGAAGGAGTTGGGCCGCTCATAGGCGATGAATTGAGCTGCCCACATCTGGTGCTGGCCCACCCCGGGGACATAGATCGCCTCGGGGCCGGCAATCGCGCCGATCCGCTCGATGACGTGCTGGGGCATCAGTGCCTCGCTGGTGGGTGCGGTGTATCCCACCGGGAAGGTGGCCTTCCAACCGAGGGTCGTCTCGCGCCAGGCCTCGTATGCCGCGGGGCCGATCGCGAACTCGCCGTGCCCGACCGCGAGCAGCAAGTCGGCGATGATCGCCTTCGCATCGCCGACGATTGGGACATCCGCCGTCCGGTTCTTGGAGATCTCGGCCGGGTCGATGTCCGCGTGAATCACCTTGGCGCCGGGGGCAAAGGACTTCAGCTCGCCGGTGACCCGGTCATCGAACCGGGCACCGAGGGTGATGAGGAGATCGGACTTCTGCAAGGCGGTGACGGCCGCCACCGACCCGTGCATACCCGGCATACCCAAGTGCAGTGCGTGCGAGTCCGGGAAGGCGCCCCGCGCCATCAAGGTGGTGACGACCGGGATGCCGGTGGCCTCGACGAAGGCGGCGAGTTCCGGGGCCGCGTGGGCCCGGATGATGCCGCCACCGACATAGAGCACCGGCCGGCTCGCGGCCTTGATCAGCCGGGCCGCCTCACGAATCTGCTTGGCGTGTGGCCGAGTGACCGGGTGGTAGCCGGGCAGGGCGATCTTCGGCGGCCAGTCGAAGGTCGTCTTGGCCTGCAGCGCGTCCTTGGAGATGTCCACCAGGACCGGGCCCGGCCGCCCGGTCGCGGCAATGTGGAAGGCCTCCGCGATCACGCGCGGAATCTCGTCGGCGTTGGTGACGAGATAGTTGTGCTTGGTGATCGGCATCGTGATGCCGCGGATGTCTGCCTCCTGGAAGGCGTCCGTGCCAATCGAGCGTGAGGCGACCTGGCCGGTGATGGCAACCATGGGGACCGAATCCATATAGGCGTCGGCGATCGGGGTGACCAGATTGGTCGCGCCCGGCCCCGAGGTGGCCATGCAGACCCCGACCTTGCCGGTGGCGGCGGCATACCCCTCTGCTGCATGTCCTGCGCCCTGCTCGTGGCGGACCAGGATGTGCCGGACCTTGGTGGAGTCCAGCAAAGGGTCGTATGCCGGCAAGATGGCTCCCCCCGGCAGGCCGAACACGGTGTCGGCACCGACGGCTTCGAGGCTGAGGATGAGCGACTGCGCGCCCGTCACCTCGCCAGGGGTCGCGGACTGTGGCTGGGCCTTGTGGGCCATCGTCGCCGGACTCGGCGCCGCGGATTGCGCGGGCGCAAGGTCACTCGTCGTCATCTCGATCTCTCGCTCAATTCGGTTCTCGGTCGCGACATTCCAACAAAAAACCCCGCAGTCCGCAGGGGGACGTCGGGGTGAGCGCGCTAGCCGTTTGGGGGCTATGCGCGCCGATCAATTACGAGGAGGAATGCCACGCCCCAACTGTGACCCGCCGCCACCACGCACGTCAACGCAATCCGCAGTCGTCTCACGGTGCGGACTGGTCATCTCAGACACAGCCACGCCGAAGTACCGGCATCAGGGCACGACGCGCACCGCGCCGTCCGCCGCCGAACTCGCCAGCATCGCGTAGGCCCGCAGCGCGGCCGAGACCGGGCGGTCCCGATCGAGCGGGGTGAAAGGCCGCTCCCGGGCCTCCTGCTTGGCCCGGCGTTCGGCCAAAATCTCGTCGGCGACGGCCAGGTTCAGCGACCGACCGGGAATGTCGATCTCGATGATGTCGCCATCCTCGATCAACGCGATGGCACCGCCACTGGCCGCCTCCGGGGAAATGTGCCCGATGGACAGCCCCGACGTGCCGCCGGAGAAGCGGCCGTCGGTGATGAGCGCGCACTGCTGCCCGAGACCACGACCCTTGAGGAAGGAGGTCGGATACAGCATCTCCTGCATCCCCGGGCCACCCTTGGGCCCCTCATAGCGGATGACCACCACGTCGCCGGCCACGACCGACTTGTCGAGGATCCCGGCGACGGCCTCGTCCTGGGACTCAAAGACCCGGGCTCGGCCACTGAACTGCCATACGGCCTCGGGTACTCCGGCGGTCTTGACGACGCACCCGTCCGGGGCGATATTGCCGGTGAGCACGGCGAGCCCGCCGTCGACGGTGTAGGCGTGCTCAAGGTCCCTGATGCACCCCTGCGAAGCGCTGGTGTCCAGGCTGACCCAGCGGTTCGTGGTGGAAAAGGGCTCGGTGGTGCGCACCCCGCCCGGGGCGGCGTGGAAGAGCTCGAGGGCTGCGTCGGAGGCGGAACCGCCGCGAATATCCCACTCCCCCAGCCATTGCGACAGGGATGGGCTGTGCACCGCATGCACTTCGCGTTCGAGGAGCCCAGCGCGATCCAGCTCGCCGAGGATGGCCGGGATGCCGCCCGCCCGGTGCACATCCTCCATGTGGTACTTCGGGCTATTGGGGGCCACCTTGGCCAGACACGGCACCCGCCGAGAGATGGCATCGATGTCCGCCATCCGGAAGTCCAGGTCGGCCTCGCGGGCGGCGGCGAGCAGGTGCAGCACCGTGTTGGTGGAGCCGCCCATGGCCACATCGAGGGCGAAGGCATTGGTGAACGCGGCGCGGGAGGCGACATGGCGCGGCAGGACCGACGCGTCGTCGCCGTCGTAGTAGCGCCGGCACAAGTCGACCACGACCGCGCCCGCGCGCAGGAACAGCTCCTTGCGTGCCGCGTGCGTGGCCAGGGTCGAACCATTGCCCGGCAGGGACAACCCCACGGCCTCGGTCAGGCAGTTCATCGAGTTGGCGGTGAACATCCCGGAGCAGGACCCGCAGGTGGGGCACGCCGCGCGCTCGATGGCGCCGAGTTGCTCGTCGGTGACCGCGTCATTGGAGGCGGCGATCATCGCGTCGATCAAGTCGATCTTTTCGTGCACGATGCCCTCGACGGCGACGGTCTTGCCGGCCTCCATCGGACCGCCCGAGACGAAGACGGCGGGGATGTTGAGCCGCAAGGCGGCCATCAGCATGCCCGGCGTGATCTTGTCGCAATTGGAGATGCACACCAGCGCGTCGGCGCAGTGGGCGTTGACCATATATTCCACAGCGTCGGCGATCAGCTCGCGGGAGGGCAGGGAATAGAGCATCCCGCTGTGCCCCATGGCGATGCCGTCGTCCACGGCGATGGTGTTGAACTCCTTGGCCACTCCGCCGGCCGCCACGACGGCCCCGGCGACGAGTTGCCCCATGTCCTTCAGGTGCACGTGGCCGGGAACGAACTGCGTAAAGCTGTTGGCAATCGCCACGATCGGCTTGCCGAAGTCGTCATCGGTCATTCCGGTCGCACGCCACAGGGCGCGGGCACCGGCCATGGTCCGGCCATGAGTCGAGGTCCGAGAGCGCAGGTCAGGCATATCCCGATTGTCGCACCGCAGGCCCGCAGCCTCGAGCGGCGTTCAGGGGCGGGCCACGTGGAAGCGCTCAAGACGGGCCGCGCCGAGGGCCAGGTCCTGCCAATGACCCGCAAAACTCAAAACCGCGATGCCGGTCGTCGGGAACCCGACCGCCAAGGCGTCGTGCGCCTGCGAGCTGCCCTCACCGTCGGCGAGCAGACTGGTCAGGGCTGGTATGCCGGGTGCGTGCCCCACCACCATCACCACGCTCGCGTCGTCCTCCGCCTCCCGCACCACCTGCAGGAGAGCCTCGGCTCCCGCGTTGTAGATGCGCTGGTCATAGCGCACGTCGGCCTCGCAGCAGCCGCCCGCCCAGATCCCCTCGGCGGTCTGGCGCGCCCGTTCCGCCGATGAGCACAAGACCTCGTCGATGCCGATGTCGTGACCGTGCAGCCATGCCCCCGCGGCCTCGGCGTCGGCACGCCCCGCGGGTGTCAGCTCGCGTTCGTGATCCCCCTCCGAATTGGTTGCGGCCGCCTTGGCGTGCCGCACGAGGATCAGGGTCCGGTCCAGGGCTGCCGACGTCATACGCCCTAGCATGCCCCCTTCCAGATTGGGTTCACGATCTGGGGGGAATAACCCTTCGGTCCTTGCTACTTTGTCCCCGACGGTGATCACCCCGCACTGGAGCGCGGCGGCCCGGCGTCATCCCACGACGCATGAACGAGAATGAGGTAGGCCTCAATGACGAATGCCGTTGACGACATCCTGGGCAGCCTGGACATCGACCAGCTGGCCGCGATGGTCGGGGGCGATCCTGCCGATGTCGCGCAGGCCGCCGCGGCCGCACTCCCGGCCCTGTTCGGCGGGCTGGACGCCAACGCTCAAGACCCGATGGGCGCCAGTTCGATCCTCGACGCACTCGGGCAGCATGACGCCTCGCTGCTCGACGGCGGGGTCGATCTCGATGCGATCGACACGCAGGACGGCGCGGCGATCACTCAGCACATTTTCGGAGACAACACCGAAGCCGTCTATAGCCAGTTGGGCGGCTATAGCGCTGCCGGTGGGCTCGGCGGTTCGCTCATCCGCCGCCTGCTGCCGATCCTGGCTCCCATCGTGCTGTCCTATGTCATGAAGCAGATGACCCAGCGCACCGGGGGCGGGACCAGCGCCGGGCGCTCCGGCGGTGGGCTCGACGACATCTTGGGACAGGTCCTTGGCGGCGGCCGCGAGCCGCAGGACTCCCCGGTCGACGCCGACGCCCTGCCGCAACGCCGGGAGGCACCGCGCCCCGCCGAGCGGAGCAGCGAGTCCGCGGGCCAGCCCGACCTCGACTCGATCCTCAAGGATGTTCTCGGGGGCGCAGCCTCGGGTCAGAGTCAGCGCACCCAGACGCAGAGCGCGGGCGGCGGCTCGATCCTCACCGACATCCTGGGCGGGCTACTCGGCGGCGGACGTCGCTGACCCATGTCGTGAACCGTCTGGATATCCAGACGACCCGAATCGGCCAGGGGCCGGCCGTCCTGACACTAGTCGTGGATGGCGTGTCCCTGGCCGATCTCGTTGCGGCGTATGAGGTTGCGCGCGGCTATGAGCCGGCTGGCGCCTATGGCGGCCTGGTTCCCGAGCGACTGAGCGTCATGGCCGATCGGGGCACCTACCTCCTCGGCACCAGCCCCGACCAGCTCCCCGCCATCGGGTCCGCGTGGTTGTTGGGGTGCTCGTGCGGGGAGGTCGGCTGCTGGCCACTGGTCGCGCGGATCGAGGTCTCCCCCCGGCGAGTGCGCTGGACCGACTTCTCCCAGCCCTTCAGGGGGTCCTGGGACTACACCGACTTCGGCCCGTTCGTCTTCACCCGGGGCGAGTATGAGGCCACAGTTGCCAGGGCCGCCCGCATGACTGCGGGCCCGGCGTAGCAGCCGCACCAGGACTACGCCAGTTTCGCCAAGATCAGTTCCCGGGCGGCCGCGGCATCGGCCTGGCCCTTGAGTTCCTTCATGACCTGACCGATCAGGGCACCGGCGGCCTGCGCCTTGCCGTCCCGGATCTTTTGCGCCACCTCCGGATTGGCCTCGATCACGCGATCGACCGCGGCCTCCAGGGCGCCGGAGTCCTGGACCAGTTGCAGTCCCCGGGCATCCGCGACCACGGTCGGCGTACCTTCGCCCGCGAGCACGCCCTCCCAGACCGCTCGAGCCATCGAGTCGTTGAGTCGCCCACCGGTGACCAGCGATTCCAATTCCACGACCTCAGCAGGCCCCACGCCGATGCTCGCCGCCAGTGTCGGGACATCGCTGCCGGCGTCGTTGGCCCGTCGGGCAATCTCTCCGGACCACCACTTGCGTGCCCCAGCCGCGCTCGCGCCCGCACCCACGGTCTGCTCGATCAGGTCGACCAGGGCGGCGTTCACCACATCACGCATCTCCAGGTCGCTATAGCCCCACTGCGCTTGCAGCCGCCTGCGGCGGGCCGCGGGAGGCTCGGGCAGCGTGGCGCGCAAGGCCTCGACATACTCAGCGCTCGGAGCGACCGGCACCAAGTCGGGCTCGGGGAAATAGCGGTAGTCGTCGGCGTCGGACTTTTCGCGCCCGGACGTGGTGACACCGGTGTCCTCGTGCCAGTGCCGTGTCTCCTGAGTGATCGTCCCCCCGGCGGCGAGGATCGCGGCCTGGCGGCCGACCTCATACCTAACCGCCCGCTCGACCGACCGCAGCGAGTTGACATTCTTGGTCTCGGTGCGGGTGCCAAAGGTCGTTGAGCCCTTGGGCATGAGCGAGAGGTTGACATCGCAGCGCATCGAGCCCTGCTCCATCTTGACGTCGGAGACACCCAGCGCCTTGAGCAAGTCGCGCAGCGTGGCCACATAGGCGCGCGCGATCTCCGGAGCCCGCTCCCCCGCGCCGGTCATCGGCTTGGTGACGATCTCGATCAGCGGGATGCCGGCCCGGTTGTAGTCCACCAGCGAGTGGGTCGCCCCGTGGATGCGGCCGGTCGCGCCGCCGACATGGCTGGACTTGCCGGTGTCCTCCTCCATGTGCGCGCGCTCGATCTCCACGCGATAGGTACTGCCGTCTTCGAGTTCGACGTCGAGGTGGCCGCCGAAGGCGATGGGCTCGTCATACTGCGAGGTCTGGAAGTTCTTCGGCATGTCCGGATAGAAGTAGTTCTTGCGCGCGAACCGGCACCAGGACGCGATCTGACAGTCCAGCGCGAGTCCGATCCGAATCGCCGACTCGACCGCCTTCTCATTGACCACCGGCAGCGCACCGGGCAGACCCAGGCACACCGGGCAGACCTGAGCGTTGGGCTCGCCGCCGAAGACGGCCGCGCACCCGCAGAACATCTTGGTCTGTGTCCCCAGCTCGACGTGGACTTCCAAACCCAACACCGGGTCGTATGACGCGAGCGCCACCTCGAAGGGCAGCGTCGCCTCGGTCGTCGGCCGACTCATCGTTCAGGCCTCCTGTCCAACAGCGTTGAGGGTGGGCGCGCACGCCAGCAGCGGGGCGCCCCACGCGTGCAGCAAGCGGGCCTCGAGGGCCGCACCCACGGCATACAGGCGCTGGTCCTGCATGGCCGGCGCGAGGATTTGGAAGCCGACGGGCAGACCGTCTTCGGGAGCCAATCCGCTGGGCAGCGACATTCCGGGCACCCCGGCCAGGTTGGCCGGGATCGTCGCAATATCGTTGAGGTACATCGCCATTGGGTCATCCAACTTGTCACCGAATCGGAACGCCGTCGTGGGGGCGGTCGGGCTGACCAGGACGTCAGCGCGCTCGAAGGCCGCGGCGAAATCATCGGCGATGAGCCGACGCACCTTCTGCGCGGAGCCGTAGTACGCGTCGTAGTAGCCGCTGGAGAGGGCATAGGTGCCCAGAATGATCCGCCGCTTGACCTCGTCGCCGAATCCCGCGTCGCGCGTCGCCGCCATGACCTGCTCGGCGCTCGGATCCCCAATGCCCTCGGGCAGCACGCGCAAGCCGAATCGCATGGCGTCGAACTTGGCCAGGTTCGAGCTGGCCTCGCTCGGCAGGATGAGGTAGTAGGCGGCCAGGGCATAGGTGAAGGACGGGCACGACACCTCGACGACCTCGGCGCCGGCATCGCGCAGGTGCTGAACCGCTTCGTCGAAGCGCTGCTGGACTCCGGCCTGGAAGCCCGAGCCGGTCAATTCGCGCACGATCCCGATCCGCATCCCCGAGACGTCCGCGCGGCGAGCCGCCTCGACGACCGCCGGAACGGGAGCGTTGATGGAGGTGGAGTCCATCGGATCGTGGCCAGCCATGACCTCGTGCAACAACGCCGTGTCGAGCACGGTGCGCCCGCAGGGGCCGGCCTGATCGAGCGAGCTCGCCAGCGCCACCAGGCCGTAGCGGGACACCCCGCCGTATGTCGGTTTGGTCCCCACGGTGCCCGTCACCGCGGCGGGCTGGCGAATCGAGCCTCCCGTGTCGGTGCCGGTGGCCAGCGGTGCCTGGAAGCTGGCCAGGACCGAGGACGAACCGCCACCGGACCCGCCGGGGATCCGTTCCAGGTCCCACGGGTTGCGGGTCGGCCCATAGGCCGAGTGCTCGGTCGAAGAACCCATCGCGAACTCGTCCATATTGGTCTTGCCGAGGATGGGCATGCCGGCGGCCTTGATCCGGGTGACGACCGTGCTCTCGTAGGGCGGCACCCAGCCCTGGAGAATCTTGGAGCCGCAGGTGGTGGGCATGCCCGTCGCGGTCATGACGTCCTTGACGGCGATGGGAACACCGGCCAGCACGGACAGCTGGTCACCGGCGGCCCGGCGTGCGTCAACGGCCCGCGCGGCTGCCAGGGCGCCCTCGGCGTCGACATGCAAGTAGGCATGGATGGCAGGATCCACCTGCGCGGTGCGCTCCAAATGCGCCTGCGTGACCTCGACCGAGGAGATCTCCCCCGCGGCCAGGCGGGCGGCGAGTTCGGACGCGCTGGAGGTGATGAGTTCGTTTGTCACGGTGCGGTTCTCAGTCCTGCTCGAGGATCCGGGGCACGGAAAAGCGCTGCTGGTCCTGCTCGGGCGCGCCGGCGAGGGCCTGCTGCGCGGTCAGCGACGGCCGGCGCACATCGGGGCGGGTGACATTCACCAGCGGCATCGGATGCGACATCGGCTCGACGTCGGCAATCGGCGCATTCTGCACGGTCGCCACCGATTCGAGGATGATGCCGAGCTCGCCCACCATGGTCTCCAGCTCGTGGTCCGAGAGCTCGATGCGGGCCAGAGCGGCCAGGTGCGCGACATCCGCGCGGGTCAATTCGGCCATACCCGCCAGTCTATGCGGGCGCTCTGGGGCGACTAGACGCGCATTCATAGGGCGGCGCGCAGGCACGGCATCGGACGGCCGCTGGTGAGGCTCAGGTAGAGAAGGCTCAGATCGGCGAACCGGTCTCCAGCAGCCGCACGAAGCCCGCCTCATCGATGATGGTCAGGCCGAGTTCCCGCGCCCTGGCCTCCTTCGAACCGGCTCCCGGGCCGACGACGACGAAGTCCGTGTTCTTCGACACCGAACCGGCCGCCTTGCCGCCGCGGGCCAGGATGGCTTCCTTGGCGGTGTCTCGGCTGAAGCCTTCTAGGGAGCCGGTGACGACCACCGTGCGCCCCGCGAGAGTGGCCTCGATCGACTCGTCGCGCTCGTCGGCCATGCGCACACCATCACTGGCCCACCGCTCGACGATCCGCACATGCCACTCGTTGCCGGGTCGGTCGAACCACTCCCGCACCGACTCGGCGATCACCCCGCCGACACCCTCGACCGCCGAGAGTTCCTCGATGCTCGCGGACCGGATAGCCGTCATCGACCCGAAGTGGCGGGCCAGTTCCCGCGCCGCGGTCGGGCCGACGTGTCGGATGGACAGCGCGACCAACCCCCGCCATAGGGGCTGGTGCTTGGCGCTCGCCAGGTTGCCGACCAGACGCAAACCATTGGCGGAGAGCACTCGGCCATTGGTGACCGCGGCCTCCGGATCGCTCTTCTTGGCGGCCCGCGTATACAGGGCCTGTCTCTTATACACATCTCCGAGCCCACGAGACGGACTCCTATCTCGTATGCCGTCTTCTGCTTGAA
>CALLZC010000006.1 GCA_937858995.1 uncultured Nostocoides sp.
CCACACCCCCAATCCTGGCGCACACCCACCCACCACGACCCGCGCCGCGCAGACCAATAGATCAGCGAATCCCTAGCAGAGGTTAGTCAAATCAGCGCACTGTGCACGGTGTGCAGATTTGACTAGCCTCTGCTGAGATGATCCATTCCAAGGATGTAGTGGTCGTATGAGGTGACGGCGGCCAAGCATTCTCCGGTGACAGGGGCTGCTCCCACGTGGCCGACGGTAGTGTCAACTCACGGCCACGCGCACAACTGGGTTTCCGTCGATCACATCCGAAATGTCATCCGCGAACCAGGAAATCGTCGCCTCACCATCCTTCTCGAACGCCGCTAGGACTTCGGCCGCGGGCAAGCTCGCGACTCGGGCCACAGGCTTCTTCACAGTGCCGAAACGGTCGAGGATCCACACGTCAAGCGGCGCCGTCCCGACGTAAGCACCAATTCCGGCATCCACCAGCCCCTCAAGAGACACAGCGTCATTCCACCCCTGCGGGATTCGGGTTCCTAGCATGTATGGCTGTCCCAGCCAAGACGTCGGCGGTACCAAGCGAATCCTTATGAGGGTCAACCGATCGAGCGTCTCCTCAGGTGCCGTTTCCGGATTGAGCACAACTGGCTCCTCCTCGGTCGGGGCGGACTTCGCCTCGACTGTGGTGGCCCTGCGGACAACTTCCGTTGCGTAGGAGGGACCGAGTAATTCACGACCAGGGGCCGTGAGCATGTCGTACTGGCAACTGCCGACGAAGAACGGGACGCCGTCGCCTCCTGGAACGACCAAAGCGTAGGTCACGAGGGATCCGTCGTCGGTCGGAGTCATACCGATCAGCGTGCGCGCCTGGTTATCCCGTGCCCACACCAACCCCTGAAACATGGTGTCGTGAATACGGATCGTCTGCGACGTCGATGCCCCGGTGACGCCCGTGTCCTCAAAGGGAATGATCGTCGGGGTCCAGTCAACTGTGCCGTGCCGGACAGCCTCCTGTGGCACCGAAGATCGTCGCAGATCGATCTCATAGTGCTTGGACGACGCCATGAGGACCTCCACTCCAGGACCTTCACCCGGCCGCGAATCACCCTGGCAGCCACCCAAAGTCATAGCTTGGTCGGCGTCCGTCGCAGCAGACTCAGTGACCTGCCCACACCCTGCCGCCATGAGTAGCAGGACGACTACTCCCGCGCTGCCTCTTCTCATGATGACTCCCTCCGCGCGTTGTCTAAGAACCACGCCTAACCTCTGCTAGCAGAACTTAGTCAAATCAGCGCACTTTGCACGGTGTGCAGATTTGACTAACCTCTGCTAGCAGAAGTTGCATCGGGGGGGTCGGCGTCCGTGTCGTCGTCGACTTCCAGCGGAGTCTTGGGTAGGACGCTCCAGGCCAGCCAGCCGAGCGCGCCCAGGGGAACTTCCAGCAGGTGGGTGAAGATCGAAAACAGCACGACGCCGGCGGTGGCTTCGGCAGGCGCGGCGCCCCAGGCCACGAGGGCGGCCGCGGTCCCAGCCTCGCTGACGCCGAGACCGCCCGGGGTGACCCCGACGGCGGTCAGCAACCGCCCGATGGCGAACGCCGCGAAGAGCTCCCCATGGAAGAGGTCGACACCCGAGGTACGCATCACCGCCAGGAAGGCCAGGTAATAGAAGCCGAAGTAGCCCACCAGCCCCAGGGTTAGCGGCAGCCACCCGGCGCGGACCACGTCGATGATGCGCTCGCGCAAGTCCGCGACGAGCGCATCGATGCTCATCGTGCGGCGAGTCCGTCGCAACAGGGGACGCAAGGCCCAGTCCAGGCCGTGGCCAATCCGACTCGAGAGTTCCTGCGACCAGACGGCGGCGCCGACCAGGACCACGAGTGCCAACCCGCTCAGCACGGCGGCGATTGCCGCATTACGCATGAGCGAGGGCATACCGGATCGGCCCGCTGTCAAGGTAGCCACGGCGATGAGCGGCAAGGCGATGCGCGCCAAGGTGTTCCACACTCCCGTGACGATCGCGGAGGTCGACACGGCCCGCTTGCGAAAGCCCCACGAGCGACAAATTGCCAGCGTGGCGGCCAACCCGACCGCACCGCCACCCGGCAGCAGATTGCTCACCGAGGACCCGCAGATATTGACGATGAAGGCCCGCGCATGGCTCAACCCCGGCATTGACGCGGCCAGGGTGAGGGTGTAGCTCCACAGGCCCAGCAGGACCAGCGCCAGATAGAGCAGTCCGTTGGTCACGGTCACCGTTCCCACGACCTGCCAGACCTCCGCCCAGGTCGTTCGACCGAAGCGCGGCAATCCCCAAATGAGGAGCACGGCACACAGCGCGAAGCCGGCGCCGGCTTGCGCCACCGACCGTCCGCTGAGTGCGCGAACCGCCCTGAGTGCCGTCACGGCAACCCCGCGAAGATGTCCCGCTGCACGGGCGCCCCCGGTGGCAGGGCGGGGTCGCGGAACCACTCCCGTCCAAAGATCAGGTCGTATGCCGGGCGCGGGATCCGCAGGAAGGCCGCCAGCGTGCGATCGGCGCCGTCGGCGCGTGTCTGGGACACGTGTGCGCGCATCGAGGCGCGCTTCGCGCCGGCATACCGAATGACGTCGATGCGGTGGGTTATCTCACGGCGCGCGCTGAAGGCCGAGCAGAAGGCGTCGATATCGAAGTCGGACGGGTAGTGATAGAGCCGTGCGGACGCGCGCACCGCGCGCGCGAGGACGTCCCGGGGAATGGTGGCCTCCAGAAGCCGAGGGGTCCCAGCCCGCTCGGCTGCCAAGGCCGCCACCTCGTGGACGCGCACGTGATCACGGTGGCCGTAGCCGCCGCGGGCGTCATACGACAGCAGGACATCGGCGGACTCGGCCCGCAGAATGTGCGCGAGTCGCTCTGCTGCCTCCGTCAGGGGGGCACGTACGAAGCGGGTCTGACCGGCTGGGTCGGGCTGCAGGTCCGCACCCATGCCGGAGTCCGCATAGCCCAGCCACTCGACCCGGGCGACCCCGAGGGCACGGGCGCTGGCCCGGGCCTCGGCGAGCCGGCGCGCTCCGAGGTCACCCGCGGCGCTGGC
The DNA here is from genome assembly GCA_937858995.1 of uncultured Nostocoides sp. Lineage (GTDB taxonomy): Bacteria > Actinomycetota > Actinomycetes > Actinomycetales > Dermatophilaceae > Nostocoides_A. The sequence goes on from CALLZC010000006.1 coordinate 3,044, forward strand.
CGAGTCGGTGAGTCCGAGGTCGCCTGATGTCGCCAGCACCAGGACCACTCGATGGCCGGCCGCGGCCGCCTTGGCCATCGTGCCAGCGGTCAGGAGCGCCTCGTCGTCCGGGTGGGCATGGAAGGCCACCAGGGTGCGCGAGCGGCCGGCAATCATCACCCCATCCTCCCGTATGCCGGACCCCATCCCCGCGGCGGATGCTCTCGCGCCCTTTCGGCCAGCTCGAGACAAGATACTGGGGTGCGTGAGGATCGCGTTGCTCTCGGACTGCTACCCGCCCCGGCTGGGCGGGATCGAGACCCAGGTGCGCGACCTGGGGCGCCAACTCGTCGCGGCGGGCCATGAGGTGCACGTCTTCACGGCGACGCCGGGGGCGCACCGGGGTTACGGGCTGCGCAATGTCGAGCTCACGCAGGATCATGGGGTGAGCGTTCATCGGGTCACCCTGCCGCTGCCGTTCGGCCTGCCCGTCAACCCCCTGGCGCCCGCACTGGTGCGCGAGGAACTGCGCGCCTTCGACGTGGCGCACGTGCACATGGGCGTGGTCTCACCCTTCGCCACTGCCCTCGCCGACCTGGCGCTCGAGCTGAGGCTGCCCACCGCCATCACCTGGCACAGCGTTCTCAGCACCCCGGCGCTCGCGCTCGTCCGCAGGCTCGGCACGCCGGGCCGCTGGGTCGATCAGGGTGCTGCGCTTTCGGCAGTTTCGACGATGGCCGCGAGCCTGGTGCGGCAGGCCACCGAACGCGAGGTCCCCGTGGCGGTGCTGCCCAATGGCATCGACCTGACGGCGTGGCGTCCACGTGGCGTGGACCCTAGCGGACAGAGCCCGGGTGGCCCCAGCGGCCCGGGTGGCTCCAGTGGCCCTGGCCGGGTTCGGATCGTCACCGCGATGCGGTTCGCACCGCGCAAGCGGGTCCGCCCCCTGCTCGGGATGCTCCGACAGGTGCGCGATTCCAGTCCCGAGCGGGTGTCGGCGACCGTCTTCGGTGATGGTCCCCTGCTCGCGGCCGCACAACTGCAATCGGCCCGGGACTCCGGGTGGCTTGACCTGGCTGGGCGGGTGAGTCGCCCGGAGCTGGCGAGCGCCTATGCTGCGGCCGATCTCTATCTCGCGCCGACACACCTGGAGGCATTTGGGATCGCGGCGTTGGAAGCGCGTGCGGCCGGGCTGCCGGTGGTGGCCATTGCCAGCTCGGGCGTCGCTGACTTCATCGAAGACGACGTCAACGGGCTGTTGGCGGCCGACGATGCCGATCTGGTGGCTGCCGCCCGTCGGTTGGTGGCCGACGATGCCCTGCGGCAGCGGATCCGCGCGCACAACCTCGCCACGCCCCCGGATCAGCAATGGCCGCACGTTGTCGGCCAAGCCCTCGCGCAGTACGAGCTTGCCGCCGAGCGGCGGCGGGAGCGCGCGCGGTGAGCCGCGGAATCGTCATCGAAGGCGTCACGATCAGTGGGGCCGTCGTCGCCAGCTTCACCCTGCCGCACGGTGGCGACCCGAGCGGCGAATTGTCGGCGCGAGGGTGGAGCATGACCGGGGTGATGTCCGCCTTCACCCCGGTCGGAACGCGTGGTGTCACTATCCGACTCGCCGTCGTCGCCTCTCTGGACGCCGCGCGGCCGCACGAGACCTGGTTCCCCTCGGTCCTCGGCGAGCAACTCCCCGATGGGGTGGTACCCGTGCGCGTGCAACGCCTCGCTGCCTATGCCGTCGTCGCCCGCGACGGTGCCACGCTGCTGACCCGGTTATCGAGCCAGGTGCGTGGGGCGGGCCTGCGCTGGACGCTGCCCGGCGGCGGCATCGACCCGGGTGAGGATCCGTCCGTTGGCCTGCGGCGCGAAGTGTGGGAGGAGACGGGACAACATCTGGGCGAGATCCAGTTCCTGGACGTGGTGACCTCCCATTGGGTGGGCCAGGCGCCGGATGGCACGTGGGAGGACTACCAGGTGGTCCGGCTGGTGTATGCCGCGACGCTCCCCGAGCCGGGGCCACTGATCATTCACGACATCGGCGGAACGACGTGCGAGGCGGCGTGGGTGGATGTCGAAACCCTCGATGCACCGCAGCGGGCGGCGCTGCTGCTCGGTCCGCGCTGGGCTAACTGGCGTCAGGCCGCCGCCGAGCGCGAGCAGCCAGCGCGCCGAGCGCCGCGATGAGCAGCCCGAGGGCGATCAACACATAGGCCCCGTCGACCGGCAACGCCAAGGGATCCGCACCCAATTGAACGGCAGCGCCGAGCACGGCCACGAGCAACAAGAGGGCGCCCAGCACGACGGTACCGATCGCCGGCCCGCGCCGGTAGCTCGGGCCCGCTGGCGCCGTGCCCCCGCTGGGCGGATAGGTGGGGGAGCCCGTGGCCGGGGTAGGGGGTGTGGATAGGCCCGACCCATACGAGGGTATGCCGTCGGGCCCGGCCTGCGAGCGGACGGGCCCAGCCTGCGGCGCCAGGCCCCAGCTGGCTGGTGCCGCAGGCATCGTGGCGCTGTGGTGGGGATGTGGCGGCTGCGCCATCTGCTGGGTGGGCAGGTCAGGCTGCGCCATCTGCTGGGTGGGCAGGTCAGGCTGCGCCATCTGCTGGGTGGGCAGGTCGGGCTGCCCCATTCGCTCGGGTTGTTCGGGCTGCGTGATCTGCCGGATGGTCTCAGTGTCCTCGGGCGTGGGCATGACGAGGTCCTCCTCATGGCCAGGAACGGGTTGCGGTGCGGGGTCGGTCATCGGGGTGCGCTCTCGATCCGCACATCGCCGGCGATGAGCCGCACCTCGACGATCCGGTCGGGGGTACCCGTGCCGAAGGTCGCTCGATAGGACACCGGCTCGGACTTCGCCAGTTCCACCCCGTCGACAAAGACGGAGCCGGCGCGGGCGTCCACCGCGATCGTGACTGCCCGGTCCGCAGGCAATCGGATGACCAGTTCACCCAGGCCCAGCCGCACCGGTGTTCGGATCGGGTCCGCGGACGGTGGGGCTTCGGAAAGCTGCGAGAGATCGAGCTCGGCTGAGCCGAACCCGAGCCGGTAGGAATCGCTGGGATCCTCCCACGTCCAATACCGATCACCCACACCCGCCGACAGGGTTGCATCCCGCGCGATCGCGCTGGCGCCGAGACTGACAGCAAGCACCAGCCCCAGGCCGGTGGTCAGGCCGCCGCGCCGACCGGTCAGGCCAGCGATGAGCAGGACGAGAGCAACGAGTGCGAGGGCGCTCGTCATACCCAGCATCTTCCCGTCGCCGCTCCACCCGTACCGATCATGGAGCAGCGTGACCGTGGTCGCGCAGGCTAGCGATATCCCCACCAGGACCAGGGCAACCCAGGCGCTCAACCTGTCTCTTATACACATCTCCGAGCCCACGAGACGGACTCCTATCTCGTATGCCG
>CALLZC010000007.1 GCA_937858995.1 uncultured Nostocoides sp.
CCCCACCCGCTCACCGAGCAGTCGGCCGTCGTCGGCGTGACTCAGCGTCCCCGTCAGGTGCGCGGTCCACAGGGGTAGGACGCCCCGGTGTCGCAGGAGGGCCATGGTCAGGTGGTCGGCACCCGATCCCGGGCCCGAATACCCTTGCGCCCAGTGACATCCCGACGCCAGCCAGGCGTCGGCAGTCTGGGCCGCGCTCGCGGCATACGACCCCAGGTCGGCCCACGTGGCCGGCGGCTGCGGGTAGCCGGGCAGGCTGCGTACCCGGGCCAAGAGAGCGTCGACTGCGGGCCGTGGGTTCTCACGCACGTAGCGCATGTCGAGGTCAGCGCGCACGACATCGAGTTCGTCCACCCCGATGCTCATCAGGTAGGCAGCGGCGGTCGTCGCGGCCTCGAGCCGCCACGGAGAGAAGGCCCAACTGCTGACCAGGGTGACTGTCATGGACGCTGATTCTCCCTGACCCGGGCCGCCCCGGACCCAGGGGGGCGCCCGGCCGCGCGTGTCACAATGACGTGTGCTCCCTGTGACTCCAGTGATCTCCGCGCGCCCAAAAGGTGCTCGTTCACGCCGCGCGATCCCCTTCGCGGTCATCGCCGCGATCCTGTGCGCTCTGGCGCTGATCCCGACCTCGGCCGCCGGCGCTGGAGCGCCGGTTGGCGCGCGTGCCGCAGCGTGGACGACGCCGACCTTCGTGCGTGCCATTGGCGCCCGCGGCTCGGCAGGCCTGTATGCCTGGGGGCTGGCCTACAACCCGGTGAGCAATGAGATCGTGGTCGGGGACTACCGCAACTTCCAGATCCGCCGCTTCACCACGGGCGGCACCCAGCTCGGGTCGTTCTATCGCAGTGCGGCCGAGCGTCGCGGTGTTCCCGAGGGCTTGGCGGTGGACCCCCGAGATGGCGCGGTCTACGTCTCGGATCACTCGCGCGGCGAGCGGGGATATGTCGCGAAGTTCTCCAAGACCGGCAGCTTCATCCGCGAGTTCAAACTGACCTCGACCTACCAGGCCTGGATGGCGATGGATGCCGACGGCTATCTGTATGTCAGTGATTCGCACGTCTGGCACGACGCCGGCAACCCCCCGCAGATCCGCAAGTACGCGCTCAACGACAGCACCGGCGCGGTCACCGAGATGGCTCATTGGGGTTCCTACGGAACGGGAGCCGGTCAGATTCGCCAGATCACCGGCCTGGCGATCGACCCGGTGTCTCGCGAGGTTTTCGTCGCCGACACGCTGAACAAGACCGTCAATGTCTATTCAGCGGGGGGCTCCTTTCTGCGGTCCTTCGGCACCGGCGCATTCAAGGGCGACCTGCGCGGCCTGGCCATCAACGCCGGCACGCGCCAGCTGTACGTCGTGGACGCCAGCGCCGGTCAGGTAGAGCGCTTCAACGCCGACACGGGCACCTCGCTGGGCAGTTTCGGCTCGCTGGGCACGGGGCCCGGGCAGTTCGGCGATGGTGGGCGCCAGCTCGGGATCGATGGATCGGGCAGCGTCTGGGTGGCCGACTACGGCAATACGCGGGTCCTGAAGTTCACCGCCTCCGGTGGCTTTATCGGCGCCTACCCGGATCCGTCGCAGAATGCGCCGGCCGGATCGATGGCCCTGGTGCGCGATGTGGCGATCCAGCCGTCGAACCGGGCCATCTATGCGATCGAGCAGGACAATCACCGGCTCCAGGCCTTCCGCCCCGACGGCGCGCCCAACGGGATGTGGGGCCGCCGCGGATCGAGCAAGCCGCTCGGGTTCAACTATCCGCGAGGCCTGGCCATTCAACCGGGGGCCGAGCGCATCTGGATCTCCAACACGACCGAGCACAAGGTGCGGGTCTTGAAGATGAACAAGACGCTCTCCCTGGAGCTGGGCTTGGCGCCGGGGAGCGGAGTCAACCAATACAACGAGCCCATCGACATCGAGTTCGGCAACGGCAATGTGTATGTCGGGGACGCCAGCGGGCGAAATGTGAAGATCCTCAATGCCACGACCGGGCAAGAGACCGGGCGCTTCAATGTCGCGGCTGCGGGCGTGGCTGTCGATCCCACGGATGGCGACATCTTCTTGGCCTCCGTAACCGACGGGCGCATCTATCACTACACCAAAACGGGTGGTCAGGGTGTGCCCGCGGTGATCGGCAGCAAGGGGAGCGGACCTGGTCAGTTCGTCAACCCGTGGGATATCGACATCGTTGGATCGACGCTCTATGTCACCGACGCCACGCGCAATGTCGTCGTCGCCTATGACCGCGATGGCAGCTTCCTCGGTGAGTTCGGGACCGCTGGCGCCCGGGCCGGCCAGTTCAACAACCCGTCGGGCCTGACGCACGATGCCGCCGGCAAGCTCTACATCGCCGACGCGGGCAACGATCGGATCCAGGTCTTTGACACTAAGGGGATCGCCAAGAGCGACAGCCAGGCTCCGCGGGCAACGATCGGATCGCCGAACTCCGGAGCAACGACGTCGGCACCGGTGACGATCACCGGCACCGTGACCGACGACCAGCGCGTGGGTGTCGTCGAAGTGGCCATCCAGGACAAGACCACCAAACTGTGGTGGGACGGGCGCATCTCGACCTGGACCACGACGAGGCAGTGGACCACGGCAGGCATCAAGGGGGGCAATGTCAAGGCGGCACAGTGGTGGTTCCCGCTCATCGGCGCTCAGGCCCGAGCCGGCTACTACCTCCAGGTGCGTCCGTTGGATGCGGCGGGCAATCTCGGTGCCGTGAGCACCAGCAGCTTCAATACCTCGGGCTGAGGGCGCCCTGGTGCCGGATCCGTCAAGCCAGTTGGCCTGCGCGCGAGGCCGGGTCAACGCGTTGGACGTGGCCCGCGGGGTCATGTTGCTTCTCAGCGTCAGCGCCGAAGCCGTGCTATCTCCGCGGCCCAACGCCTTCGTGCATACACAGTGGACCGGGCTGCACTATTACGACTGGATCTTCCCGCTATTCGTCACCCTGTCGGGATGTGGAATGGCTTTCGCCTTCCGCTCCGGTGTGCGGTGGCGCCGCAACGCGCGTCGGGTGCTCGTCCTGGTAGCGGCCGGCCTGGCCTACAACTACGTCGTAGCCCCGGAGCGCGGCCTCGCGGACCTGCGATTCACGGGAGTCCTGCAACTGTATGCCGGATTGGTGCTTGCCGTCGCGCTCTTGCACCGGTTCCTGCGAACCGCGGGACAGTGGGCCGCCTTCACCCTGCTGTGGTCCGCCGTGCTGACCCTCGCCTGGTTCCTGATCTCTCGACAGTGCCCAGGGGGCATCCCCCAGCCCACCTGCAACCCGACGCTGAGCATCGATGGTGTCTTGGGGAGCAACCATCTCTACAAACTGGGCGAGCGCGGCTTCGAGCCGGAGGGCTTGTTGGGCCTGATGGGGGCGTTGTCGACCACGGCGGCGGGGGTCACTGCCGGGCACCTGATCAGCAAGCCGACGCGCGGTGGGCGTGCCGGAACACAGATCGTCGCCTGGGCTGCCATCACCCTTGCGGCGGGAGGGCTGCTGTGGCTGCTGGTCCCGGGCTTGAAGTGGCTTTGGACGCCGTCCTATGGGCTCGTCACCGGCGCGGCTGGCCTGGTGCTGATGGGGATCTGCTACTGGCTCGTCGATAGCGGGCCGGTGCGCGAGGTCGGGTTGCGGTTCACGCGCCCCCTGGTTGCCCTCGGCCGCAACAGCCTATTGGTCTACTTCGGATCGCACGTGGCGATGATGCTTATGCTCCGCGTTGGAGAACCAGCCCTCCCGTACCGGGTGGCGCAGCACCTTTCCTGGACCGGCCACGCGGGCCTGGCGTGGGTCCTTCTTTCGGTCCTTGCGTGGTGGGTGGTGGCCCTGGTGCTGGATTGGCGCCGGATCTACGTGCTGTCTCTTATACACATCTCCGAGCCCACGAGACGGACTCCTATCTCGTATGCCGTCTTCTGCTTG
>CALLZC010000008.1 GCA_937858995.1 uncultured Nostocoides sp.
AGACGGCATACGAGATAGGAGTCCGTCTCGTGGGCTCGGAGATGTGTATAAGAGACAGATACCCTTCTGCTGCTGGTCAGCGGCCTGCTCGTGGGCTCGGTCGCGCTGCTCGCCGATCTGGTCGTGCGCTCCCGAGACGGGGTATGACGGCGCCCGCCAGCGCCGCCGTGTCGGTGGCGCTCATCGGGCCCACCCACCCGCTCAAGGGCGGGGTCGCCGCGCACACGACCGAGCTCGCCCACCAGTTGGCGCAGGCCGGTCACGAGGTCCAGTTGATCTCGTGGTCGCGGATGTATCCCAGCGCGCTCTATCCGGGGGAGCAGTATGTCGCCGACGGGCGCCCCGAGGTCACTCCCTTCCCGGCGACCAGCCGGCCGCTCGCCTGGAACCGCCCCGACTCCTGGGTTCGGGTCGGGCGCCGGATGGCGGCTCTCGACCTGGTCATCCTGGTGCATGTGGTGCCTGCGGTGATCCCCGCCTACCTCGCCATGCTCGCGGCCCTGCCGCGCGGCGAACGGCGCCCGCGGGTTGTCGTCCTGGCGCACAATGTGCTGCCGCACGAGCCACGGCGCGCAGACGAGAGGCTGGTGCGCGCGCTCTTCGCGCGGGCCGACATGGTCCTGGTCCACACGGCCCAGCAGGCCAGTCTGGCCGGATCGCTGGGCGCCGACCTGGTCCGCACCGCGGCCCTGCCACCGCATCTGCCCGGTGGCGAACCGGCCGCACGCGCTGCATATGCCGGTCCGGCCCGCCTCCTGGCGTTGGGGCTGGTGCGGCCATACAAGGGCATCGAGGATCTCATCGACGCGCTGGCCGAGGTGCCCGGGCCCACGCTGACCGTCGCCGGTGAGGCCTGGGGCGATGCCGGGGAGGCGATTGCGCGGGCCGCCGCGCAACCCGGGGCGGCCGGCCGGGTGACCATCGTGCCCGGCTATGTGCCCGCCGCGGACCTGGCCGAGTTGCTCGCCGCGCACGACATCCTCGCGTTGACGTATCGCACCGCCACTGCATCGCAGAATGCGTTGCTCGCGCACAAGCACGGACTCGCTGTCCTGGCCACGGAGGTGGGCAGCTTCCCCAAGGATGTGCGCGATGGCGTGGATGGCGCACTGGTCCCGGCCGGAGATCGGGCCGCGCTGGTGGCGGTCCTGCGGCGGCTGGCCGACCCGCTCGAGGTGGAGAGGCTACGCGCAGGTGTCGGCCCCCCGGACCTCAGCGGGCCGTGGGCGAACTATGTGGCCGCAATCGAGACCCTCGCGGCCCTGGACGTGCCGCCCCGCCCGCGACGCTCCAGTGGCTGGCGCGATCAGGCCAAGGGCGCACTAGCCACTCTCCGGCCGCGCGTGGAGGTGTCGGCGGGTGATCTCCCGGACTGGTTGAGCCCGACGGACATTCTGGGGATCAGCTCGGAGGCCGACGACGCACGGGAGCTGGCCCGCGAGCTGGGGTTGCCGCGCCGGGGTGACAAGCAGAGTGGCTGGGCCGCGCTCGGCGGGCTCGCAGCAGTCCTGCGGGTGCGCGACGACGGGCGGCGCACCGCCTTGATCGTCGACCAGTCGGGGCCGCGCTCGCCCTTCGCCTCGTGGGCGCGTGCCATTGGCTTCGCGCCGGTCGAGTTCCCGGCCGGCGACGACCTCGACGTCGACCCCGGCTCCATCGACGTGCTCACTCGACTGCATCCGAGCGACGCGGACGCGGGCGAACTCGGCGATCTCTTCGGGCAGGCGACGTGGGCGCTGCGCCCCGGGGGACTGCTGATCACCACCCTGGCCCTCGGACCGGCAACAGCCAAGGGTGCTGTGGGTCCGGCGGACCTGCGGGGGGTCCTGGCCCACGCCGACAACGCCGGGCTGCGCCTGATCGGGGACCTCGACGGCGATTTGACGCTGCGGATGCGGCGCGCGGCCGGCGCGGCCGCGGATCCGGATGCGGCATACGGGCTGGTCCGGCTCACCTGGCGCCGGCGGTGAGCGAGGACTCAGCACCGGCCCCCGCCCGGACGCGACGCCGCGGGCTGCTGGTCACCGCCCGCACCACATTGGCCGTGCTCGTGGTCCTGGGCGTCAGTATCGCGCTGGCGCAGAACTGGAGCGCCGTGGCCACGCATGTGACCCAGGTGTCCGCGCGCACGTGGGCCCTGGCCATCCTGGCCGGGTTCGCCTCCCCGCTCTTGACCGTGCTCGGGTGGCGAGCGCTCTTGGCGGATCTCGGCTCGCCGCTGCACCTGGCGCCGGCGAGCGGGATCTTCCTGGTGGGACAGCTCGGCAAGTACCTCCCGGGGTCGGTGTGGAGCGTCCTGGCGCAGGCCGAGATGGCCTCTCGGCTGGACATTCCGCGGCGGCGCACCTCGGTGGCCGCTTTGGTGGCGATGGCCCTGGCTCTCATCACGGGTGTCCTCGTGGGATTGCCTGCCGTGCCGCTCTTGCTGCGCCGGGGCGAGCACGGCTCGGTGATCATTGCTGGGGTGGCCGCCGTGATGCTCCTGCTGGCGCTGTGGCCGCCCCTGCTCAACCGAGCCATCGCTCGCGGATTGCGCCTGCTGCGCCGCGAGCCCCTCGAGCGTGCCTTCAGCGGGCGGGCGCTGCTCGCGGCGGGTGCCTGGACGCTCCTGGCCTGGTTGGCCACCGGGGCCATTGCCTGGGCTTTTGCCGCAGATCTGGCCCCGGAGGGCACACCTGCCGCGGACCTGGCCATGCTGTGCCTGAGCGGCTTCGCGCTCGCCGCGGCAGTCGGCATGGCCAGCGTCCTTTTGCCGGCGGGGGTTGGGGTGCGTGAGGGTGTGCTCCTCTTGCTCTTGCTCACGGCCATCACCGCTCCGGCCGCAACCGCCGTGGTGATTCTCACCCGGTTCGTCACGGTGGTGGCCGATGTAGCGTGGGCGGGCTTGGGGTGGGCTTGGGCCCGCGCGCACCACCTGCTGCCGGGAACGTAGGTTTGGGTGTCATGACAGCAGCTGAGTCCGGTCAGGTCGCCGCGCCGCCCGGTGGTCGTGCCCTTGCCCTCGCTAAGCGCGGCGCCGAACACGCCCTGTGGGCCCGTGTCGCGAGCCAGCGCCGTCTCGAGGCCCGGCGCGGCACGACCCGACCCGCTCCCACGGGGGTGCTGCCGAGCGCGGTGCTACAGACCCGGGACGAGGCCAAGGCCGCCGTGGCGCAGGCGCGTCGGCTGCGGCTGCCGCTGCACCGTGACCGCGTCAAGAATTGGGACGCGCTGGGGGCGGTGGGCGCCGTGCTGACCCTCGCCTCAGGAGAGGGCGGACTTCCGCAGCGGGTCATGGATGCCGGCAGCGCACGGTATTCCCCGATCCTGCCGTGGCTGCGGCTCTATGGCGTGGGCGCCACACCGGGCGGGCTCATCGGCACCAACCTTGAGTTCGGTGCTCCGGTGCTGCGCGACGGGGTGGTCTTCCGATATGGCGACGTGACGGCCACCGGGATGCCCGACGGGCACCTCGACGCCATCACCTGTATGTCGGTCATCGAGCACGGAGTCCCCCTGGCCGCCTTCTTGCGCGAATCGGCGCGGATCCTGCGGCCGGGCGGGATCTTGGTCATCTCGACCGACTATGACTACGAGCCGCCGGACACCCGCGGCAAGGTGGCTTATGGAGTGCCGGTCCACATCTTTGGACCCGCGCAGATCCGTGCGCTGATCTCGGACGCGGCCGAAGTGGGTTTGGACTTGGTCGGAGAGCTGACGGATGACGATCTGCGGCATCCCGAGCGACCGTGCCACTGGGAACGGGTCGACCTCGACTACACCTTTATTCTTTTGACCTTCCGGCGCCGGTGACGCCGGACCCGGGCGGCAGCGAACGCCGCTATCGGCCGGGGCACCCCGTGGCGGTGAACGCCGTCCTCGCGCCGCTGCGCCACGGGAGTGCCGACCCCACCTTTCGGCGCGATGTCGCCGGGCTGTGGTTGGCCCGGCAGACGCCGGCCGGCCCCGGAACCCTGCTGGTGCGGGCCGAGCCGAGCGCCGCGGAGGTCGTGGCGCGCGCGTGGGGCAGCGGCGCGTCGTGGCTGCTCGATCAGCTGCCCGAGCTGCTCGGCGAGGGCGACGACTGGAGCGGGTTTGTCCCGCACCATCCCCAGGTGGCGGCCGCTTGGCGAGCCAACCCGGGGTGGCGGGTGACGCGCTCGGGGCTGGTGATCGACAGCCTCGTGCCGATGGTCATCGAGCAGAAGGTCACCGGCAAGGAGGCTTTCGCGTCCTTGCGACGTCTCGTGTTTCGCTTCGGTGATCCCGCCCCGGGGCCGGCTCCCGGGCTCCGCCTGGCGCCCACGGCGGCGCAATGGCGGGCGATCCCGTCCTGGGCCTTCCTGGAGGCGGGCGTCACCTCCGCGCGGGCGGACACCGTGATGCGTTGCGTGCGTGCCGCCGGCCGACTCGAGGAGGCGGCAGCGATGCCCTTGCCGCAGGCCCGAGCCCGGCTTCGGGCGATCCCGGGGGTGGGGGTGTGGACCGTCGCCGAGGTCGCCCAACGCGCCCTGGGCGACCCGGACAGCCCCAGCTTCGGGGACTATCACGTGGCCAAGGAAATCGGCTGGCAGTTGCTGGGTCACGATATCGACGACGACACTCTCGCCGAGCTGCTCGCGCCGTATGCCGGCCACCGCTACCGCGTCCAGGCTCTCCTGGCGCTCGGCGGACCCGCACGCCCGCGCCGCGGCCCGCGGTTCACACTGCCGGTGCACCTGCCCGTGCGCGACTAGGCCCCCGGCGGCGAGTGCCGCTGGCGGCTCGGCGGTCTCAGCCGGCGCTGATGAGCAGGCCGCGCTCGCCACCCTCGACCCGATGCGCTACCAGCGACTCGGACCACAAAGCCACCTCCAGCCGGGCGAATGCCCTGCCGAGGGCGAAGTCGTCAGCACCGGCGAGCGTCACAACCAGCTGCTGCGGGGCCTGGCTGATCGCGCGAACGCTGCTGTGCACGGCGGGCCCGCGGTGGGGGTCGGCGCCCAGAGCCAGGCGCAGGGCGCGCTGGAGCCGCTCGGCGACCGGCTCGAGCGTGACCCCGGGAATGCCCACCCGTGCCGCGGTGGGCGATCCGGGGGGTGCGCCCAGGGCCGCCCGGGTCGCCTCCAGATGCCCCATCGCAAAGAAGTCGCCCCGCCCCGTGCGCAGCAGCTGCCGCGCGCCGGCGGGTGCGCTCGCGAGCCCGGAGGGCGCGACCAGGTGCGCCAACCCTCTAATGATGGCCACGGGGCGCCGGGAGACCTTGCCCTTGACCAGATCGGCGGCGGCGGCGAGTTCGTCGGCCACCGCGATGACGGTCACCTCTAGCGGCCGGCCGTCGGCGTCCACGCCGCCGCGATAGTCGTGCAGCACGTGCACCCCAGCGGCACCGAGGGCGAAGTCGATTTGCCCGGACCGCCAGGGGCGCCCCGCCGTGTCGGTCAGCACCAACCCGATGTCGATAGTCCGCCCCACCCTCGACCTCAGGTATGCAGTGAGGTCGCGTAGCAGGTCGGCAGCGGCCCGGTCGGGGTCATCCGGCAGCAACAGCATGGCCTCGTGCGCCCCGGTGTTCGAGGAGTCGACGCCGGCCGCGGCCATCACCACCCCGTGACGGCCCTCGACGATGCGGGTGGGGCCGGTGCGCGTCGAGCGCTCGGCAATGACCCGGACGCTCTGGTCGGCGACGACCGCGCGCCGGTCGGTCCCGGCGGCCCGCAGGCCGTGGGCCTTGGAGAGGATCTTGCTCGTCACGCACAGGATGTCGCCCTCGCACACCCCGGCCTCGCCGGCCAGCAGGGCCACGCCGATGACCTCGGCCAGATCGTCGCCCGAGCGGATCTCCCCGATGCCGGGCACCGGGATGATGCGCACCTCGCCCGGGCTGGGCGGGGCAGTGATCATTCCCGCAGGTCCAGGCCGAGGTCGAGGGCCGCCCGAGCCAGCCGAGCGGCGGCCGGGCGATCCGACATCAGCAGCGGGGCGTCATACGGCACGACCCGGGTGGAGCCGAGAGCGAACGCCCCGTCGTCGGGATCGACGAGCCAGCCGTCGAGGAAGTCGGCATACAGCCCGGCGACGCCCTTGGCGCTCGCGTCCGCACCTACGACCGTCAGGCAGGTGTCGGCGTGGCCGCGCACCGGCTTGCCACCGATGATGGGGGAGACCCCGACCACCGGCGCCGCCGTTCCGCGCAGGGCATCGCGCACCCCGGGGACCCCCAAAATGATGCCGATGGACACCACCGGATTGCTCGGCGGCAAGATGACCAGGTCCGCTTCGCGGATGGCCTCGAGCACGCCGGGCGCCGCGGCCGCTCGATCCAGGCCGACGCCGATGAACCGCTCCGCGGGGGTCTGCGCGCGTTCACCCACCCACCATTGCTGGAAATGGATCGCCTCGGGTCCGTGCTCGCGCGTGACCACAACGTGGGTCTCGACGGGGGAGTCGCTCATGGGGAGCAGGCGGATGTGCTGGTCCGGCAGGCCCCACCGCTGCGCGAGCCGCGCCGTGATCTGCGTGGGCGTCGCGCCCTCGCCGAGCCAGAGCGAGCGCGCGATATGCGTGCCCAGGTCCTTATCGCCCAGCCCGAACCATTGCGGACCGACCCCGTAGGCGCTCAACTCGCCCATGATCGTGTAGCTGTCCTGGTCGCGCCCCCAACCGTGAGCCTCGTTGTTGCCGCCGCCCAAGGTGTAGAGCAGGGTGTCGACGTCGGGGCTGACGCGCAGGCCGAAGAGCGTGATGTCGTCGCCGGTGTTGGCGATGACAGTGAGGTCGGCCTGGGCCAGTGCGGGGTCGGCGTCGAGGGCATCGCGCAGCCCGCGCAAGAAGCGAGCGCCGCCGATCCCACCGGCCAGTGCGGTGATCTGCATACGACCAATCCTGACTCATACCTCGCCAAGGCTTGACGAAAGGGGTATGACACGCGTGTAATTCCAGTGATGTGGTTAGGCGAACCGGCGGAGCAACCACGGATCGGGACCTCCGCAGCGCGAACAACGAATGCAGCGAACAACAGTGGCAAGGAGTGGGCCTGTGCACGACGTCGTCTACCTGGGAGCCCTTGACGAGGAAGACCTGTCGTGGCAGGAGCGCTCCCTGTGTGCGCAAACCGACCCCGAGGCCTTCTTCCCAGAGAAGGGCGGCTCGACCCGCGAGGCCAAGCGAGTGTGCACCGGCTGCGATGTGCGCTCCGACTGCCTGGCTTATGCCCTGGCCAATGACGAGCGGTTCGGGATCTGGGGCGGACTCTCCGAGCGTGAGCGTCGCAAGCTGAAACGTCGCGCGGTCTGAGCGCCGCGCCCTCGGCGCTCGCCCGTGACGTGACCATCGCTTCCGCCGTGCCTGCCCACGTGACCGCGGTCCTGCTTGCCAGCCGCGTCGATCACACCTTTGTCGATGCGCTCCAGGCGATCGCCGCGCAACTGCGCCCCGTCGATGCCCTCGTCGTCGCCGATGCCACCCCCGGCGGGGACTTGGTGAGCGCCAGCGACGACGGCCTCGGTGCCTCGTGGTCGCAGTACGCGGTGGTCCGCGTCCCCGCTGGCACGGACATCCGCGCGGCGCTGCGGGCATGTGCACCCGGTCTCGAGGGCACCGATGCCCTCTGGGTGCTCACGGGGCAGAGCGTGCCTGCCGCCGACGCGCTGGGCCACCTGATGGACACCCTGGGCGCCGATCCGGCCGCAGGCATCGCCGGCCCCAAGGTCTTGGATGCCGATCGCCCGGGCCGCCTGCGGCGGTTCGGAATTCAAGTCAGCCGCTCGGGTCGGCTGCAACTGGACCCACGGCCCGGCGACCCGGATCAGCAGCAGTTCGATGATCGCCGGGACGCGCTCGCCGTCCCGGTGCACGGCGCCCTGATCCGGCGCGCCGCGTATGACGATCTGGGAGGGCACCTTCCGGGCTACGGGGGCCTCGGCGCGGACCTGGATTTCGGCTGGCGCGCCCGCCTGGCCGGCCACCGCGTGCTGCTCGCGCCGCGCGCCCGGGTGCTGGTGCCGGCCGCGGCGCTTGCCGAGCCCAGCGCCGCGGACCGCCGCGATGCCCGACGGGTGGCGTTGGCCCGCCGCCCGCTCCTGCTGACTCCGTTCATCGCCTTGTGGATCGCCCTCTCCAGCCTCGCCACCGCCATGGGACTGCTGCTGCTCAAGCGCCCAGCGGGGGCGGCCCGGGCCGCCGGTGACAGCGCCGCGCTGCTCGATCCGTGGCGCCCCATGGCGGCGCGCTGGCGCACCCGTTCGCATCGCCGGGTGCGCTCGCGGGAGATTCGCGACCTCTTCGTCACCGCAGACCAGACGCGCGCGCACGCCGCGGACCGGCTCCACGATGTCCTTGTCCCACGGCGACGCCGGGCGGCGGGCACCCCGTCCCCATCGCCTCCGGGACCCGCCGCACCCCTCCTGGCGAGTCCGGCAATCTGGGGCGCGCTCGCCGTCACTCTGGTGCTCGTCAGCGCCGCCCGCAGCCTGCCCGCTGCCTTGGGATCGGCCTGGTCAGTGGGCTTCCAGGGCGCCGAGTTGCGCACGACGCGTTCCGGCTCCACCGGGCTATGGCATGCGTGGTGGGACGGGTGGGCAGGGGCCGGCCTCGGCTCAGCCGAGCCGGCCACCGCGGCCCTGCCCGCCTTGGCGACCCTGACGTGGCTGCTGCAACTCCTGCCGGGCGATCCGGCACCGAACCCTGTCGGTGCCACGGTGGCCATCATGATCATCGCGGCGCTGCCGCTGGCCTTCCTCAGCGCGTATGCCGCGGGGCGCGTCGTCACGAGCGCCCGGTGGCCCCGGGCCGCCATCGCCGGCATCTGGGCATTGTCCCCGGCCGCGAGCGCCGCCCTCGGCTCGGGCCGGCTGGGGGCGCTGGCCGTACTCGTCCTGCTACCGCTCGTGCTTGCCACCGTGGTGGCCATGACCCGCGATCAGGCCCGCCCCGGCAGCCTGGTCCTCGCGGCTCTCCTGACTGCGGCGCTGGCCGCTCTCGTGCCTGGGGCCCTGGTCGTGGGCGCGGCCCTCGGCACCGGCCTGATCGTCGCCGGCTCCGCGCTCGCCCGCCGACGCGGGGCCGGATATCTGCTCGTGCTGGCCGTCGCCGCGATCCCCGTCCTGCTGCTCGTGCGTGCCGACCCCCTGATGGTGCTCAGTGGCCCGGGGCTGCTGAGCGACGCCGCCGCGCCAGCCGGGTGGCACCTCGCGCTGGGAGCGCCAGACCGGGTGCCCGCGGACGGCCGGGCGTTGGGCGCCGCGGGTGACTACCGGCTCTGGCTGGGCAGCGGTGCACTGCTCCTGGGTGTCGCCGGGCTGGCGCGGCGGACGCGCCACGCCCGATTGGCCGCTGCTGCCGCCGTCCTGGCGCTGGCCGGTCTGGTGTATGCCGTGCTCGCCCCGACACTGCAGGTCGGCACCGATGGCTCGGGGCAGGCGGTGCATCCATGGCCTGGTACGGGCGTCTTGGTCATGACCGCCGGGTTGCTCGGCGCCGCCTTGCTTGGGTTCGACTCCAGCCCGCAGACGACCCGAGCGGGCGCGCCGAAGGAACGCGCAGCGACGATCTGGCGCGTCACCATGACCACGATCGCGGCCGCCGCGGCGCTGGCCCTCGCGGCTCAGCTGGCCTACGCCGGACTCGGTGATCGGCTCACGGTGGCCCAGGACCCACGCCCGGCCGTGGCCATCGACCAGGCCGAAGGGCCGGCTGCCACGCGCTCGCTGGTGCTGCGCCCGGGCGGGGCGCACCCGACATACGCCCTCCTGGGGCGCGAGCCGGGGCCGGTGGCTCGCGACCTCGCCATCGAGGCCCCGCCGCGCACCCTGGATGCGATGGTCAGCGCGCTGCTCGACCCTGCCCTCTCCGGCCCGGACAGCGACCCGGTCGGCGCGCTGGCCCGCTGGGCAGTCGGGTTCGTCATCGTCGATCCGCTCGTCGGCGATCAGGTGATCCGCCGGCTCGATGCCAGCGCCGGTCTCACCCGCATCGGCGACTACCTGGGCCAGGCGGTGTGGCGGGTCGAAACCTCCGGTGCCGAGGGCCGGCAGGTGCCGGCGCGCGTGCGCCTGAGCACCGGGACGGCTTGGGGAAGCACCCTTGCGGTCACGGGTGATCACAGCGCCACCCGGGCCACGCTGCCGGGGACGGGTGGCACGCTCGTGGTCGCGGAACTGCCCGGCTGGGCGCAGCACGCCCGGGTCAGCGTTGACGGCCAGCGCTTGCGCGCGCAAACCGGTCCCGACGGGCAGGTGGTGTATGCGGTGCCCACCGGTGCCCGCGAGTTGCGGATCATCGTCACTCCGCACCACCGCCTGCTGGGGTGGGCCTACGTCGCCGTGCTACTTCTGTTGGCCTATCTCGCGATTCCCTTGGGTGCGCCGCCGCGCACCCGCCGGGACGCCGATGCGCCCGCGCGGGAGGTCGAATGACTCCGGGTGGGTATGGCGCGGGCGCCCGCGTGCTCGCTGTCCTGGCTCTGGGGGCCGGGATCGTCGCGGTGAGTGACGGCCTGAGCGCGCGCGAGCTGCGGGGGCCGGATGTCGCCGTCGAGGCGACCAGTCAGGGCATTACTGCCGAGGAAATCCTTTGTCCGGGAGCCGAGTTCGCCGGGATTGCCGGAGTTCCCGATCTCTCGGTCACTCCGCGCGTCGTTGCGGCCGCAGCGCCCGCAGAAGCCCTGGGGGCCGACGTGCGCACGGCCGGAGGCACCCTGCGGCTCGACGCCGAGCCGATAGCTCCAGCCACGACACCCCAGCGTTCGGCCACGACCGCCACCCGGGCCGAGTTGCTCCGGCAGACCGCATCCGACCCGACCCCGGTGCGGGTGAGCGCGACCGGGGGGCTGGCTCCCGGTGTCCTGGCCGCTCAGGAAAGCGACGAAGCCAGTGCGGAGGTCACGGGCCTGGCCGAAGCGAGCTGCGGTCGAGCCGGCGCCGATGCCTGGCTGATCGGCGGGGGCGGGGCGCCCGGTCGGCAGGAGCGCCTGGTGCTGCTCAACCCGGGCGCCAACCCCGTGACGGTCGATGTCGAGGTCTTTGGGCACAACGGCCGGGTCGAATCCAGTGCCGCCCAGGGCATCGTCGTGCAGGGGCGCTCCCGGGCGAGCGTCCTGCTGGATGCCGTGGCACCCGAGGAGGACTCCCCGGCATACCACGTCACCACTCGAGGGGGCTTTGTGGCCAGTGGGTTGGCCGACTACTGGATCGACGGCATCACCCCGCGGGGGATCGAGAGTGTCGCCCCGCTGGCGGCGCCAGCGACGGAACAGCTCATCGCCGGCGTCCCCGGGAAGCTGCCCACCACCGTGCGGCTCCTGGCGCCCGGTGAGCGCGAGGCCGTCGTTGAGATCCGGTTGCTCACCCCGGACGGCCCGGCCGCCCTGACCGGGTCGCGCGCCGTGGTGCGCGTGCCTGCGGGGTCCACGCGGGATGTGGAGGTCACCGATGTGCCGGCCGGAATAGTTGCGGTGCAGATCCGATCCGACGAACCGGTTGCCGCGGCGGCGCTCACCGCGCCCCAGAAGGCTCGGGATTTCGGGTGGTCGGTGGCGGCCGCACCGCTCGCGGGCCTGTCCGGCGCCGTCTATCCGGCCGTGGCGGACCCCCGCGACCGAACGCGCACCCTGGCCCTGGTGGCCACGGGCGGCGCGGCGCGGGTCACCGTCACTTCGGTGCGCCGTGGCGGGGCCCAGGTGCGTTCCTTGAGCCTCGAATCCGAGACCACCGCGACCGTGGATCTGAGCACAAGCGATGCCGTCTGGGTGCGCACGGCTGGTCCCGGCGTGGTGCGGGCCGCGGTGACGGTCACCGGCAGCACGGGCCGGCGGTTCGTGTTGGCCGTGCGTCCGTTGACGCAGGCGCGGGTGAGCGCCACATCGGTGGGGGTGGCTCCGCTGAGCCCGCTCGACTGAGCGCGCGTCACCCGGTCAGCCGCGCGGCGGACCCCAATCGCCCGGCAGATCCTCCGGGGCCACACCCAGCAGGGCAGCGATGTGTTCGGCCAGAATCTCGCGAATCAGCTCGGCCCGCTCGGCCCCCTCGGCGGCGCGCGCCTCGATGGGCCGGCGATACAGCACGATCCGCGCCGGCATCCGGCCCTCCTGCGGGAACAGCCGGCCGAGCAGCACGCGACGCTCTTCCCAGGGCGCGGGGTCGCTCGGCGGCACCTCCTCGACCGCGAACTCGGTGTCGGCGAACCGGGTGCCCAGCAGCGGGTCGAAGCCGCCAGCGAGTTCCACGACCAGTTCATCGAAGCGCTGACGGCGCGCTGTCATCCCGGGAACGGGCGGCCACGCGAGCGGCCCACGGGTGCCGCGGCCGTGCCGGTCCCTGGCCCGGGAGGCGGGGGATGCGCTCATGAGCTGATGGTAGGCGCGGTGGCCGCGATCGTGCAGGTCACGTCATCACCCCTGCGGCGCGCCGCACCGACGTGGCGCGCGTAGATGACTTACGCTGCACCGGTGAGTGTCGCCCGTCAGTGTTCCCGGACCGCCTGTGTCCGGCCCGCGGTTGCCACGCTGACCTACGTCTATGCCGACCAGGTCGCCGTCCTCGGGCCGTTGGCGACGTATGCGGAGCCGCATGCCTACGACCTGTGTCTGGGCCATGCCGAGCGACTGACCGCACCGCGCGGGTGGGAGGTGGTGCGCCTGGCCATCGACGTCACCCCGCCCCAAACCCATGACGACCTCGTGGCCCTGGCCAATGTGGTGCGCGAGGCCCGCCGACCGGCACAGCCACCCACCCCGGCCCCCCTCACGCCCCCCCTGGTTGGGGCGCCGGGCACCCGGCGCGCCCACCTGCGCGCGGTGCCCAGTTCTCCCGCGTCGCTGGACTGAGTGCTCGCCCGCGTTTCACCACCCGCCGCTGTCGCGCGCTCGCAGTGATCCCTCGCAGTGAGGGTGCGGCACGGGTCCAGCCACGCGCAGCCTGGGTTTCCGCGCTGGCACATTGGCTAGCCTTGACCCTCGTGACTCCCACCGACCTGGCAACCATCGTCAAGGCGTATGACGTGCGCGGGCTGGTGCCCGAGGAGTTCGACGAGCGCATCGCGCGGGCGCTCGGCGCCGCTTTTGCGGAGCTCATCGCCGACGGACCCGGCGCAGGCGTGGTGATCGGCCATGACATGCGCGCCTCCTCGCCGGGGCTGTCGACGGCCTTCGCTGCCGGGGTTCGCTCCCGAGGAGTGGACACTCTCGAGATCGGGCTGGCCAGCACCGACGAACTGTATTACGCCAGCGGGGCCTTGGATCTGCCGGGGGCGATGTTCACGGCAAGTCACAACCCCGCCGCCTACAACGGGATCAAGCTGACCCGCTCCGGTGCGCGCCCGGTCGGCGCCGATTCCGGGCTTGCCGACCTGCGGGTGCGGGCCCAGCAGCTGCTGGACGATCCGGCCAGCGACGCGCCGGTGGCTGCGACCGGTGTTGCGCGCCGCGGGGAGCTGCTGAGCGCATACGGGGAGTTCTTGCGCTCCCTGGTCGACCTGCGCCACAGCCGCCCGCTGACCGTCGTCATCGACGCGGCCAATGGGATGGCGGGGCTCACGGCGCCGGCCGTCCTCGGCCGGGCCGCCGGCCTGCCCGAGCTGCCGCTGCGGATCATCCCGCTCTATTTCGAGCTCGACGGCAGCTTCCCCAACCACGAGGCGAACCCCCTCGACCCGGCGAATTTGCGTGATCTGCAGCGCGCCGTGCTCGCCCACGGGGCCGACATCGGGCTGGCCTTCGATGGTGACGCGGACCGGTGTTTCGTTGTCGACGAGCGGGGCGAGCCCGTCAGCCCCAGCGCGATCACCGCGCTCATCGCGACGCGCGAGATCGCCAAGGAGGTCGCTGCCGGTGTCGACCCCGCGCAGGTGCGCATCGTGCACAACGTCATCACCTCGCGCGCCGTCACCGAAGTCGTGGTCGCCGCTGGGGCGCAGCCGGTGCGCACCCGGGTCGGGCATTCCTTCATCAAGGCCGAGATGGCGCGCCACGACGCCGTCTTCGGCGGTGAACACAGCGCGCACTATTACTTCCGGGACTTCTGGTTTGCCGACACCGGGATGCTGGCAGCCATGCACGTCCTGGCCGCCCTGGGTGAGCACGACGGGCCGCTGTCTGGCCTGGTGGAGCGCTACGCACCCTATGCCGCGTCCGGCGAGCTCAACTCCAGCGTCGAGGATGCCGCCCAGAGCACGGCGCGCGTGGCGCAGTGGGCGCATGACCAGGGGTTGCGGGTCGACGACCTGGATGGCTTGACGGTGTGGCATCGCGCCGCCGGGCAGGATCCGATGTGGTGGTTCAACCTGCGGTCCTCAAACACCGAACCACTGCTGCGCCTAAACGTCGAGGCAGCCGACGCCGAGACCATGGGCGCGGTGCGCGACACTGTGCTGAGCATGATCCGCCCCCCGGCACCGGTTCCCGATGGTGGCCCGGAGCGGACCGACGAGAAGAGAGCAGCCATGATCGAGTCGACCATCGCCCCCTGGGTACGCGAGATTCTGCGCTGCCCCAACTGCCTGGCCTCCCTGCGGGATGAGCTCGCCAGCGGCGACCTCGAGCTCGTGTGCACCGGGGCCGACTGCGGGTTGACCTATCCGGTGACGGACGGCATACCCGTGCTGCTGATCGATCAGGCCCGCGCCCGGGACTGATCCGAGCATGGTCACCTTTGACCCCGAGCGGCTGGCGCACGTCGACGAGCTGGAATCTCTGGACCGCTCCGCCATGCTCCGGTCCCTGGCCACGGCCGGTGCGCAGGTGCGCCGGGCGGTCACCACGACCCGCGAGTCGGGCGTGCTCGACCTGGTGTCGCGCGATCGGCCCAGGGCCATCGTGGTCGCCGCCATGGGCGCCGATGATCTGATCGCCGACGCCGTGACGACGCTCGCCGCGCGCCATTCGCCGATCGTGGTCGCGAGCGCCCACGACTTGCCATTGCCCGGATGGGTGGGCTCGCTCGACCTCGTTCTCGCGGTCTCGCTCTCGGGGCGCGCCCCCGGACCGGTGCGCCTGGCGTTGGAGGCCGGACGCCGCGGTGCCACCGTCGTGACCATTGGGGCCGCAGACAGCCCACTCGCCGATGCTGCCGCCCGCGCCCGCGGCCGGCACGTCCCGGTCCCGACGGGCCTCGCGCACGGCCCGCTCGCCTCGCGCTCGGCGGCGTGGTCGATGCTGACGCCGGCCCTGCTGTCGTTGGCCGGTCACGGCGTCGTCCCGATCGACATCCCGACCGTGGAGGCAGCCGCCGACCGACTCGATGAGGTGGCCGAGGCGTCCCGGCCCAGCTCGGAGTCGTTCGTCAGTCCGGCGAAGATCCTCGCCTTGGGGATCGGGACCAGCCTGCCGCTGGTGCTCGCGGACGGTCCGCTCAGCGGAGTTGCCGCGCGCCGCGCCGCCACCATGCTCTCGCGCAGTGCCCGCATCCCGGTGATGGTGGGGGAGTTGCCCGACGCGGCCGCGCAGGTTCTGGCCTGCATCGACGGCCCGTATGCTGCCGCGACAGCACCGCAGGGCGGGCGCGACATCTTCGCCGATCCCTTCCTCGACGGGCCTGTGCGGCCCGAGGTCAGCGTCCTGATGGTGCGCGATGCCATGACTCCCGACGCCATGACTCCCGACGCCGGTGGCTCGGCCCAGGTGAGTCCCGAGGATGCCGCGCGGATCAACCTGGCCCACGGGGTGGCCGATCTGGTGACGGCCCGCGGGACCCGGTTGCACGAGCTGACCCCCGCGCCCGGTCCCGACCTGGTCCGGTTGGCCGAGCTCATCGCGCTGATCGACTTCGCCACGACCTACCTGGCGCTGGGTTATGGGCTCGATCCGGCCTCGGCCCCCGCCGTTGTCGACCTGCGGGCGCTGCGCTGAGCAGGTGCGGCCAGCAGCCGTGGGCGACCGCTAGAATCAAGGCTCCGGCGTGGGTGTTGACCCGCGCGCCGAGAGCGGCGGCGCCGGGGCTGGTACGGCATACGCACCCCTGGGCTGCCCACGTGGTTGGGGGTTGTGCGCGCCGCGTCCTGGCCACCGCCACCCACTCGTTCGAACACCGCAAAGGGTCCACCACATGTCCTTAGACTTCTCGGTCGCCGATCTCGCTCTCGCCGAGGCCGGTCGCCACCAGATTCGCCTCGCCGAGCACGAGATGCCCGGCCTCATGGCCCTGCGGGCCGAATACGGCCCCACCCAGCCGCTGGCGGGCGCTCGCATCGCCGGGTCGCTGCACATGACCGTCCAGACCGCGGTCCTGATCGAAACCCTCGTCGCGCTCGGAGCGCAGGTCCGTTGGGCGTCCTGCAATATCTTCTCCACGCAGGACGAGGCCGCCGCCGCCGTCGTCGTCGGCCCGAACGGGACCCCGCAGGACCCGCAGGGCGTTCCGGTCTTCGCCTGGAAGGGCGAGACCCTGGCGGAGTACTGGGACTGCACCGAACAGATCCTGACCTGGCCGGGCGGCGCCGGCGCCAACATGATCCTCGATGACGGGGGCGACGCCACGATGCTCGTCCACAAGGGCAAGGAATGGGAGGCCGCCGGTCAGGTGCCGCCCACGACCGAGGCGGACACGGAGGAGTTCGGCGTCTTCAAGGCCCTCGTGCGGCGCACCATGGCGCACGACCCACTCAAGTGGACCACGGTCGCCGCCGAGATCAAGGGCGTCACCGAGGAGACCACCACGGGCGTCCACCGCCTCTACCAGCTCGCCGAGGCGGGCGAACTGCTCTTCCCGGCGATCAACGTCAACGACTCGGTCACCAAGAGCAAGTTCGACAACAAATACGGCTGCCGGCACTCGCTCATCGACGGTCTCAACCGGGCCACCGACGTCCTGATCGGCGGCAAGGTGGCCGTCGTCGCCGGCTATGGCGACGTGGGCAAGGGCTGCGCCGAGTCGTTGCGCGGCCAGGGCGCCCGGGTGATCGTCACCGAGATCGACCCGATCTGTGCGCTGCAGGCCGCCATGGACGGCTATCAGGTGGCCCGGCTCGAGTCGGTGATCGAGCAGGCCGACATCGTCATCACCTCGACGGGCTGCTTCAACGTCGTCACTGCGGAGCACATGCAGCAGATGAAGAACAAGGCGATCCTCGCCAATATCGGCCACTTCGACAACGAGATCGACATGGCCGGGCTGGCCAAGGTGCCCGGCATCGTCAAGACCGAGATCAAGCCCCAGGTCCACGAGTGGACGTTCGCGAACGGCGACTCGATCATCGTGTTGTCCGAGGGTCGGCTGATGAACCTCGGCAATGCCACCGGGCATCCGTCGTTCGTCATGTCGAACTCGTTCTCCAACCAGACCATCGCTCAGATCGAACTGTTCGGCAAGACCGAGCAGTACCTCGACGCCAGCGGGGCCCCCAGGGTCGAGACGCTGCCCAAGCATCTCGACGAGAAGGTGGCCAAACTGCATCTCGACGCGCTCGGGGTGGAGTTGACCGAACTCACCAAGGAGCAGGCCGAGTACCTCGGTGTCGACGTGGCGGGCCCCTACAAGCCCGAGCACTACCGGTACTGACCGGGATGCCTCGGCGGACCGGCCGCGCAGCGCGCCTCCCAAACCGGAGCGGCGCGGCAGGTCCGCCGAGCCCCGAACGCCACTTATGATGACCGGACAGGCAATTTTTCGGGGACGACGAAGAGGTATGGCAGCGTGAAGGGTCGAGTGCTGATCGTCGATGACGACCTGGCACTGGCGGAGATGCTCGGCATCGTGCTACGCGGTGAGGGCCTGGACGTGGTGCATGTGGCCGATGGGACCTCGGCCCTGCCGGCCTTCCGCGATCACCGGCCCGACCTGATCCTGCTCGACGTCATGCTTCCGGGGATGGATGGCATCCAGGTCTGCAAGCGGATCCGGGCGGAGTCCGGGGTGCCCATCGTCATGCTTACCGCTCGGACCGACACGGTGGACGTCGTGGTGGGTTTGGAGTCCGGCGCTGATGACTATGTGGTCAAACCCTTCAAACCGGCCGAGCTGATCGCCCGGGTCCGCGCCCGGCTGCGCCGCGGTGACGACGGGGAGCCGGAGCGACTCGAGATCGGGGATCTTGCGATCGACGTCGCCGGGCACTCGGTGACCCGCGCGGGCCATCAGATCCCGTTGACCCCGCTGGAGTTCGACCTGCTCGTCGCGCTGGCGCGCAAACCCTGGCAGGTCTACACCCGCGAAGTCCTCTTGGAGCAGGTGTGGGGCTACCGGCACGCCGGGGACACTCGACTCGTCAATGTTCACGTCCAACGACTCCGCAGCAAGATCGAGCACGATCCCGAGGACCCGAAGATCGTCGTGACCGTCCGCGGCGTCGGATACAAGGCCGGGATCGGGTCCTGAGCCGGTCGCGGACATGATCCAGCTGTTGCGCCGGTTGTTCAGCCCGTGGCGGCGCTCCCTGCAACTGCGGGTGGTCACCTCGACCGTGGCCCTGGGGGTGCTGGGGGTCTCGCTGATTGGTGCCTATCTGTTCCAACAGGTGGCCGATGGTCTGACCGAGGACCGGGTGCAGACGGCCCGGCTGGAGGCTCAGGTCCTGGCCGCGCGGGCGCAATCGAACTTCGACTCCTCGGCCGCGAGCGCCGACACCGCCGAGTTCAACAATGTCGCGGGGGATGTCGTCGCGAGCATCGCCCCCCCACCCAACGACCTCTCGCGGTATGTCGTCTTCATGCGCGCCGCGGGCAACACCTCGGCGGTCCGTCTCGACACCGTTCTCAGCGGAGGGCTGCGCACCTCGCCCATCCCGGGGGCGTTGCGTGCGGCCGTTTCGCTCGACAGCGACCGCCAGCAGGTGACCATCATCGATCTGGACCGCTCGGCATTGGTGGGCGAGGTGGGGTCCGCGGCCTGGGCCCGATCGGCGCTGCCGGCCGTGGTCATCGGGCAACAGATCCAAGTCTCGACGGCTGGCCCCTACGACCTCTTCTTCATCTATCCCATGGATCGGGAGCAGACCACCCTCGATCTCGTGCGTCGGCTCTTCCTCGTCGGCGGGTTCTTCCTGGTGACGGTGCTTGCGGCGATTGCCTGGCTCGTGACCCGCCAGATCGTCAACCCGGTCCGGCGCGCGGCCGGGGTGGCCGAACGGCTGGCTGCCGGGCACCTCAACGAGCGGATGCGCTCGCGGGGAGCCGACGATCTCGCGCTGCTGGGCAAGTCCTTCAACGACATGGCCGACCATCTGCAAAGCCAGATCCGCAAGCTGGAGGACCTGTCGCGGGTCCAGCAGGTCTTCGTCTCCGATGTCTCCCATGAGCTGCGCACTCCGCTGACGACCATCCGAATGGCCGCCGATCTGATCTATGACGAGCGCGAAAGCTTCCCGCCGGCCCTGGAGCGCAGCGCCGAACTGCTCAACGACCAGCTCGACCGTTTCGAGGCGCTGCTCACCGACCTGCTCGAAATCAGCCGCTTCGATGCGGGCGCGGCTGCTCTGGAACTCGACCAGACGGACCTCGGCGCCTTGGTGGCCCGGGTGGTCCTCGGGGTCGAGGCGCTGGCGGCTCGGCGGGGTAGCACGATGACGGTTGCGGCACCGGCGCTTCCGGTGGTGGCCGAGGCGGATGCGCGCCGTGTCGAGCGGATCGTGCGCAACCTGATCGTCAACGCCATCGAGCACGGCGACGGCAAGCCGATCACGATCACCGTCGGCCAGAACGAGCGGGCCGCGGCAATCGCCGTGCGTGATCACGGCGTAGGACTGCGACCCGGTGAAACCTCGTTGGTGTTCAACCGGTTCTGGCGGGCCGATCCGGCGCGCGCCCGCACCACGGGCGGCACCGGACTCGGGTTGGCCATCTCCCTCGAGGACGCCCGACTGCACAATGGGTGGCTGCAGGCTTGGGGGGAGCCGGGCAAGGGGTCGGTCTTCCGGCTCACTCTGCCGCGGACCGAGCAGAGCGCCATCGGCGAATCACCGGTCCCGCTGGTCCCCGTCAGCGTTGCCGACAGCGACGCGACGACCCGGCTGCGCCCGGTGCGCCTCCTCGAGCCACGATGAGCCGCGTTCGCGCCGTAGTCGGCGGGTTGGCCCTGGCGGCAACCCTGTCCGGATGCGTTGGCCTACACGCTGATTCGACCATCACCCCGGGGCTCGAATTTGGTCCTGAACGTCCGGAGCGGGTCGTCTATCTGCCGCCGGGACCGCAGGCAAACGCCTCGGCGGAGGCCACGATCCGAGGCTTCCTGCGAGCGGCGGCAGTCTCTGGCGAGGGCATCACCGTCGCTCGCAGCTTCCTGACCGACTCGCTCGCCGAGACGTGGAAGCCCGACGCGCATGCGGACATCGTGGAGGAGGGAATCCAGGGGCCGCTGCGGCAGATTGGATCGACCGGATACGAACTGAGCGGTGCGCTTGTCGGCACGGTCGATGCGTCGGGCCGCCTGGTCCCGGCTCCGGCGGACGCCACGATCACGGTCCGAATCGGGTTGGTCCGGGAAGCCGGTCAATGGCGGATCAGCGAGCTGCCGGACGGTTTCGGACGATGGTTGTCGCGAGGCGCCTTCAGTCAACTGATGAGCGCGGTCGACCTGCACTACCTGGCGGGCGACGACCTGCTCGTCCCGGATGTCCGTTACCTGGTGTCGGACTCCATGGCGACCCGACTCGCGCAGGCTCAGCTCGGGCCCATCCCCGGTTATCTCACCGGCGCAGTCTCCAGCGACCTCACCGGGCTTCGGTTGCTGGTGGATGCGGTCACGGTTGCTGACGGGGTGGCGAGCGTCGATTTCGCGGCCGCCCGGGTCAGTCCAGACCCGGCGGCCCGGCGGGGTATGTGGGGCCAGCTGGTCGCAACGGTAACCCAGGCGCCGACCGTCACCCATGTCGCCGTGACCGTCGAGGGGGCGAGCCTTGACCTCCAGGGGCTAGCGCCCCCGGTGGCAGCCCCGGAGGACGTGGGCTTCCGGGAGGCGGCCGTACCGGCCACGTCCCTGCCCCTGCTGCGCCTGGGCACCGCTCTCTATCCTCTCGACCCCGCGCGATTGAGCCAGGGTGACCTGGACACCGTTGTCGAGAAACCCTCGGAATTCCCGGACGTCGGAACGCAATTCACCGACATCGCGATGACGCCGACCGGCACCGAGATCGCTGCCGTGGGCGGCGGCGAGCTCGCGCGCTTCCGGCGCGGCATGGGGGAGTCGGTCCCCAATTTCGGCAGCGGGCTGACCGGCCCGGCATACGATCCCGATGGCTGGCTGTGGGTGGCCGGACGGGCTGGCGTGCAGCGCAGCGGGGCGATCTGGGTCCTGGATGGCCGCAGCTGGCCGCCCGGCTCCGAGGCGGCCGCACCGCGCCCACTCCTGGCGCCGTGGCTGGCCG
Organism: uncultured Nostocoides sp.; assembly: GCA_937858995.1. Taxonomy (GTDB): domain Bacteria; phylum Actinomycetota; class Actinomycetes; order Actinomycetales; family Dermatophilaceae; genus Nostocoides_A. The sequence continues at coordinate 21,247 of CALLZC010000008.1, forward strand.
AACGTCGACCGGTCGCCATAGCCCTGTCGGCCGATGGTGCCCGGGCGGCGGTGATCTCGACGGACGCCCGGGGTCGCGGCCCGCGCCTGGAGATTGCCGGCGTCCTGCGGGACCCGGCAGGGGCCCCCACCGCCCTGGCTGCGGAGCCGTTGCGGCTGGCTCCGTCATTGACGCGCATCACCGACGTTGCCTGGATCGGGGCGACCGAGGTGGCCGTGCTCGCCAGCAGCGACACGGAGGCGGTTGCACCCCATGTGGTCACCCTCGGCCAGCAAGTGCGTCCGCTGCCCGTTGCTCCGGGGGCCGAGGCGATCACCACCCTGGGCGGGGAGCGGCGCATCGTTGTGACCACGGCGGACGGCTTGCTGTTGCGGGCCGGCGGCACCTGGCAGCGGGTGGGCGTCGGCGATGATCTGGTGGTCGCCGGACGCTGATCCCGTGGCGATCCAGTCGTTATGCCCTGGTTGTCCACAGCCTGCAGAGCTGCGTTAGGCGTCGGCGCAGCCTCGTGGCACGGTGACGGTATGACGCGCCCCCGCCTCGACCTGCCCGGGCTGCTCGACCTCGCCCTGCCGCGGGTTTGCGCGGGGTGCGGGCACGGCCCGCAGACCCTATGCCCGACGTGCCTACACGAGCTTGCCGCCGCCTGCTTTGTCGGTGGTCCGGCCCTGGTGCGCCCGAACCCGACCCCGCCCGAGCTGCCGGGGACGTGGGCGTGCGCGGCATACGCGGGAGTTCTCGCCCGCGTGGTGCCGGCCTACAAGGACAGCGGCCGCCGCGACCTGCGCGCGCTCTTGGCGGTGCTGCTCGGGCGCGCGACCCGCTGCGCCCTGGCCGCCGCCAGCTCGCCGGCTCACGTGCCTGCGCGAGCTGCCCATCGGCCCGGTTCTTCCCCCACGGCGTTGGTGCCGCTTCCCAGCTCGCGCCGCGCGACCCGGCAGCGGGGTGATCGTCCGGTTGCCGCCCTCGCCCGGCTCAGCGCGAGCGAGCTGGGGTTACCGGTATACGAAGCGCTCCGCGTCACCGGGCACGTGCGCGATGCCGTGGGGTTGGGCAGCGCCGAACGCGCGCGCAATGTGTCCGGCGCGATGCGCGCCGACCCTCGCCTGCGTGCTCGCCCGGTCATCCTGGTCGATGACGTCATGACCACGGGTGCATCGATGGCCGAGGCGGTGCGCGCGGTGCGGGCGGTGGGCGGCCTGGTCGCCGGGCAGGCCGTGATTGCCGCCTCCCCACGGCAGGCCCACGGGCGTCCCTAAAAGTGCCTCCGCGCGCCCCTGACAAAGTGGCTCACGGTGAGCTAGCGTCCTGCCTAGGAAGGCGGTTCGAGCCGCAGCACGCACAGGACCGGGAGGTGATGCGATCCGCGACAGTCTGAATCGACAGACACCGCAACGCCCTAGCGAGCGCCCCACCCCGCCCGGTGCAGGAGGCAGCGCGACGCATAGAGACCCGCTCGATTCCAGGAGAATCCATGGATGTCGTCATTACCGGCCGCCACCAAAGCGTCAGCGATCGATTCCGAGAGCACGTCTCGGATCGGATGGCCAAGGTCGAGCAACTAGCTCCCCGAGCCCTCCGAACAGAGATCCTGGTCAGCCACGAGAAGAGCAAGTCCAAGCCGTCGGAACGGGTGGAGATCACCTGTCATGTCCGCGGACCGGTCGTGCGCGCCGAGGCGACACATGAAGACAAGTACGCCGCATTCGAGATGGCCATGGACAAGCTCGTCGAGCGCTTGCGTCGCGCTAACGACCGCCGCCGGGTCTCCCGGGCTCGCGGCAAGAAGGGTGAGGTGCTTGGGGCACCCGCCGAGCCGGCACCGATCGCCCCCTTGGTCGAGAGCCCGCCGGAGGAGCCCGACCTCTTCGGCGCCATCGGTGACAGCCCGATCGAGGTCCGCGAGAAGGTCCACCTGAGCTCTCCGATGACTCTCGCGCAGGCCCTGGCCGAAATGGAACTCGTCGGCCACGACTTCTATCTCTTCCACGACAGCGACACGGGCAAACCGTCGGTGGTCTATCGCCGGCGCGGGTGGACCTATGGCGTCATCCACCTCGAGGTGGCGCAGGTTCCGCAGGAGGCTGCCTCCTAGCGTGTCGGGCGTGAGCGCCGTGCGCCTGTCAACCGCGCAGGCCCGGCGGGTTGCCCTGGTGGCCCAGGGCTTGACTCGAGCGCGACCCGCGGTGGCGACGACGCGGGATCTGCAGCGCGTCGTCGACACCGTCGGGGTCATCCAGATCGACAGCGTCAATGTCCTCACCCGAAGCCAGTACCTGCCCTTCTTCTCCCGCCTCGGCGCGTATGACGTTGCCCTGCTCGACCGGGCGCGGGATCGCTCCCCGCGTCGCCTCGTCGAGTACTGGGCCCACGAGGCGTCGTTGATCCCGCCGGCCACCTGGCCGTTGCTCGACTTCCGCATGCGCCGCGCCGTCGATGGCTCGTGGGGCGGTATGCAGCGAGTGGCCCGTGAGCACCCCGAGCTCGTGGCCGCCGTGCGCGCCGAGATCGCCGCGCATGGACCGCTGACCTCGCGCGAGACCGAGGCCGCCCTGACACATGACCAGCCCCGCGGCACGCAGCACTGGGGGTGGAACTGGTCTTTGGTCAAGATGGCACTCGAGCATCTGTTCTGGGCGGGCGAGATCGGCTCGGCCGGTCGAAACGCCCAGTTCGAGCGCCGGTATGACGTGAGCCACCGCATCCTGCCCCCGGCGCAGCGGGCGCACGCACTCGAGGCGGCGAGCCGGCCCGGCGAGCACACGGCATACGAACAACTCATGGAGATCGCGGCCCGCGCCCACGGGGTGGGGACTATCCAATGCTTGCGCGACTATTTCCGCCTGGGGCCCGAGCCAGCTGCCCGCGCCGTGTCCGCGCTGGTCGCCCGCGGCGTGCTCATCCCGGCGACCATCGACGGGTGGCGGCGCCCGGCATACCTACATCGCGACGCACGCCGCCCCCGCAGCGTCGCGGCGCGGGCGCTGCTGAGCCCCTTCGACTCGCTGATCTGGACCCGCGATCGGGTGTCGGCGATCTTCGGTTTCGACTACCGGTTGGAAATCTATGTCCCGGCTCCGCAGCGCAAGCACGGCTACTACGTGCTGCCCTTCCTGCTCGGTGAGGAGTTGATTGCGCGGGTCGATCTCAAGGCGGACCGCGCGCAGGGCACGCTGCGGGCTCAGCGGATCACCTGGGAGCCCGGGCGCGGTGGCGCTGGCGAGCGCGCCGAGCTGGCGGCCGAACTCGAGCTGTTGGCGTCCTGGCTGGGACTGACCGAGGTTGCCGGGGGGCCGTGACGCGCTGGCCTGGGAGCCCCGGGTGCCTACGGGCGCGGCGGGTTCCCAGAAAGGAGTTCCCAGTGCAGTGCCGGTCCCGGGCGGCCGTCGGGTCCGGTCGCCGCCTCCTCCCGCCCCCAGATGGTGAAGCCGGCACGCTCCAGGGCGCGATTGCTGCCGTGATTGTCCGCGGCCGTCTCCGCAACCAGCCGGCGCAAGCCGAGCCCAGTCACGCCCGCCAGATCGCCTGGCTCGGCCGGGGTGAAAGCGTGCGCGATGACGGCGCGCAAGGCCGCAGCCAGGAGCCCCTGGCCGCGCGCGCTGGGGGAGAGCCAATAGCCCAGTTCACCGGTGTCTGCGTCCGCGAGCGCTCCGGTGCTGGAGAAGATCACGACATCGCCCCTGGCCGCTCCCGTTGCTGCGTCGGCCAGGCACCACCCCTGAGCGACGCCCCGGGCCAGTAGCTGGCGGCGCCGGGCGAGCCAGGAACCAAAGCTCTCAGGGGTGGGTATGCCGCGCGCGGGCAGCCAGTGCGGTGGATGGTCGGGGGTCTCGATGGCCTCGGAGTCGCCGTCCTCCCAGGCCCGCAAGTGGACGGGGCCGACAGTGAACGGTGGCACGTCATACCACCAACTGGTCGCGGTGCGCGGGTCGCTGGCATTGAGTGCGCCGTGCCACTCGCCGGTGATCTCCCCGCTGCGCGTGGTCGCGCACGCCGGATTGATGGACTCGAATCGGAACCCGGCCGCACGGGCGACGGCCCAGGACGGCAGGTTGTCCTCGTAAGCCGTCCATGTCAGGCGGGTGCCTTGCTGGTGCTCGAACCACCAGTGTGCCGCGAGCCGCAGGGCAGCGGCCATGAGGTGTCGGCCGCGCGCCTGGGGGTGCAGCCCATAGCCGACGGCGGCCAGGCCCCCACCGCGGGGGCGAATGTCGATCGTGCCCGCAAGGACCTGATCCGGGTCGGTGGCGTCGGTCACCGCCCACGCGCGCACCCCATCCACGCTCTCCCAGTTGCGCGCGATCTCGTCGAGAAAGGCCCGGGCGTCAGCCTCGTCGTACGGCGCCGGCACGGTGGTCCACCGCAGGGTTTCTGGATCGGCGCACTGCTCGACGATGCGGGCGACGTCGCGCTCGTGGTGAGCCCGCAGCCGCACCACGCCATCGGTGAGCTCGGGGACCAGGTCGGGGAACGGCATACCGAATCCTGGACCACCTGACGGTGCAGGGCAACGCAGTTTCGGAACTGGCGACGCGGTCGTGGGCGTTGGGTTGGCGGTGGCCGCTCGATTAGGCTGGTCAGGTTCACACCATTCTCGTCAGGAGATGCATCGCGTGCCCAAGTTCGTCGAGAGGTTGTTGCGCGCCGGAGAAGGCCGCACCGTCAAGCGACTGGAGTCCATCGCGGCCCAGGTCAACGCCATCGAGGAGGACTTCGAAAAGCTCACCGATGCCGAGTTGCGTGGCGAGACCGAGGTCTTCCGCCAGCGGTTGGCCAACGGGGAGAGCCTCGATGACCTGCTCCCGGAGGCCTTTGCGGCGGTGCGCGAGGCGAGCAAGCGGACCCTCGGCAAGCGCCACTTCGACGTCCAGCTCATGGGTGGGGCGGCGCTGCACCAGGGCAATGTCGCGGAGATGAAGACCGGTGAGGGCAAGACGCTCGTCGCCACGCTCCCGGCATACCTCAATGCCCTCTCCGGCAAGGGGGTGCACATCGTGACCGTCAACGACTACTTGGCCGAATATCAGTCGGAACTCATGGGCCGCATCCACCGGATGCTGGGTTTGGAGACCGGTTGCATCCTGTCGCAAATGACCCCCGAGGAGCGGCGCGCGGAGTATGCCAAGGACATCACCTATGGCACGAACAACGAGTTCGGCTTCGACTATCTGCGCGACAATATGGCGTGGAGCACCGACGAACTGGTGCAGCGTGGCCACAACTTCGCGATCGTGGACGAGGTCGACTCGATCCTCATCGATGAGGCGCGCACCCCGCTGATCATCTCGGGGCCGGCCGACCAGGCAACCAAGTGGTATGGCGAGTTCGCCAAGTTGGTCACGCGGTTGCACCGGGGCGAGTTCGAGTCCGGCCTGGGTGACTACGAGGTCGACGAGAAGAAGCGCACGGTCGGCGTCCTGGAGGCAGGAATCGACAAGGTCGAGGACTATCTCGGCATCGAGAACCTCTATGAGTCGGTCAACACCCCACTGATCGGCTATCTCAACAATGCGGTCAAGGCCAAGGAGCTCTTCCAGCGGGACAAGGACTATGTCGTCATCGACGGCGAAGTCCTGATCGTCGACGAGCACACGGGCCGCATCCTTGCGGGGCGGCGCTACAACGACGGGATGCACCAGGCCATCGAGGCCAAGGAGGGGGTGGAGATCAAGAACGAGAATCAGACGTTGGCGACCATCACCCTGCAGAACTACTTCCGGATGTACGACAAGCTCTCCGGCATGACGGGCACCGCCCAGACCGAGGCCGCCGAACTGCATTCCATCTACCAGCTCGGCGTGGTCTCGATCCCCACGAATATGCCGATGATCCGTAAGGATCAGCCCGACCTGGTCTATCGCACCGAGGAAGCAAAGTATCGCGCGGTTGTCAGCGATATCGCCGAACGGCACGCCGCCGGGCAGCCGGTTCTCGTAGGCACGGTGTCCGTTGAGAAGTCGGAGTACCTCTCGGATCAGTTGCGGCGCAATGGCATCCCCCACGAAGTCCTGAACGCCAAACACCACGAGCGCGAGGCCGCGATCGTCGCCGAGGCCGGGCGCAAGGGCGCGGTGACGGTGGCGACCAATATGGCCGGTCGCGGGACCGACATCATGCTCGGCGGAAACCCCGAGTTCCGCGCGATCGCCACCCTGAAACAACGCGGCTTGGACCCGCAGGAGACCCCGCAGGAATATGAAGCGGCCTGGGACGCGGCGCTGGAGGCGGCCGAGAAGGCGGTCGCGGCGGAGCACGATGACGTGACGGCGCTGGGTGGCCTCTACGTCCTGGGCACCGAGCGTCACGAGTCGCGCCGCATCGACAACCAGTTGCGGGGCCGCTCGGGCCGGCAGGGCGACCCGGGGGAGTCGCGCTTCTATCTGTCGCTGCAGGACAACTTGATGCGCCTGTTCAACGCCGGCTTCGTCGACCGCGTCATGACCTCGACCGGGCTCAACGACGAGACCCCCATCGAGGGCAAGCTGCTCTCGCGCTCGATCGAGTCCGCGCAGAGCCAGCTCGAGGGGCAGAACTACGAGATCCGCAAGAACGTCCTCAAATATGACGACGTCCTCAACCGCCAGCGCGAGGTGGTCTATGAGGAGCGGCGGCGTGTCTTGCACGGTGAGGATCTCGAGGACCAGATCCGCAGCTTCATGACCGATGTAGTCGACGGTTATGTCGTCACCGAGACGGCGGAGGGCTATCCCGAGGACTGGGATCTGGATCGGCTATGGGCCGCTCTGAAGGCCCTCTATCCGGTGGGTGTGACCCGCGAGCAGATCGAGGAGGCGGCGGGCGGCCATACCCGCCTGACCTCGGAGGCCCTGCGCCAGGAACTGGTTTCCGATATCCACCATGCGTATGACGCGCGCGAAGCCGACCTGGGAGCGGGGGTCACGCGCGAGTTGGAGCGTCGGGTCATCCTCTCGGTCTTGGACCGCAAGTGGCGCGAGCACCTCTACGAAATGGACTACCTCAAGGAGGGCATCGGCCTGCGGGCGATGGCGCAACGCGACCCGCTCGTGGAGTACCAGCGCGAGGGTTTCAACCTCTTCGAGGCCATGAACGAGGCCATCAAGGAGGAGGCCGTCGGCTTCGTCTTCAACGCCCAGGTGCAGATTCAGGAGCCCGAGCCGGCCCCCCTGCAGCCGGTCGCGATCGGTGACATGCTGCGCGGCCTCGACGCCCCGCAGGACGGGGCGCCGGCCCGCCAGGACGCCCCGGCCCGGCCGGAGATCCGGGCCAAGGGTCTGCAGGAGAGCGGTCGTCCGCGCGACCTGCACTACTCCGCGCCCAGTGAGGACGGCGGGGTCGAGGAGCACGACGAGCGCGCCGCGGTGGCCACCTTGAGCGCTGAGCAGGTGGGCTCCGCCCGCCGCAACGACCCGTGCCCCTGCGGGTCGGGCAAGAAGTTCAAGATGTGCCACGGCCGCGAGGGCTGACCCAGCGGCAGGTCTAGCGACCTCCGCTAGCCCGGCCAGCGCGCCAAGCAACCTCTGCTAGCAGATCCTGCGCTCAGGTCCACAGGATGCATCCTGTGGACCTGAGTGGAACCTCTGCTGAGTTGGGCGGAATCGTCTTCGGGTCAGCCCAATTCGAGTGCGGTGATGCGCCAGCCGGTGCGCGTAGCCTCGGCGCGGATGGCCATCGCCCGAACGCGGGGACCGGTGACGAGCAGGGCCACGCCCTCGGCGATGCCCTCACTCGGCTCACTCACGTGCACGCGCGCCACGCTGGGTCGCCGGACCCGTTGCGCACCGGGTAGGGCCGCGCGCCGGGAGGTGCTGGCATAGCGTCGGGCGACGGCGAGATAGACCTCGGGCGAACACGAGCGCACCACATGTGCGGGCGAGCGCAGTCCGGCCATGATCTCGATGAGGGCCTGGCTGATCGAGGTGAGCCAGATTGTGGGGTCCGGGAGATCGGCCGGTCGCACGCCGCGTTCGCGGTCGCTGCGCCGCGGCATCAGCTCGAAGGCGAGGGCGTCCTGGATGTATGGCGGGTACGGCTCGCTCGGGGCGGTGAGCATCGCCCAGGGCAGGTCGGATGGCAGGGCCGGGGGCCGGTGATCGGGTATCGGCAAGACTCGGATCGGCGGAAGCTGGGCAGGGGGACCGCTCTGGGGAGTAGTCATCGCGCGTCGCCCTGCGGCACCCTCAGGCGCAGGCCGGGGTGTATGAGGTCCGGATCGGCGCCGATGCGGGCGCGGTTTGCGGCATACCACCGGGGCCATTCGGCCGCGATCTGCGCGCCCGAGGCCTGCGGGCCGAGGGATCGGGCCACGATGTCCCACAAGCATTCCCCGCGCCGGACCACGACTTCCCCGGGCTCCCCGGGTCCGGGTCGCAGCCCGAGAAGGGTGATGTCACCGGTGCTTTCGCGGGACGGTGTTGCCGGCCACCGCGGATCGGGGGCGCTGCGCACCGGCTCGAGGGCGGCCTCCGCGGGCGCACGGTATGACGCGGGCAGCGGTGTGACGGGAAGCGAGGCGCCGGCCACGGTGGTGCTGCTGATGCTGCTCGCTGCGGCCGGGGCGGCAGTTGCGGCGGTACTGCCCACCCCGATCAGCACGGCAACCACTCGGGCGGCCCAGGCGCTGGGTCGCCCGGCGACCGGCCGTCGACCGCTTGGGCGAGCAGCGGCAACGGCTGCCCTGGTGAGATCGAGCAGCACGAGCCACGTCAGCGCCAGACCGCCCCAAAGCAGCACGGTGGACAGGATGGCGACCTCGTCGGCGCCCGCCTGGCTGGCGGCACCCAGTGCCGCCCTGCTGACGCGCACCAGCAGCAGCGTGGCCAGCACATCGAGCGCCATGAGGCACAGAAGGACGAGTTTCGTACGCCCATGTGGGTGCATGGCGTCAGTTCTCGCGGTGTCCATGACTGTGCCTGTCTCTGCTCAATGATGTTGTTTGATGCAGTTTGACGCAGTTAGCCGTCGAGCGCAAGAGGTCGCGATGCCGCTGCCTCGCCACGCGGCACGGCGTCGTCCCTCGCTACGCTGCACGGCATGGAGCCGGGGCAGCGTTGGGAGCGGCTGTTCGCCGATCTGGACGCGGCCGTCGCCGCCGACGAGCGCCGTGAGCTGGATGTGGAGATTGCCGACCGGACCCGGGCCGAGCGGGCCAAGGTTGCCCTGGCGGCCCGCTTGGCGGCCCAGCGCGGAGCGGAACTGGATGTGCGCCTGCTGGCCGGGGTGCGCGTCCACGGTGCGCTGCTCGACGTCGGCGCCGACTGGATGCTCGTCACGCCGGCCGTGGGCAGGGTCGCGCTGGTGCCCTTGGCCGCCGTGGTGTCGATGGCCGGCTTGGCCCCGCGCAGCGCGCCCGAGGGGGTAGCCCGGCGGTTCGGCTTGGGCTACGCGCTGCGCGAGATCAGCCGCGATCGCGCCCGCGTCCAGGTCCTCGATGTCGCCGGCACCTCCAGCGACGGCACCATCGATGTTGTCGGTGCCGACTTCCTCGATCTGTCCGAGCACCCGCGTGACGAGGCCCGGCGGTCGGGCAGCGTCCGCTCAGTACGCACGCTGCCGTTCGCGGCGATCGCGTGCATCCAAAGCGGCTGACCGGCTCAGAGGGTGTCGCGATCTGCCTGCGCGCGAACGAAACTGGCTGTCTCGGCATACATCCGTTCGATGTACTCCTCGAGCACACTCGTCTCCACCCGCCATTGGCCGCGGCCGCCGATCTTGATGGCGGGCAGTTCGCCGGAGCGCACCAGCGCATAGGCCTGCGCGGCCGAGATGTCGAGGATCTCGGCAAGTTCGGCTAGAGCGATGAACCGCTTGGGCATGGGTTCGATTGTGCCCCATCGCGCAGACACTCCCGTCGGGCCATGGCCCGGTTATCCACACACCGCGTCGGTTCGAGATGCCGATCTCGCCAACCTGGACCAGACTGGGAGCGGACCGGTTGCGCTTCTTGGGGGATGTATGACGACACTGCCACTGCCCGCCGCTGCTCGCCTTCGTCGGCCGTCGTGGCGCGATACCCGGCTGCTTTCCGGCATCGCGCTGGTGCTGCTGGCCACGGCACTAGGCGCCTACGGCCTGCGGGCTGCGGACTCCCGGGTGCCGGTGTATGCCGCGCGCGAGGTCCTGGTGCCTGGCCAGCGGCTCACCCTTGACGCCCTGGTCCAGGTCGATGTCCAGTTGTCGGGCGCCAAGGAGGCCTACCTGGCCGTGGCGGGGGGACTCCCCAGCGACGGCTATGTCCTGCGCGAGGTTCGCGCTGGCGAGCTGATCCCGCGGGCGTCGGTGGGTCCGGGGGAGTTGGTCGAGGTTTCCCCGCTCACGATCGTGGTCGACCAGGCGTCGGCCGGCGCCTTGGTGGTGGGCTCGGTGGTCGACGTCTATGCCAACACTCCCGCAACGCAAGGCACTCGGGACACCTGGGAGGGGCCGCAGCGGGTCCTGGAGCGGGTCCAGGTGGCGCGGCTGACCAGCGGTTCGGGGTTTGGCGCGGCGTCGGGGCGTAGCGCCGTCCAGGCTCTGATCCCCCGTGATCGGGTGGCATCGGTAATCGCTCTCGTGGACTCGGGTGCCAAGTTCACCCTGGTCCCGGTGCCTGGTTCGGCGCTGCGCGAGCTGTCGTGAAGCGGCGCGTCCTGACGGCCCTCGAGCCGCGTCACGAGGCGTCGCTCGTAGCGCACCTCGGCGCCCTGGACGCCTACGACCTGGTCCGGCGCTGCCCGGACCTGGCCGATCTCCTCGCGGCTGGGGCAGCCGGGCTCGCCGACCTCGCGCTGGTGTCGGCCGGCCTGCGGGGTCTGGATCGCGACAGCGTGGCGCATCTGCACGAGGCCGGGGTGCAGGTCGTCGGGCTGGGGTCGAACGAGGCCCAGGAGAAGCGATTGCGCCAGCTCGGGGTGGATGTCGCCCTCCCGGCGGACTGTGGCGCCGCAGAACTCGACGCCGCGCTCCGGGCGGCGCCGCACGCGCGCCTCGGGTCCGTGGACGTGGTCGATGACGGGCACTGGGCGGCTATCGAGGCGGGTCTCGACCCCGCCGGCGACCCCACTCGGGCACCCCGGGCGGACCCCGAGCCCGAGTCTCTGGACGAAGGAGACGCGGCCCACCACGGTTCGGGTCGGATCGTGGCCGTATGGGGTCCCACGGGCGCACCCGGACGCACCAGCCTCGCGGTGAATCTCGCCGGTGAGTTGGCTCTCGCGGGCATCACGGTCCTCCTCGTGGACGCCGACACCTATGGAGCCAGCATCGGCCAGCACCTCGGGCTTCTCGACGAGGCCCCGGGCCTAGCCGCCGCGGCGCGGGCCGCCGAGCTCGGAACGCTCGACGTGCCGGTTCTGGCGCGGCTGACTCCCCGCGTCGACCCCGGCTTTCGGGTCCTCACAGGTCTGCCGAGCGCGGCCCGCTGGCCCGAAGTACGCGCCGACGCCATGGAGCACATCCTGCGGCTGGCGCGGCAGCTGGCCGAAATCGTCGTCGTCGACTGCGGCTTCTGCCTGGAGGACGACGAGGAACTCAGCTACGACACCCGGGCTCCGCGGCGTAACGCCACGACGCTCGTGGTCCTGCGCGCCGCCGACGAGGTGCTCGTCGTTGGGGCCGGTGATCCCGTCGGCCTGCAACGCCTCGTGCGCGCCGTCACCGATCTGGGCGCTTCCGGAGTGCGGCCGCCGCGCATCGTGGTGAACAAGCTGCGCTCGTCCGCGGCCGGGCCGGCTCCCGAGCGCAGCATTGCCCAGACCCTGGAGCGCTTTGCCGCCCTCGATGTCGAGCACTTCATCCCCGCGGACCCACAGGCCTTCGACACGGCTCTGCTGGCGGGACGGATCCTGTTCGATGTGGCACCCAAAAGCCCAGCGCGGCAGCGGATCGCGACTCTCGCGCGCCAACTGGCCACGACAGAGCCCACGTCGGTGCTCGCCGACAGGAGCCGCGGCCGCGCTACCGCCTGGCGCCGCTGGCCGACCCTATTGCAACGGCCCGCCAGCGGGCCCGGCTGAGTCACACCACCCAAGCCGGGCCGTCGTACTGCCGCCCGCAGCGACCCGGGGGCCGACTAGTACCTCATGTAGCGCAGCGAGGACGACTTGGAGGCCCCGGCGCCAATGGTTCCCAGGTTGAAGATCATGGTGTCGCCATAGTCGCCTCGGGACACGAAGTTGGCTGCCAGCGGTGCGGCTGGGGGGTTGCACGAGCTATCCAGGATGTTGGCCGTGACCCGGGTGTCCCAGGTTCCGCCCGGGCTCTGCAGCATCATCATGATGCCGTGGGCCTCGCGTCCGGCGGGCGCCTCGACGGGGTCGTGGAAGGCGCCGACCGTGGCCTTGGTCCGGCTGTGGTTGCTCAGGAACCCGGCCCAGCCCTGCGTGCCGCCGGTGTCGATGTCGAAGTCGACCTGACGCCGGAGGATCACATTGGTCATCGGCGCCCCGGTGCGGTTCTTCACCGTCATCGTCACATTGAAGGTCGTCGGTGACGCGGTGCCTCCGGGGGTCAGGCTGAACTTCTGGGTCAGGCTCGCTCGCCCATCCAGGGTGTTGCGCGTGATGGCCGTGGCCGTCGTGGTCGGGGCCGCGAAACCAGCGCTGCTCTCGCCCAGGTCGAAGGTTGCTGGCGCGCCCGTGTAGCACAACACATAGCCCTCACCGATGGAGCCCACACCGATGTGCTCGTATTGCGCACCGGCCTGGTTCGGTGAGGTGAACGCCGTGATGTTGCCGCCCACCGAGACCACGATGCGGGTCCCGCGACCGGTCGCCGTACTGAAGGTCTTCCACGTCGGTGCCACGATGCGGCTGGAGTCGTTGACGGACTGGGTGCTGGGCGCGACGCGCTCGTTGCCGGCGACTGCCCCCGGAATCAGCGCGGTGACGGCCACCGCAGTAGCGGCCAGCGGGGCGGCATGACGGAAATGCATCGTTCCTCCAACTCGTTGAGTGAGCAGGTCACGGGACTACGACCCAACAGGGACGCTAGCCCGCAGTTCCTCGGCCCGTGGGCGAATCGCAAAACACCCAGCCGAACCGCCCCGCGAGTGCGCCGACCGCGAGGCGGTGTCCGGGCCGGCCAAGGTCTGCAACGATGTCGGGGTGATCGACCGGCTCAGCGCGTCCGACAGCAGCTTTCTCTATCTCGAGGACGCCTCGGCGGCAACGCACGTCGGACAGGTCCTCATTTTCGTGACTCCCGATGGTTTCCGGTCACGCCATGTCAGCGAGGCGATCCGGGCGCGCTTGGACGTGCATCCGCGCTATCGCCAGCGGATCCACACACTTCCCGGGCGGTTCATCACTCCGGTCTGGGTCGACGACCCGGACTTCGACCTCGACTACCACGTGCGCCGCTCGGCGCTGCCCGCGCCAGGATCCACCGAGGCATTGCAAGACTTCGTCGCGCGCGTGTGCTCGCGTCCGCTGGATCGCAGCCGTCCGCTGTGGGAGGTGTATGTCGTCGAGGGACTGAGCGGGGAGCGGCTGGCGGTGGTGACCAAGATCCACCAAGCGCTCATCGACGTCGGAGACATCACCGGTTTGAGCCCTGACCCGCAGACGCGCGTCGCCGCCGCGGGCCCCTGGGTGCCGAGCCCGCCGCCATCAACCCGCGAGCTGATCGGCGACACCGTCACGGGACTGATCCGACGGCCGGCGAGCGCCGTGGAGACCGCGCGCGGTGGCCTCAACGAGCTGCGAGCCACCGCCGGGCAGGTCGCCAGGGTGGGGCGCACCCTGGCCAAGGCCGCCGTATCGCCCCCGTCGAGCCGAGACTTCGCGATCGCGCCGGGGTCGGCGCGCCGTTACCTCATGGCGGACATCCAGCTCGCCGACTTGCGGGCGATACGAGATCAGGTGGTACGCCACTCTGGCGCGCGGGCGAGCATTCACGCCATTACGTTGACCGTGCTTGCCGGCGCCTTGCGCTCCTGGCTGCAGGGCCGGGGGGATCCGATGACTCAGAGCCGTTCGGTGCGAGCGCTGGTCCCGGTCTCGGTCAGCGATGAGAGCGGGCCCTACGGCTCACGCGTTGAGGCGATCTTCGTCGATCTCCCGGTGGGCGAACCCTCACCGATGGTCCGCTTGCACCAGATCCGATTCGCCCTCGAACACCAGCTCGCCGAGCACCAGGGGGTTCGGGCCCAGGACCTCGCGGCCATGGTCGGGTTCGCGCCGCCGGCCCTGCACTCGCTCGGCATCCGACTCGGTGCCTCGCTCTCCAACCGGCTCTTCAACCTGGTCATCACCAATGTCCCCGGCCCGCAACGACCGATGTATGCCGACGGCCTGGCCCTGCAGGCCTCCTATCCGGTCTTGCCCCTGACCAGTGGACACGCGCTGGCCATCGGGATAACGAGCTACAACGGCCGCGTGCACCTCGGGGTGCTCGCGGACCGCGATGCGGTGCCGGATCTGGAGCAACTCGAGGGCGCGCTCGCGGACGCCGTCGAGGAGTTGCGCGAGGCCGCGGAGCACAATCCGGAGGAGCGATGATTTTGCAGCGGCTGTATCTGCCCATCTCCCGCGCCGACGTGGAACGGCTGCGCACGGCGGGCGAGTTGCGGGCGGGCCGCACCGCATACGGCGTCTCGCCGGCCCTGAGCGCAGCGACCCCCCGGGCCGATGAGGAGGAACGCGAATACCTCGCCTTCCTGGATGCGGTGGCCGTCGCGGCGGCGGCAGCCGGCGACGACAAGCGCACCGCCGTGTTGGCTATCGATGTGCCGGACGGCGAGGTTTCCTGGCCGCCGGCCGGCACGGCCACCACCATCGGTCGAGCGATCCTGCGCCGGGAGGCGGTCTCGTTTCATATCGGTGCGGCGCCGGGGCCCGACGCCGACCTGCTCTGGTATGACGTGACGGAAGCCGAGCTGGTCGAGGACCTACTTCGCTGACCTGGGCGCTCACCCGGTCCGAGACCGGAGTCCGCGCACCGGTGGGTCTAGGGTTGGAAAGGCGAACCCAGCCAACCCAAGCCCAGGCAAAGGAGCCCCCTTGATGGATGCTGTGACCCACGTACCGGTGCCAATCAACGAGCCGGTGCTGACCTACGCTCCGGGGACACCAGAACGCGATGATGTGCAGGCGGCCCTGGCCCGACTGGGCACCGGTGGCCATGACCTCCCGATGATCATCGACGGGGCCCGGGTGGACGGCACGGGTCGGCGAGTGGCCGTGCGCCAGCCGCATGCGCATGCCAAGGTGCTGGGTCACCTGCGTACGGCCGGGGTGGCCCAAGCGCGCGAGGCGATCGCCGCCGCCGGGCGCGCCGCCCCCGGCTGGCGTGCCCTGTCGTATGACGACCGCGCCGCCATTTTCCTCAAGGCTGCCGATCTGCTGGCGGGCCCCTGGCGCGCCACCATCAACGCCGCGACCATGCTCGGGCAGAGCAAGACGTGCTACCAGGCCGAGATCGACAGTGCCTGCGAGATGATCGACTTCTGGCGCTTCAACGTCCACTTCGGCCGGCAGATCCTCACCGAGCAGCCGGCCGCCAACTCACCCGGGGTGTGGAACCGACTCGACCATCGGCCCTTGGAAGGCTTCGTCTACGCGATCACGCCGTTCAACTTCACGGCGATCGCCGGAAACCTGCCGACGGCTCCCGCCCTCATGGGCAACACCGTGCTCTGGAAGCCCAGCCCGACTCAGCAGCTCGCGGCGAGTTTGACCATGGATCTGCTCATCGAGGCCGGGTTGCCCCCGGGGGTGATCAATATGGTGACCGGGGACGGTCTCGATGTCTCCAAGGTCGCCCTGAGTGATCCCGATTTGGCCGGTATCCACTTCACTGGATCCACCGCCACCTTCCACCATCTCTGGCAGGAGGTCGGGCGCAATCTGCCGACCTATCGCAGCTATCCGCGGCTGGTGGGGGAGACGGGCGGCAAGGACTTCGTGCTGGCGCACCCGAGCGCCGATCCGGACGTGCTGCGCACGGCCCTGATCCGCGGGGCCTTCGAGTTCCAGGGGCAAAAGTGTTCGGCCGCGTCCCGGGCCTATGTGCCCCGCTCGCTGTGGCGGCTGATCAAGGACGATCTCATCGAGCAGGTGAACGGACTGCGCCAAGGCGATGTCACCGATTTCGGCAACTTCATGGGCGCCGTCATCGATGATCGCTCGTTCGCCCGCAATGCCGCCGCCATCGACCGGGCCAAGGCCACCGCGGGCATCGAGGTCATCGCCGGCGGGACATATGACGACTCCGAGGGCTACTTCATCCGGCCCACCGTCCTGCTCGGCGAGGACCCGAATGACGCGATGTTCACCACCGAATACTTTGGGCCCATCCTGGCCGTCCACGTCTATCCCGACCGGCAGTTCCGCAGCGTTATGACGGCCATGGAGTCGGTAGCTCCCTACGCCTTGACCGGATCGATCCTCGCCCAGGACCGCCGGGTCATCGCCGAAGCGACCGAGGCACTGCGCTATGCCGCTGGGAACTTCTATATCAACGACAAGCCCACCGGGGCCGTGGTCGGGCAGCAGCCCTTCGGCGGTGCGCGCGCCTCCGGGACCAACGACAAGGCCGGATCGATCCTCAATCTGCTGCGCTGGACCTCACCGCGGGTGATCAAGGAGACGTTCGTCCCGCCGACGCGCTACGAGTACCCGCACATGTCATCGTGACTCGCCGCCCCGTGGACTAGGTTGATCCGCCATGAGGATCACCGAGGACGCCGAACTGCCGGGGACTCCCGATGAGATTTTCGCGATGCGCGCCACGCAGGAATTCCAGGATGAGAAGTGTGCGCGCTCCAGCCCGGCAGAGCATTCGGTGGACATCCGCACGCAGGGTGATCGCACGCTCGTGACCACGGTTCGTGAGATGGCCACCGACGGACTCCCGGATGCGGTGCGGTCGATGATCGGGACCCACTTGAGAATCCACGAGACCCAGGACTGGGGTCCGCCGGCCGGCGATGGTTCACGGACGGCCCGCATCGACCTGCGCGTCGATGGCGCCCCCGTCACTTTGCGGGGCACCCTGCAGGTGGTCCCGTCCCCGAACGGGTCGCACCAGATCTTGGAAGCGGACCTGCGGGCCGCGATCCCCTTCGTCGGCGGCAAGGTCGAGAAGGCGGCCGCACCCGCCATCTCGCATGGCTTCGACCTGGAGGCGCAAATCCTCAGCGAGTGGCTGGCGCCTCGGTAGGGCTCGCGGGCGCGCACCGCGCACCGTGGAGGCACACCACGGCATCACGGCTCACCGCAACTGGTTGGCGAGCCGCTCCGCCGCGATAGTCAGCCCGTCGAGGCTCTCGATCAGGTGCGCGCGGTCCCGCTCGATCTGCGTTCGGACCTGCACGTCCGCCGCACGCAACTGGCTCACGGCGCTCTCGCGCGTGGCGATGATGTCGGCGTCCGCCACACCCGAGATGCCGGATGGGAGGGCAAACCCGCGCTCCGTGGCACAGATGCCCGCCTCCTGGGCCGCCCGGAGCAACAGGCTGTGCTCATGCTCGCGCTGCGCGTGGCGGTATGCCGCACCGCTCAGTTCCGCGGCCCCACCCTCGGTGACCCTGTCTCTTATACACATTCTCCGAGCCCACGAGACGGACTCCTATCTCGTATGCCGTCTTCTGCT
>CALLZC010000009.1 GCA_937858995.1 uncultured Nostocoides sp.
ACCACCGAGATCTACACCTCTCTATTCGTCGGCAGCGTCAGATGTGTATAAGAGACAGTTCCCCAGGTGCCACTTGCCGACCATGTAGGTGTGGTAGCCGGCGTCCTTCAGGAGCTGCGGCAGCGTGACGACGCGGTCGTTGAGGTTGCCCTCGTAGCCGTCCAGGCCCAACTGGTTCGGCGCCGTCCACTCGCTCATGTTGCCGAGGCCGTTCAAGTGGGTGTCGACGCCGGAGAGCAGCATCGAGCGCGTCGGCGAGCAGGAGGCGTGGGTGTAGAAGTTGGTGAATCGGACCCCCTCGTTGGCGAGCGAGTCGAGGTTCGGCGTCTTGATCTCGCTGCCGAACGAGCCCATGTCGGCGAAGCCCATGTCGTCGCCGAGCTCGCGCTGGATCTCGATCGCCTCGTCCTTCCACAGCATGCCGGCCTTGTGCAGGTGGCCGTGGATGTCCAGGTCGATGTCCGCGCGATCGAAGCCGAGGTCAAAGCCCCCAATACCTGCAAAAAAACTGGCCACTCTGATCTTGCCCGAAGGTCCGCTTGCGGGCGATGATTGACTGATGGAGGGTGTGGTCTCCACGCCATCCCGTCCCTTCATGTCTATGCTGATTTGCCGTCTGCACCTACGGTATAGCCGGACACTGACAAGCCCTCCGCGCGAGCCCGAAACTTCGGGCTAGGGTACCTCGGAGGCAACGCACCCGATCCTTGGACACGCGGGCCACGGCGCAGGAGTGGGGGCAGGCGGGGTTCATCCCCCCACGGAGGCGGCGCGACTCCTCACATCCCCCGCACCTTCAGCGCCCGCCGCACTGAACTCTCCGAGCCCCCGACGCATGCGGCCACCGCCGCGACCGTGAGGCCTGTTCGGCGCAGGTCGCATGCCCGCTCAAGCTGCTCGTTCGAGAGGCTGCGTGGCCGTGCGATGGGTACCGTCTGCCCCTCAGTGACGAGCAGTTCGCGGATGGTCTGCCCATGGGCTCCGAACCGCTTCGAAAGCTGCGGCACGTTGGAACCAGCTTGGTACATGGCAACGACCTCGGCGCGCCGGGCAGCGTCGAACTTGGCCATACGCTTCACGGTCGGCGCGGCCACAGAGGCTGTACGCGACCTCGCCGGACGCGTCGAGACCGAAGAGGCGCGCGCCAGCTGCGACCGCGGGTTTGAGAGTGCTCCTACCAGGTGCACTGTGGGCGTGTTGGCGAACGTCGACCGCCATGGCGCGCCAGTTGGCGCTCGCCGTGCGCACAGCGATGAAGGGTCCCAGCCTGCGGATCGTCGGCAAGGCGTCCGGCGTCGCGCCGTGCGGATCAGCCCACGTCCTGCCCGACAGCTTTCGCGGCCACGCGAACGCCGTCCAGCGAGAAGGCCCCCTTTCGCAGCGGATTGACGAAGGAGCCATCCGCCACGCGCGCGAGATACATCAAGATGACGTACGGTCGCCCAAACTTCTCCCCAAAAGGCGCCTCGCCTGGCGGATTTGCCGAGCCGACCACGAACACGCCAGCCATCCCCGGCGTCGGGTTTGGGGGCGCAGCATCGATCTTCGTACCCTCGGAGTCGAAGCCGTACAAAGGTAATGATCCAGCCAACTTGGAGCCGAGCGGATCATCGATGACGAGTTCGAACAGGGCTCCCCGGAGCGGTTCTTCGCCGCCCAATTGAGGTTCGGCCACGTTGGCGATCTTTCGAACGATCCGGCCAATGACAACGGACGTGTCCTTGGCCGAGCTGTAGCGAGCTTCCACGGCCTCCTCGATGGTTTCGTAGATCGGCCCGTCGGCGATGGCCATCCGCGTAGCGGAGGCCGTCGTTGCCGCTGTCGCCACACCGCGTGTCGAGTCGTCGCGTGGGGGGCCGCCGCAACCGCAAATGCCGCAAAGTACGGCCGCAGCCGAGAGCCCGGCTACTACCTGAACGGGACGCATGGGCGAACTCCTTCCGTCACCAGTAAAGAAGGTTGACATTGTCGACATCTCGCCGTCGTGGCTGAGGGCATTCAACGAATTTTACTGTGCTCTGATACATGATTGACGGCCTCGGATTATCTGTAGTGCAGTTAAGCCCATCCGGGGGATGGCGAAGCCCCAGGGTGTGCCCCAACTCATGAGCCGCAACCGTGGCGATGTCACCGTCGTCGCGGATCCTTTCGAGGGTACGCAGCTTCGCGAATGCCTCAGCTTTGGTCTGGGCTGAGTAGTGCTTGCGGACCCGCTTGCCCGTGACCGGGTGGAAGCCGAAGGAGACATAGCCCTCCCACAGCCACCGTGCCGGGTTGAGCTTCGGCTCTGAGCGGCCGTCGCTGGCGCGCCTTGTGATCATCGGTTGGCAGCGATGTAGTCGTGCAGGTCGGCCGCTGAAACCCGGGGTGTCTGGCGGACTCGGGTAACCGGCAGCCGCTCTTCTGCGATGAGTCGCTGGACTGTCGCCCTGGAGACGTGCAGATACTCCGCGACCTCCAAGACGGAGTAGAAGCCACGGCCACTCTGGTTGGTGCTCGTGTGCTGAGCCAGCGCTGCCATCGAGGCGTCGAGCTTTGCCAGGGCCGAGGTGACGGCAAGGCGGTCTGTCGCGACTTCCGCCAACAGTGTCTCGAGGGTGGGCTGCGGCTGGATGAGCTTCAGTTTCGTAGTCATGCCCCGCATTCGTGCGGGGAGCAATCCAGTGAGCCCTGCGCGAATCCGCCGGTTTCGGCACATTCGGGGCCTCAGGTGGCACATTCTCTGGGATCGGTGGCACATCGGGCTGCTCCTTTGCATCAAGCAAAGTCCCTCTGAACTGCGGTTTTACCAGTGGGGCGTGTCGGGCTTGAACCGACGACCGACGGATTATGAGTCCGCTGCTCTGACCGACTGAGCTAACGCCCCGCACCACGGGCTGGCGTGCCGCCAGTGGCGTGCGGAGTTTATCGAGGTGGACGATGCGACCGGCAAGCCGGCATCGCGTGCGCGTCGACTGGCCGGGTCGGTGACGCCGCCACGCCACGAGCCGGGGGCGGGCACGGCATACGATCACAGCGCACCACATGTCGGGCCCGTCGGCCCACTCGAGCAAGGAGATGACACCACATGCCAAACGCCACGTTGGATGGCGCCGCCAAGGCCCGAGTCAAGGACGCATTGCTCGCGCGCGCACAGGCCGAGCTCGCCGCATCGCGCGAGAGCGTGCAGACTGAGGGTGACGCCGCCGTGCTGGATCAGGACGACTCCTTCTCGGTGGACGATCAGTCTCAGTCGGATCAGGCTGGCGACCTGCACGCACTGCTCGGCGGGGCAGCAGAACGTCAGGAGGCGGAGGTCGCGCGCATCTCGGCCTTGGACTTCTCGCCCGCGGATGCGGTGCGTCCGGGTGCGATTGTCGGCTTTGGCGGTTCGCGCTATGTCGTCGGGGTCGTGACCGACCCGCTGGAGGTGGACGAGGTCACGTATGAGGGGATCTCGGCCGATGCGCCCATCTATGCGGCCATCGAGGGTCGAGCACTGGGAGATGACTTCACCTTCCGCGGCCAGAGCGAGACGATCGACTTCCTCGCGTAGGCCGCCTCCTTAGGCCCGTGCGGCCGAGTGAAGCCTAGGTCGAGGGCCTAGTCTTGCGCGCCCCCGGCGAGGCGGCCCACCTTCGCACGGGGCGACAAAAACCGGTCGATCGCGCCCGGCGCGGCGTGCCTTCCGTGGAGGCCAAGGCCGCATATGGTGCCTTTGCCCGGGATAGGGCACAATGTGACAGCACGAGATTACTGAGACTCATGGTGCGCATGTTGGCGTTGGGGAAGACGTCCACCGCACACCAGGAGGTCCCGGGATGTCGTATGCACCGATGCGTGGTGCCACGCGCGGGGTCGTGTTCATTCACTCGACCCCGGCTGCGTTGTGCCCACATCTGACCTGGGCGCTGGAAGCGGTGCTCGGGGGCCGCGTCGTGCTCGAATGGACCGAGCAGAGCGCGGCCTACGGCCTCAAGCGCGCCGAAATCTCCTGGACCGGTATGCCGGGCACCGGGGCCACCCTGACCTCCGCACTCAAGGGCTTCACCGGCATCCGGTTCGAGGTCACCGAAGAGCCGAGCCCGGGCATCAACGGCTCCCGCTGGTGCTACACGCCGGCGCTCGGCCTGCACCACGCGTGGATGGCGCCGAACGGCGACGTGATGGTCAACGAGGAGCGGCTCAAGGAGGTCATCCTCTATGCCCAGGGTGCCAACGAGGCCGTCACGGACATGCTCGAAGAACTGCTCGGCAGCGCCTGGGATGAGGAGCTAGAGATCTTCCGGTATGCCGGGGAGGGCGCGCCGGTTCGCTGGCTCCACAAGGTCGGCTGACCGCCCGGCCGCAGACGTCGGCGGTGCTAGACGCTCTTGATCGCCAGGGCCACGTTGTGGCCGCCGAAGCCGAAGGAGTTGTTGACGGCGACGATGTCGCCGGCCGGCAGTTCGCGCGGCGTGTCGCGCACGACATCCAGGTCGACCTCGGGATCGAGGTTCTCGACGTTGATGGTCGGTGGTGCCAGGCGGTTGTGAACGGCCAGGACCGTCAGGACACCCTCGAGCGCCCCGGCCGCCCCCAGCAGGTGACCGGTCATCGACTTCGTCGCGCTGATCGCGATGCCATCGGTTGCCGACCCGAACGCGCGACGGATGGCGTTGGCCTCCGCGATATCGCCGACCGGGGTCGATGTGGCATGCGCGTTGATGTGGATGATGTCGCTCAACGACACCCCAGCGCGCTGGACCGCCTCGGCCATGGCGCGCGAGGCCCCCGCGCCCTCCGGTTCAGGGGCTGCGATGTGGTGGGCGTCGGCGCTCATCCCGACCGAGGCGAACTCGGCGTAGATCCGCGCGCCGCGGGCCTTGGCGTGCTCTTCGGACTCCAGGACCATCACCGCGGCGCCCTCGCCCATGACGAAGCCGTCGCGGTCCACGTCATACGGCCGTGAGGCATGCGCGGGGTCGTCATTGCGCTTCGAGAGCGCCTGCATGGCCGCGAAGCCCGCGAAACACAGCGGGTGCATGGCGCCCTCGGTGCCCCCCGCGACCACCATGTCGGCGCGGCCGGCCCGGATCATCTCGGCGGCCAAGCCCATCGACTCGGCGCCCGATGCACAGGCCGACACCGCCGTGTGCGCGCCCGCCCGGGCCCCCAGATCGAGGGAGACATTGCCCGAGGCGGAGTTGGGCATCAGCATGGGGACCGACAGGGGGAAGACCCGGCGGGGTCCCTTTTCGCGCAGGTTGTCCCACTGGTCCAGCAGCGTCCAGACGCCGCCGATGCCCGTGCCGATGACCACGCCGAGCCGCACCGGGTCTATCTCGGGCGCGCCGGCGTCCTGCCAGGCTTCCCGCGAGGCGATGAGGGCGTATTGCGCGTTGGGGTCCAGGCGCCGGATCTCGACCCTGGTCAGCACCTCGTCGGCGGGGGTGTGCAAGCGCCCCCCGAAGGTGACCGGCAACTCGAACTTGGTGACCCAGTCCTCGTCGATCGTGCGAATGCCGCTGCGGCCCGCGAGGATCGCCTCCCAGGTCGAGGGGACATCACCGCCCACGGGCGTGGTCACGCCCAAGCCGGTGACGACGACTTTGACTTCTCCAGCGCTCATTCGGGGGTCTCCTTCGCAGGCGGGTGGTAGTAGCCGGTTCCTGTCACCGTATGCCGTGCGCCGGCATCCGGGGGCAATGCGCGGGAGCGAGGTGGGGACCGGCGACCTCGGTCCGCCGGTCCCACCTCGCTCGGTCCAGGATCAGACCTGGGCGTTCTTGATGAAGGTGACAGCGTCGCCGACGGTGCTGAGGTTCTTGACCTCGTCGTCGGGAATGCGCACGCCGAAGGCTTCCTCGGCGTTGACGACGATCGTCATCATCGACAGCGAGTCGATGTCGAGGTCATCGGTGAAGGCCTTGTCCAGTTGGACATCGGCCACGTCGACACCGGTTTCTTCGTTGACGATATTGGCGAGACCCTCGAGGATCTCCTGCTCGGTCTGAGCCATTGTCTCTCCTTTGATCGAGTTAACTGCTGTGGCCCGATGTCACCCGTGGACCTCCCGGGAACTGTTGTGCCCTAAGGCAATTCGATGACTTGCGCGGCATACACCAAACCGGCGCCGAAGCCGATCTGGAGTGCCAAACCGCCATGGGGGACCAGCCCCTCGCGGAGCATCCGCTCGGTGGCCAGCGGGATCGACGCGGCCGAGGTGTTGGCCGTCTCGGCGATATCCCGGGCAACCGCGATATCGGCCGGCAACTTGAGCTGCTTGTGCATCGCGTCGATGATCCGCATATTGGCCTGGTGGGGGATGAAGGCATCCAGGTCGCTGGCCTTGACGCCCGCGGCATCCATCGCCTTCTGCGCGACCGGGGCCATACCCCAGACCGCCCACCGGAAGACCTTGTGCCCCTCCATCCCGATGGTGGGCCAGCTCTGGTCCTCGCGACCGCGCAACTCGGTCCACGACTCGCGTTGCGAAATCGCCCGCCAGCTATCGCCTTCCGAGCCCCAGATGGTGGGCCCGATGCCGACGCGATCGCTGCGGCTGACAATGGCTGCGCCCGCGCCATCGCCGAAGATGAAGGCCGTGCCACGGTCTGTGTGGTCGGTGAAGTCCGAGAGCTTCTCGACCCCAACCACCAGAACGTTGGTCGCGCTGCCCCCCTTGACCATGTCCGAGGCCAGGGCGATGCCGTGGCAGTAGCCCGCGCAGGCAGCGGAGATGTCGAAGGCTGCGGCGCGCAGGTCCAGGCGGTCAGCGAGGATCGGCGCGGCGGCCGGGGTTTGATAGGGGTGGGTCACGGTGGCCAGGATGACGGCGTCGACGTCGCCCTGCTCGATGCCCGCGGCGGCGATGGCCTCCTTGCTCGCGGCATACGCCATATCCACCACGCTCTCGTCGGCGGCCGCAAAGCGTCGGCTGATGATCCCGGAACGCTCTCGAATCCACTCATCTGAGGAGTCGATGGCCTCCACGAGCTCGGAGTTCATCACTACGCGTTCGGGGCGGTAGCCGCCGACCCCGCTGATGCGCGAACCGGCCGAGCCGGTTGCGCCGCGGATCTTGCCGGTGCCTTTGCGGGACGGGGGCCTGCGAAGTCTCATCGGGTGTGTCCTTCGGGGTCGATGTCGGTGCCGTGATCGCGCAGCATCCGGGCGGCCGCGTCGAGGTCATCGGGCGTCTTCACGGCGAGCGTCTCGACGCCCTTCATCGCGCGCTTGGCGAGACCCACCAGGGTGCCTGCGGGGGCCACCTCGATGAGTCCCGTAACGCCTTGTGCGACAAGGGTTTCCATGCATTGATCCCAGCGGACCGGGTTGGTGACCTGGCTAACGAGCCGGGCGAGAATCTCGGTGCCGTCGCTCAGTGCCTGCCCGTCGGCATTGGAAACCACCGGAACTACCGGATCGGCGACACTCAGCGACTCGGCGAAGGTGGCCAGGCGGGTCACCGCGGCGGCCATGTGCGCGGTGTGGAAGGCGCCGGCGACCTTGAGTGGGATGACCCGGGCCCGCGCGGGGGGGTTGTCGGCCAGGGCAGCGAGTTGTTCCAGGGTCCCGGCCGCGACGATCTGCCCCGCGCCGTTGCTATTGGCGGGGGTCAGTCCCAGGCCGGCAAGCGTTTCGAGAACTTCGGTGGCGTCCCCCCCGAGGATCGCGCTCATGCCCGTCGGCGTGACGGCGCTAGCAGCCGCCATCCCAGCGCCGCGCTCGGCGACAAAGGCGACGGCTTCGGTGTCGCCGAGCACCCCGGTGGCCGCCGCCGCGGTGATTTCGCCGACCGAGTGACCGGCGACGAAACTCACCGCCGCCACACCCCGGTTGCCCAGCACCGGTGCCAGAGTGAGCAGCCCCGCGGCCACAATGAGTGGCTGGGCGATGGCCGTGTCCTTGATCGTCTCCTCGTCGGAGAGCGTGCCATGCGCGACGATGTCGATCCCGCTGGCGGCGCTCATGGCCTCCGCGCGCTCGCGCAGCCCGGTCAGTTCGAGCCAGGGGGTCAGGAAGCCGGGCGTTTGAGAGCCCTGTCCGGGGCAGACGATCGCGAGCACGCCCCTAGCCTGTCGTATGACGGGCCCTTCGCGCGCGCCGAACGGATACGCATTTCGGTGGTCGGACTTGGAGGAAACCTCCAAAGTCCTCAGGCGGGGCCGGGCGCCGGCGCGGGGCTCGGGGCCGCTCCCGACAAGCGAGCGAGGCGGATCGCGAGGTGCACCGTGTCCGCGTCATGCGGCTGCGCGAGGTCGTAGCCAGTCACCTCGGCGATCCGCGCGAGGCGGTAGCGCACGGTGTTGGTGTGAACGAAGAGGGTGCGCGCGCTCGCCTCCAGGCTGCGGCCGCACTCCAGGTAGGCCGCGGCGGTGCGCAGCAGTTCGCCGCCGCTGACCGCCGTCAAGGGGCGCACGACCCGTGAGATGAGGGCATTGCGGGCCGGGCTGTCCCCGACCAGGGCTCGCTCGGCCAAGAGGTCGTCGGCCGATGCGGGGCGGGGGGCCTGTGGCCACGCGACGGCGGCCGCGTGGCCGGAGATGGCCGCGCGGGCCGAGCGCCCGGCGGCAAACAGATGGGGGACCGTGGGGCCGACCACGATGGGCCCCTCCCCGAAGCATTCACGCAGGAGCGCGGCGTCGCGCAATGCGTCATCGGTCTCGCCGACGAGGACGATCAGCCGCCCCGACTGGACCGCGGCCAGGGCGCGGACCTCGATCCGGTGCGCGACCCGGTGCACGTGGTCCAGCACGAATGCCGGATCCCGGGTCAGCAGATGCGCCCGCTCCGGGATGCTTCCGGCGATGACCGCGACCCGGCTCGTGGCACCCCAACCCAGGGCCGCGGCCCGCGACTGCATCGCCTCGTCCGCGTCGCCGCGCAGGATGGCGTCCAGGACCAGCGCCTCGAGGCGGGCGTCCCAGGCTCCCCGCTGCTCTGCCGCCCGGGCATAGATGTGCGCCGCCCCGAAGGCAACCTCCCGCGAATAGCGCAGCATGGCTTCGCGCACGGCGGCCTCGGCCCCCGGGCCGACGATGTCGCCGGCCTGCGCCTCCACCACGTCGACCACCGAGCGAATCAGGTCCAGGGTCTGTCCGAGGCTGATCGAGCGGGTCAGCTCCGGCGGGGCCGCGTCGAAGATGTCCTGAGCGCGCACCTGCTCACCGGTGGGGCCGGCGAGCCAGCCGACGAAGTTCTCGAGCCCCCCGTGCGCAACCAGCGCCACCGACGCGCGGTCGCGCGCGGACAGCGCGGCATACCAGTCGTGTCGGGCTTCGATGTCCGCCACCGCGGCCCGCACCAGATCGCCGGTTCGCCGGGCAATCCGCGCACGGGTGCTCGCGGGAAGCACGGCACGACTCGGCATACCCCTCACCCTATTTGTGCGGCACCCACAATCACGGCGCCGAACCGCACGGATGGCTCAGTCGGTGCCGGACTCCATGGCCGCGGCGTCCAGGGCGTCGTCATCGACCGGGTCGATGCTCGGATTCTCCACGATCTGGGCGGCGCCCCCGGGCTCCAACTGACCCACGAGCACCTCATGGCCGCCGACGAGTTGGCCCTGCGCGGCATACAACTCGAGTTTGGCGCGGGAATCGGCGATGTCCAGGTTGCGCATGGTGAGCTGGCCGATGCGATCGCCCGGCCCGAAAGCGGCATCCTCGACGCGTTCCATCGACAGCTTGTCGGGGTGGTAGGAAAAGTTCTCCCCACGGGTGTCCAGGATTGTGTAGTCGTCGCCGCGGCGCAGCCGCACGGTGACCTGGCCGGTGACGGCCGAGGCGACCCAGCGTTGCAGGGCCTCACGCGCCATCAGGGCCTGCGGGTCGAGCCAGCGCCCCGCATACAGCAGCCGGCCAAGGCTGCGCCCCTCCGTGTGGTACTTCGCCATGGTGTCCTCGTTGTGCACCGCGCTGAGCAACCGTTCGTAGGCGACATGCAGCAACGCCATCCCCGGAGCTTCATAGATGCCGCGGGACTTGGCCTCGATGATCCGGTTCTCGATCTGGTCCGACATCCCGAGACCGTGCCGCCCACCAATGGCGTTGGCCTCCCGAACCAGGGCCACCGGCTCCAGATCGCGGCCGTTGATCGCGGCCGGCCGCCCCTGCACGAAGGTGATGCTCACGTCCTCGGTCTCGATTGC
Organism: uncultured Nostocoides sp.; assembly: GCA_937858995.1. Lineage (GTDB taxonomy): Bacteria > Actinomycetota > Actinomycetes > Actinomycetales > Dermatophilaceae > Nostocoides_A. Next base: position 10,118 of record CALLZC010000009.1, read on the forward strand.
GACGCTCGGATCCCAATGACGCACGCCCATGATCGGTTGCACGGACTCGAGCGAGACATCAAGGTGTTCAAGAGTTTTCGCCTCATGGGTCGCGCCCCAGATGTTGGCGTCCGTGGAATAGGCCCGCTCCTGGCTGTCGCGATAGGGCAGCCCACGCGCGTGCAGCCAGGCACTCATCTCGTGTCGCCCGCCGAGCTCCGAGACGAACTGGGCGTCCAGCCAGGGCTTGTAGATCCGCAACCCCGGGTTCGCCAACAGGCCGTAGCGATAGAACCGCTCGATGTCATTGCCCTTGAAAGTCGAACCGTCACCCCAAATGGAGACCTGGTCCTCGTGCATGGCGCGCACGAGCAAGGTGCCGGTCACCGCGCGGCCGATCGGGGTGGTGTTGAAATAGGTCTTCCCGCCGGACCGGATGTGGAAGGCCCCACACGCCAGGGCCGATAGGCCCTCCTCGACCAGCGCGCCGGTGCAGTCCACCAGGCGCGACAACTCCGCGCCGTATTGCGCGGCCCGGCTCGGCACCTTCTCGACCTCGGGCTCATCGGGTTGGCCCAGATCCGCGGTGTACGTGCAGGGGATGGCCCCCTTTTCGCGCATCCAGGCCACCGCCACCGAGGTGTCGAGGCCTCCAGAGAAGGCGATGCCGACGCGCTCGCCGACGGGAAGTGATGTCAGGACCTTGGACACGGCGCCCAGCCTAATCAGGGCGGGGTATGCCGTGCGCCGCCGGTCCAGTCGACCCGTGCCCCAGCCGCTAGCCTGTCCAGACCCGCGAGGGGGCCGATGCCCCCGCGCCCAGCCGCGGCGCCGAAGGAGTCACCGCAGTGGATCGTCAACCAGCGCCCCGCCCGCCCCGCCCAGCGATCGTCGCCCACCGGGGAGCCAGCGGCTACCTGCCCGAACACACCCTGGCCGCCTACGAGCTCGGCATCCGACTGGGCGCCGACGCCTTCGAGATCGACGTGGTGCCCACGCGCGACGGACACCTGGTGGCCCGGCACGAGAACGAGCTGAGCGGCTCCACTGACGTCGCCGACCACCCGCGCTTCGCCGCCCGCCGCACCACGAAGCTGGTCGAGGGCACACCGCATACCGGCTGGTTCGCCGAGGACTTCACCCTGGCCGAGTTGGGGGAGTTGCGTGCCCGCGAGCCGCTGCCCGCTCTGCGCTCCACTGCGCACGACGATCTGTATGCCGTCCCCGACCTCCCCACGATCCTCGCCCTGCGGGCCCGGCTGGCCGCCGAGCTCGATCGCGCCGTCGGGTTGAAGTTGGAGGTCAAGACTCCGGCGCACTTTGCCGCGATCGGGGTGCCGGTCCTCGATCGGCTGGTCGCCGACCTCGACGCGGCGGGCATGATCGCTGCGGACTCGCCCGTGGAGATCATGACCTTCGAGTTGCACCACCTGCGGGCACTGCGGGCGCGAGGCATCGACAATCCGCTGGTCTTCCTGGTCGAGTCGGACCCGAGCAGCGTGGTCGTCGGCGAGGGCGGCGCGACGGTCGCGGACCTGATCGCACCCGCCGGATTGGAGCGGGTGCGCGCGGTGGCCGAGGCGCTCGGCCCTGGTCGAGCGGCGCTGTTCACCGGGGCGCCGGACGGTCCGCTGGGGCATCCGCGCCCCCTGTTCGAGCATGCTGCGGCCGCGGGCCTGCGACTGGACTGCTGGACCTTCCGCGCCGAAAACGCTTACCTGCCCACGGATTTGCGGATCGGGACGGACCCCGCAGGCCTGGGGGACCTGGCGGGGCTCGTCGCGGCATACGCCCAGGCCGGCCTGGACACCGTCATCACCGACCACCCAGACCGGGTTGCCTGAGGGCGTGGGTCAGGCGTCACCACCCGCATTGCCCGACGCGCCCGCCGTCACATCGAGCAGGCGATACTTCTGCGCCGCCGCTCCGGGCACGGCGGCATCGATCTCGCCGCGCGCCGCCAGTGCCTGCAGGGCGCGCACCGCAACCGATGGGCCGTCAATGTGGAAAAAGCGGCGGGCGGCCTGACGGGGGTCGGAGAAGCCGAAGCCATCCGCGCCCAGCGAGTGGAAGTCGCCGGGCACCCACGGGGCGATCTGGTCCTGGACCTGGCGCATGTAGTCAGACACCGCGATCACCGGACCGGGAGCACCGGCGAGGCGCCGCGTCACATACGGGTCCTGGCTCGGCTGGTCCGGGTGCAGGAAGCGGGCGTTGTCGACGGCCAGGGCCTCGCGCCGCAGTTCGTTCCACGAGGTCACCGACCAGACATCGGCGTTGACACCCCAGTCGGTGCGCAGCAACTCCTGCGCTTCCAGGACCCACGGGACCCCGACACCGGAGCCGAGCAGTTGCACAGAGGGTGCGTTCTCGCTGCCCGAGCGGTCGGCGGGCGCCAGCAAGTACATGCCCTTGATGATGCCCTCGGCGTCGACATCCTCCGGCTGTGGCGGCTGGACCATGGGCTCGTTGTAGAGCGTCAGGTAGTAGATGACATTGCGCTCATCGCCGTCGCCGGTCTCGCCGTACATCTGCTCCAGGCCGCGCCGCATGATGTGCGCGATCTCGTACCCGTAGGCGGGGTCATAGGAGCGGATCGCCGGGTTCGTCGCGGCCAAGAGGTGCGAGTGCCCGTCGGCGTGCTGGAGGCCCTCACCGGTCAGGGTGGTGCGGCCCGCGGTGGCACCAAGGAGGAAGCCGCGGGTCATCTGATCTGCCGCCGCCCAGATCGAGTCGGCGGTGCGTTGGAAGCCGAACATCGAATAGAAGATGTACATCGGCACCATCGGCTCACCGTGCGTGGCGTAGGAGCTGCCGGCCGCGGTGAAGGCGGCCAACGATCCGGCCTCGTTGATCCCGGTGTGAATGATCTGCCCCTGCTGAGACTCCTTGTAGGCGAGCATCAGGTCGGCATCGACCGAGGTGTACTTCTGCCCGTGCGGGTTGTAGATCTTGATCGTCGGGAAGAAGGAGTCCATCCCGAAGGTGCGCGCCTCGTCGGGGATGATCGGCACGACCCGCTTGCCGAACTCGGGCTCGCGCATCAAGTCCTTGAGCAGCCGCACCCAGGCCATGGTGGTGGCGATCTGCTGCTTGCCGGAGCCCTTGAGGACGCTGCGGTAGGCATCGTCGCCGGGCAGATTGAGCGGCGTGTAGTTCACCGTGCGCATGGGCTGACCGCCGCCCAGTTGTGCCCGCCGTTCCAGCGCGTACTTGACGGCGGGATCCTCGGCACCGGGGTTGTAGTACGGCGGCTGGTAGGGGTTGGCCTCCAGGACCTGGTCGGAAATCGGGATCCGCAGGCTGTCGCGCAGGTCCTTGAGGTCCTCGAGCGTCAGCTTCTTCATCTGGTGGGTGGCGTTGCGACCCGCGAAGTGCGACCCCAGGCCGTAGCCCTTGATCGTCTTGGCCAGGATGACGGTCGGCTGGCCGTTGTGCTCCACGGCCGCCTTGTATGCCGCATAAACCTTTCGGTAGTCGTGGCCACCGCGCTTGAGCTTCCACCAGATGTCGTCGTCGCTCCAGCCCTCGACCAGCTTGGCGGTGCGCGGGTCGCGGCTGAAGAAGAAGTCGCGCACGTATTTGCCGTCATTGGCACGGAAGGTCTGGTAGTCCCCGTCGGGGGTCTTGTTCATCAGATTGACGAGCGCGCTGTCGCGGTCCGCGGCGAGCAGGGGATCCCACCCACGACCCCAGATCACCTTGATGACATTCCAGCCGGCCCCGCGGAAGAAGGCCTCCAATTCTTGGACGATCTTGCCGTTGCCGCGCACCGGGCCGTCAAGGCGCTGCAGGTTGCAGTTGACGACGAAGGTCAAGTTGTCGAGTTCGTCATTGGCGGCCGTCTGCAACAGACCCCGCGATTCGACCTCGTCGAGTTCGCCGTCGCCGAGGAAGGCCCACACGCGTTGCTGGCTGGTGTCCTTGATGCCGCGGTTGTGCAGGTACTTGTTGAACTGCGCCTGATAGATCGCGTTCATCGGTCCCAGCCCCATGGAGACGGTCGGGAATTGCCAGAAGTCGGGCATCAACCGCGGGTGCGGATAGGACGGGAGGGCTTGGACCTCGCCGTCGACAATGTGGGACTTCTCCTGACGGAAGCCGTCGAGATCGGTCTCGGTGAGCCGGCCCTCGAGGAAGGCCCGGGCGTACATACCCGGGGACGCGTGGCCCTGGAAGAAGATCTGGTCGCCGCCGCCCGGGTGGTCCTTGCCGCGCCAGAAGTGGTTGAAACCCACCTCGTAGAGGGTGGCTGCCGAGGCATAGGTGGAGATGTGCCCGCCGACGCCAATGCCCGGTCGCTGGGCACGGTGCACCAAGACGGCCGCATTCCAGCGCAGGTACGCCCGGAAGCGGCGCTCGACCTCCTCGTCGCCGGGGAACCACGGCTCCTGCTCGAACGGGATGGTGTTGATGTAGTCGGTCGTCGTCAGTGACGGCACGCCGACGTTCATGGCTCGTGCGCTCTCCAGGAGCCGCAGCATCACATAGCGCGCCCGATCGCGACCCTGCGCGTGCACCAGACCGGCCAGTGACTCCACCCACTCGCGGGTCTCATCCGGGTCGATATCCGGCAATTGCGTGGGTATGCCGTTGAGGATGGGCCCTACGTCCTGTCCCGCCACGAGCGGTCTCCTTCGGTCGGAGTCGGTCAGTTGGTCGCGCCACCCATTCTCCACCCGAAGGTGGGCCCAGTCACAATCGGTAGCCGACGGATAAGACGCCAGCGGATCCGCGGGCCGCGAATGCAGGCAGACTAGGGACATGAGCGTCACCTTGTTCGGCGCGAGTCCCGGGGTGGCTTGGCAGCCGGTCTCCGCACGACTTGCACTGGCCCGCCGCATCAGCGCCATCACGGGGGCGTTGCCCTTCGTGGTGGCGGCCGCGGGTCTGGCCCTCTTCGTCACCCGGTGGGCGTGGTTCGCCGTCGCCGGGCTCGCGGTGATCTTGCTCCTCGAGGTGGCCCTGACCGGCCGGCAGGTGAGCGCGATCTCGTATGCCGAACTGCCCGAGGAGATCGTCATCCGTCGCGGCCGGCTGTTTCGGCGCCTGGTGAGCATCCCCTATGGCCGGCTGCAGTATGCCGACATGGGTTCCGGGCCTGTCGAACGCCGCCTTGGTCTGGCCAGTGTGACGATCCATACCGCCAATCCGGCGAGCGGCGGCACGGTTCCCGGGCTGCCATTGCCCGAGGCCGAGGCGCTGCGCGAGCGCCTCACCGCGCGCGGCGAAGCGCAGCGGGCAGGCCTATGACGTCCAGCGGAGCGACGCAGCACGCGGATCCGGTCGACGGCCTCGATCCGTGGCGTCGGTTCCACCCCCTGACTCCCCTGCTGCGCGGCGGTGTGGTTTTCGTCGGTGTGCTCGGCTATCTCGTGAGCCAACAAGTCAATCGGATCTTCGGCGCCGATCCCGAGGACCCGACGCGCGGACATTGGGGCCTGGCGGCCGGGGTGCTGGCGCTCGTGCTGCTGCTCGTCATCGGCGGCAGCGCCGTTGCCTGGCGGGCCTCAAGCTTCCGGCTCGGTCGCACCACGATCGAACTGCGTCATGGCGTCATTGCCAAGCAACACCGTCAGGTGCGCTACGACCGGATCCAGGCTGTCGACATCCGCCGCCCCCTCCTGGCCCGGATCTTTGGCCTGTCGAGCGTCCGGGTGGAGGCTGCCGGTGGCGCGGGATCCAATATTGAGCTGGCCTTCCTGCCCGCGGCGCGGGCCGAGGACCTGCGCGCCGAACTCGTGCATCGGGCCGCAGGCGCGGTGCGCTCCGAACCGTCGGCGCCAGGGGAGGTGCCGACCGGTGACCTCGGCGATGGGGGTGCGCAGCCGGGGCACGCCGTCCAGGGTGCCGGGTCGCTGAGCCTGATCGCGGCCATACCGGCGGCACGCGTCTGGCTGGCGAGCGCGATGAGCTTCAATACCGCCCTCCTCGCCGTCACCGTGCCTTTGCTTCTCGGTGCGTTGCTGACCGGGACCTTCGGGGCGGTCCCGGTGTTGGGGCCGATGGTGCTCGGCGCCCTCGGCCAGCAATTCGGGCGGCTGTCGTCCTGGATGAACTTCCGTGTCGAGACCGGGGCCGGGGTGATCCGGGTCCGGCACGGCCTAACCGAGTTGCGCACCTCGACGATCCCGTTGCACCGCGTCCAGGCCGTGGAGGTGAGCCAGCCCGCGCTGTGGCGGGGCCTTCAGTGGTGGCGCATCCGGGTCAATGTCGCGGGCGTCCACAGCGAAGCGGGCGAGGGTGACCAGCCCTTGATTCCGGTCGGTACCCGCGAGGAGGTGCTCGCGATTCTGGCGGCGCTGGGGCCGCGCTGGTCGCTGCCTGAGGTGATCGAAGGGTTGGAGGCACCCGGCCCGTCGCCGAACTTCGTCTCGGTGCCCCGAGCCGCCCGCTGGCTGGACCCGCTGTCGTGGCAGCGCGGTGGGTATGCCGTGACCCCCGAACTGCTGATCTGCCGCGGCGGGTGGCTGGGGCGGTCCGTGCAACTGGTACCGCATGCCCGGGTCCAGTCGCTGACCCTGGAGCAGGGCCCGTTGGAGCGTCGTCTGGGACTGGCCAATGTGCTCGTGCATTCGAGCGTTGGAGCCGTCACCCCGGCCATCCGGCATCTGGATGTGCAGGTCGCCACCGCGCTGATCGACCAAGAGGCGCAGCGATCCCGGATCGCTCGCGCGGCCGAAGGTGACACCCACGGGACCGGATCCGAGCCAGTCCTGCCCGAAAGCGCCCCGGACGCGATATCGTCCCATGCCGGAGGTCCTGCAATCGAGGGGCCCGGAAGTGTCATCAGGATGGAATGACGGCGTGAGCACTCCCGCCGCGGGCAAGCCCGCGAAGTTCGCCAAACTCGGCCTGGTTCCTGGCCAGGTGGTGCTGGAACTTGGCTATGACGAAGACGTGGACCAGGACTTCCGCAGCGGGCTGGAGAGCCTGCTCGGCACCGAATTGGAGTATGACGATTACACCGGCGTCGCGGACGCGGTGTTGTTGTGGTGGCGTAGCGACGATGGCGATCTCGTCGACGCCCTCGTGGACTCTCTCACCAATCTGGCCGACGGCGCGGGTGTCATCGTCGTGACCCCCAAGGCCGGCCGGGTCGGCGAAGTGGACGCCGCGGACATCGAGGAATCGGCCGTCACGGCGGGGCTGCACGCGACCGCGACGGTCAGTGTGGGGCCGGACTGGTCCGCCACTCGGCTCCTTGCTCCCAAGGGTGCCCGTCGCTGAGTGCTGTCGGCTCGGCATACTTGCGGGATGACCGCGACCTCGCCGATCCAGATCGGCTCACCCGCTCCGGGCTTCACGCTGACCACCCAAGATGGTGACCAGCGCAGTCTGGCCGAGTTTGCGGGGCGCAAAAATGTCCTGCTCGTCTTCTATCCCTTCGCGTTCTCCGGGATCTGCACCGGCGAACTGACAGAGATCCGCGACCACCTCGAGAATTTCGAGTCCGAGGAGGTCCAGGTCCTGTGCATCTCGTGTGACCCGGTCTTCGCGCTGCGCGGCTGGGCGGACAAAGAGGGCTACTTCTTCCCGTTGCTCTCCGACTTCTGGCCGCACGGGGCCGTGGCGCGCGCCTACGGCGTCTTCAACGAGCAGCGGGGGATGCCCTCGCGTGGGACCTTCCTCATCGACCGGGAGGGCATCGTGCGCTGGACGCTGCTCAACGGCCCCGGGCAGGTGCGTGACTTCACCGACTACCACCGGGCGCTCGCCGAGCTCACGGGCTCGTCCCAGCCGGGCGCGAACGCCTGACACAATAGGCGCCCGAGGGCACCGAATCGGTGCCCCGCGGGGCCTGTAGCTCAGTTGGTAGAGCGCCACGTTTACACCGTGGATGTCGTCGGTTCGAGCCCGGCCGGGCCCACGGTGTTCAGCCCACGGGTGCCCGTATGACGTGCGGGTCGCCCCGCGACCTCGACAGGAGCGCAGCCCAATGCAGCCGCCAACGCTCGCCGATGTCGTTGCCATCATCGAGCACCTCTATCCGCCGAACACTGCCCAGTCCTGGGATCAGGTGGGGCTGGTCACCGGGGATCCGAGCCAGCCGGTGCGGCACATCCATTGCGCGCTGGACCCGACCCTCGCGGTCATCGAGGAAGCGCGATCAGTGGGCGCCGACCTGCTGCTGACTCATCACCCGCTCCTGATGCGCGGCGTCCATTCGGTCGCAACGACAACGGCCAAGGGCGCCAGTGTCACGACGCTGGTGATCGCGGATATCGCCCTGTATGTCGCCCACACCAATGCCGATGTCGCCGAGCGGGGGGTCAGCGCGGCCCTGGCGGGCCTCTGCGGGCTGCAGGAGGTCGAACCGCTGGTCTTCGAGCAGGACCGGCCCATGGGTCGAGTCGGTGACCTGGCCGCCGCCGTCTCACTGGCGGACTTCGCGGACGATCTGGCGCGGGCGCTTCCGGCGGCCCCGGTCGGGGTGCGGGTCAGTGGCGATCCCGCAGCGTCCGTGCGCAGGGTCGCGGTATCCGGCGGCGCTGGCGACACGCTCCTGGCCGCGGCGCGCGAGGCGTGCGCGGATGTCTTCGTGACCGCCGACCTGCGCCACCACCCGACCATCGAGGCGCGGGAGGAGACGCGGGGCGGACCGCCATACCTCATCGATGCGGGGCACTGGGCGAGCGAGGCGTGCTGGCTGCCGCTGGTCGCCGCGGACCTCGGCGTCCGACTCGGTCCCGATGTGGAGGTCAGCGTCAGCGCGCTGTGCACCGACCCATGGACCTTCCTGGCCGGTGGCGGATCGACGGCGCCCGCATAGGGTGGGGGCACCCACGAGTGAAAGAGGTGCCACGCGAGTGAGAGCCGACCCCAGCGACCAGCAGCAGCTGCTGGAGCTGCAACTGATCGATACGACGGCAACCCAGCTCGAACGGGCCCGGCTCACTCGGCCCGTGCACGCCCGCCTCGATGCCTTGACGCGGGCTCGGCTGGCCGCGCACGACCATCTCGTGACCGTCATGACGGAGCACGCTGACCTCAAACGCGAGGTCGCCAAGGCCGACGCGGATGTCCAGCTCGTGCGGGATCGGGCGGCCCGCGACCAGGGACACCTCGACTCCGGTCGCGGTACGGCCAAGGAACTGACCGCCCTGCAGCACGAACTCGCCTCGCTCGCCCGTCGCCAGAGCGAGCTGGAGGAGGTCGAACTCGAGCTCATGGAGCGCGCCGAGGCTGCCGAGAGCGGTCTGGCGCAGGCCCGTACCGCGCTCGCGGAGATCGAGGCGGACATCGCCACGGCCCAGGAAGAGCGGGCCGAGCAGGTTGCCGAGCTCGGGGCCCGGTTGGCCGAGGTGCTGGCCCCCCGCGGCGCTCTCGTGGGCAGCCTGTCGGCGGACCTCGTGGCTCTCTACGAGAAGCTGCGGGCCAGCCACGACGGAGTCGGCGCCGCCCCGCTGCACGCGCGGCGCTGCCTAGGCTGCCAGCTGGAACTCAACGCCGCAGACATTGCGCGGATCCGCGCGGCGGCCGCCGATGAGGTGTTGCGTTGCGAGGAGTGCAACCGCATCCTCGTGCGGACCGCCGAGTCGGGGCTCTAGGCAGCGGTATGCCGCGCGAACTGCGCATCGAGGCCGACGGCGGGTCGCGGGGGAATCCCGGCGTCGCCGGCTATGGGGCCGTGGTGCGGGACGCCTCCGGTGCCGTTCTCGCCGAGCGGGCGGCCCCGCTGGGCAAGGCATCGAACAATGTCGCTGAGTACAGCGGCCTGATCGCCGGACTCGAGGCGGCGGCCGGCATCGATCCGGGGGCTGAGGTCACCGTGGCCATGGATTCCAAGCTCGTCGTTGAGCAAATGTCGGGTCGCTGGAAGATCAAGCACGAGGACATGCGCCGCCTCGCGCTCCAGGCGCGCGAGCTGGCGGGCGAGTTTGCGGCTCACGGGGGATCGGTGCGCTATGTCTGGATCCCGCGGGAGCGCAACAAGGCCGCCGACAAGCTCTCCAATGACGGTATGGACGGGCTGACCGTCGTGCGGGACGCTGCGCAGGCGGCGGGCGCGGCGCCGGGCGTCGATGGTACCGATACCGAACTCGAGCCACCGCACGGGGCGCCGCCGGCGCCCCTGCGCACGTCGGGGGAACCGACCCGGATCGTCTTGGTTCGCCACGGCGTGACCGCGTTCACCGAGCAGTTGCGCCTGGACGGCCGCGGCGGCCCGGATCCGGATCTGAGCGAGACCGGGGCGGCGCAAGCGCAACGCGCCGGGCATCTGGTGGCGGAGTTGCTGGCCGGCGCCCCGGCTCGATTGACCACCTCGACGCTGGCCCGGGCGCGGCAGACCGGGGCCATCATCGGGGCCACGATCGGGCTGGAGCCGCAGGCCCAGAGCGGTTGGGACGAACAGAATTTTGGCGATTGGGACGGCCTGCGCATGCCGGACCTGATCCGCGACCAGCCCGCGGCGGTGGCTGCTCTGCGCACCGATCCGAGCTACCGGCGGCCGGGCGGCGAGTCGCACGTCGAGTTGAGTGCGCGGGTCCTGGAGTCTTTTGGCGCTCTGGTTGCCGAAGGCGGGATCCACATCGTGGTATGCCACCGCAAGCCGATCCTTGTGGTGCTTGCGCAGCTTCTCGGGTTGGAGATGGACATCGCCTGGCGTCTGGCCGCGGCGCCGGGTTCGCTGACCGGGATCGAGGCATGGCCCGACGGCGCGGCAACCATCGCGTTCACCAATCGCACGTAAGTATGTCTGCATGGTCGGGGAGGAAGCGGTGTCGCGCTTCGTCGGCACGGGAGCGGCTCGCCGCGAGTCGGTGCGCACGCTGGCGAACCTCATCACGGTGGTGCGCACCATCATCGGCATCGGCTTCGGGGTGGTCGCGCTCGCCGAACAATCCATGGGGTGGCTGATCGCGGCATACCTCAGCTATTGGATCGGGGATATTGCCGACGGGCTGGTCGCGCGCGCCCGCGGTGAGGAGACCGTCATCGGCGCGGTTTTCGATGTCGTCTGTGACCGGGCCTGTACCACCGTCGCCGCCGCCGCCTTCGTGGTGATCGAGCCGCGCGTGGCCTTGGCGATGGGCATTTTCCTGGTCCAGTTCTGCATGCTGGACACGATGCTGACGCTGTCCTTCCTGTATTTCCCCCACGTGATCAGCCCGAACTACTTCTATCTCGTCGACCGGCCCACGTATCGCTGGAACTGGTCTCTGGTGGCCAAGGCCGCCAACACGAGCTTCGTGGTGCTCTTGTGCCTGATCGGCCAGTTCTGGGCCGCCGTGGCGTGGGGCGTGGCAATGTTGGCCGTCAAAGTGGTTTCCGTGCACCGGGTCCTCGGCATTCTTGCTGGAACTCGCCCCGCGGCGCCCCGACCGGCGCAGGCGCGCGCATCCGCGCTCTTCGGATGACGATGCTGGCGGTGATGTGGGCCAGCGTGGATCTGAGCGCCGCGAATGTGGTCCCCGTGGCCCTGGCGTATGGCATGGGTTCGGCGTTCATCCCCATCCTCAATGCTGAGGTCTTCGTCGCGGCGGCCGTTGCAGCCATGCCACACGCGTGGTGGTGGCCGGTGCTCGCCCTGGCGATCGGACAGACCGCGGGCAAGTGTGTGATGTTCCTCGGCGCGCGGCGCGGGGCCGATTGGCTGAACCGGCGACATCGCGACCCGAAGCCCGAGCGGGTGCTTCGCCCGTGGCAGGTCCGGATGGCGGTGTGGAGCCGGATGTTGCTCGAACTGCTCGATCGGCCCTGGCAGGGCTTCGCCGTCGTGCTGCTCGCGGCGAGCGTTGGCATCCCCCCGCTGGCCATCGTCGCCGTCGTGGCTGGCACCCGCCGGATCGCGTTCCCAGTCTTCGCGCTCGCCTGCGCCCTGGGCCGGGTCGCCCGCTTCCTGGCCATGGCCTGGCCCATCGCTGCCGCGCTGAACTGACCCGCAACCCACGGGGCTGGCCTGCTCTCCCGACGGCCGGGGTGCTTAGGGCTGCAGGAAGACCGCCACGGTGCGCGCGGGGACGCTCGCGGCGCCAGCGCTGGCGTCCCAGCCTGCCGTCTTGACCACGGGGTCACTCCCCGACGCCTGGATGGGGGAGAGGTCGAGCTCGGCACCGGCGAGGCCGGGAACGACCTGGGTGACCGCGTTCGGGGTGGCGTTGAACACCACGACCAGGCCCCTGAGGCTCGGGTCGAGGTCTGCGCCAACCGTGTCGTCGATCCGCATGGCAATCACGCCCGGGATCGCATCCGCCGTACCGCTCGCGGGGAAGGACACCTTGGCTTTGATCGCCCCCGCGCTGCCGAGTCGGAACAGCCGAGTCGAATAGCGCAGCCGCAACATCTCCTGTGCCTGCGCCGCTGCACTGGCCACATCGGCAGCGCTGGGTTTCAGCGCCGCGTTGGCCAGGAGCGGGCGCATATAGCTCCACTTGGCCCCGTTGTCGCCCTCGAGCGGCAAGCCGTGGCCGAAGCCGTTGTCCGCTCCGCTCCAATCGAGGCGGTTGAACCAGTCGCCGCTGTCATAGGAGTTCCTGTCCAGGGACTTGCTGCGCAGCAGGTCCGCCCCGGCGTGCCAGAACGATGGGGTTTGGGCGAGTGCCGTGGTGGCCAGGGACAGGGTGTTCATCCGGACTCGATCGGACATGCTGGTCGCCACGGGCAGCTTGAAGGTCAGGCTGTCGAACAGGGTCTCGTTATCGTGCGCATCGACATAGGTGATGACCTCATCGGGCGCCGAGGCGTAGCCAGCGGGTGAGCCGTTGTAGTCGATCTGCGAGCCCACGGCGGGAGCGCCCGTGGAGTTGAGTCGGAAGCCGAAGTCCCTGAGGTTTCCGGCCAACCCGAGTTGCACGAGGTCGGTGTCATGCCGCAGCCCGGCCTCGGCACCATTGTTGATGTCGGCCCCATTGTCGTCGGTGAACTCGCCGCTGCCGAAGCCCTGCTTGCGCGGATCTTCGTCGAAGGGACCGCCGCCGCGCACGGCATCGCGTAGCCGGTCGCTGAAGGTGCCGATGTGGGTGCCGCCGAGCTGTCCTTGGCTGGCCTGCTGGAAGAGTGCATTGTTGGCGACTTCACCGAAGTTCCACCCCTCGCCATAGAGGTAGACCCGGGAGCCGTCCACACCGCTGTTCGCGGGCGTCAGCGCGTTGAGCGCGGCGCGGATCGCCAGCATGTTGGCCTTCGAGTGATGCCCCATCAAGTCGAAGCGGAAGCCATCGATCTTGTAGTCGCGCGCCCACACCACAACGGCGTCCACCATGATCTTTTGGGCCATCCGGTGCTCGGTGGCGATATTTTGACAGCACGTCGAGGTGTAGACATTGCCCCGCGGATCCAGCCGCTGGTAGTAGTCCGGCACCATCTTGTCCAACACACTGGTCGGGGCGATCCCGGCCGTGGGCGTGTGGTTGTAGACCTGATCCAGCACGACGCGCAGGCCGGCCTGGTGGAGGGCGCCGACCATGGTGCGGAACTCGGCCACCCGCTTGCCGCCGTCGGCGCTCGCGGCACTGGAGGCAAAGCTGCCTTCCGGGGCGAGCCAGTGGAAGGGGTCATAGCCCCAGTTGAAGGCGTCGGAGGACCGGATCGCGTTGATGCACGCTTGTTGCTCGGTGCTATCGGGCGGGAAACTCGCGAGGTCACACGCGGGAGTCGACTGCCGCGCCGGGTCTTCCTCGATCGAGGCGATGTCGAAGGTCGGCAGCAAGTGGATCGTGTTGAGTCCCGCCGCCCGTAGGGCCGTCAGGTGCCGCATGCCCTGCCCCGCCCTGGCGAAGGCCAGATAGGACCCGCGCTCCGACTCCGGCACGCTGGGGTCAGATATCGAAAAGTCCCGCACATGCAACTCATAGATCGCGGTGTCGACAGTGCTGGCCAGGCGCGGCTGCGCGGCAGCGGTCCACGTGGTCGGCCGATACCGCGGATCCTTGAGGTTGACGGCCACCGACTTGGTCGAGTTGAGCGTCAGCGCGACGGAATACGGATCGGTGACGGTGAGCGTCTCGATCCGCCCCGTGGAACGGACATACACCACCACTTCGTAGAGATAGCGCGCGTCCTTGACCCCGGTCGTGACGGACCACGACCCATCGCTGGCCCGGCTCATCGCCGTGCGTTTGGCACTGCTGATCGGGGCGTCACCGCTCGCGCTCGGGGGCCAGGTCAACAAGGTGACTCGTCGCGCTGTGGGTGCCCACACCCGGTAGGTCGGGCTGCTCCCACCGAAGACGGCGCCGTATTTCTTCGTCGTCGCGCTGCCGGCATAGAGGGCATCGAGCACGTATGCGGTCTGCACCCCCGTCGCATCCAGCAGCAGGCCCCGGTTGTTGTAGAGGGCCACGGCCAGCTGGCCACGCAGGATGGTGCCGGCAATCGACTGGGTGCTCGAGCCGAGTCGCAGAGCCAGGTATCCGGCCAGCTCCGGGCGGGTGGCGGTGACACTCGCCGGCAACCCCGCCGGGTCATAGGCCATCCCCGCGGAGGTCGATCCCGGCAGGTCCTCCTCATCGATCGTCATGCCGGCGTTGGGGGCCCAATGCAGCCGCCACTTGAGCAGGGCCGGGTTGGCTCCCTCGGGTATGCCGTCGGCCGGCCACGCCAGCAGTCCGGGCTGAACCCAGAACGCCTTGGCGGCCTTGAGGTCCGGGGGCGTGCCCGACTCGGAGGTGGTCACTGTGATCTGATGGGTCGCGAGCACATAGGTGATGGTTACCACGACCCCGTCGCGCGGGACCGTGAAGGGCACATTCGCGCCATTCGGTGTGCCGCCGGCCCCGTAGTTCTCGTCCCACGAGAGGTTGTGGGCGACCTTGAGTTCGTAGGACCCGGCGGGGATCTGGTCGGAACTCCACGCGAAGGTGCCATCGCCATCGGGGTCTTGCAGCCATGGGTTCAGGCAAGCGGGCTGCCCGTCGCCGTCGTTCGCGCCGGTGCACCCCAATTCGGACTGCATCGAACCCGGCGCGGTGATGATCGGACCCTGCGCATCGCTGGTGATCCAGTGAGTCGAATGGTCGTAGAAGAAGGTGATGGGGGCGCCGCTCGCCGTCAGCGGGATATCGCCGCCGCCGGGCACGCCACCCTGGCCGTAATTTTCGCTCCAGGACTTGTCGATGGCGACCTTGTACGCATAGTCGCCAGGAGGCAGGGTGACGGTGAGTTTCCAGATCTGGTCGTTCGGGTCCAGGGTCATCTGGGCGTGGTCACACGCCGGATCCCAATCCTTGGGTTCGGTGCCCTCCACACAACCCAGCTCGGAGTTGAGGGTGCCCGGCACCGACACGAAGTCGGGCTGCGTGACCGGGCCGATGGCCGTAGCCACCAGTTGCTGGGCGCTGGTACGCGCTCGCGTCGTCCCGCGGGTTACCTCGCGCACCTGCGCGCCGCCCTTGGCCCGGGCCGCGCTGTCGGCTCTCGACGCACTTCCCGTGGCGGCCGCGGAACCGCCGACCACGGCATACGACGAGGAGGCGCTGTAGTTGCCGCTGGAGTCCTTGACGATCGCGCGGTACTCCAAGAGGGTGCCGACCGCCAGCCCCGAGACGTCGTGGTAGGCGCTGTAGGGGGCATTGTCATCGGTTCCGATCGTGCGGAACTGCGTGGTGCCCACCGGCCGGTAGGCGAGGGTCGTCTGCGCGAAGGCATCCTGGGTGGTCGCCGCACCGATCTCCGCCCGCCCCGAGACGACGTCCCCGGCCGAGGGTGAGGTCACATAGACCGCCGGCGCCGAACTCCGGGCGGGGATCTTGGCGCCGGCCTTGAACACGCGAACACCCAAGGGGGGAACGGTGACACTGACGCGGGTTCCCGGACCGGACTTCACTCCCGAGCCGCCCCCCAGGATGGGGGTGTAGGTGACGCCCTTGGTGAAGGTGTTAAAGCTCGCAGTCTTGGTGGACGTGGAGTTATTCGTCACGACGAGATATTCGATATTGGTCGCCCGATCCACGCGGGAGACGGCATAGATCCCGGCTCCACTGGAGGCGTACCGGTGAATCTGCGCGCCATCGGCGAGGCTGGGGTGAGCGCGCCGGAGCGCCGCCAGGCGCTTGATCTGCGCATAGAGCGGTGCGGTGGTCGAGTAGCGATCACGGGCGCCCCCCGCGCCGGTCAGGTTCGGCTCGGCGGCATACTGCGCCACCTGGGTGGCGAACATGTCCTGGCGCGCGTCCTTGTCGCCACCGGAGCCGATGAACCCTTGCTCATCGCCGTAGTAGACGACGGGCTGGCCCCGGGTGAGATACATCAGCGCGTTGGCGAGTTTCACCCGGGCGAGCAGATCGGTTCCGGCGTAACCCTTCCCGCTGAGCATCATCGCGAATCGCCCCATGTCGTGATTGCCGAGGAAGGTCGGGCTCGCATAGACATTGGAGTCGGTGTCGGTGTAGTAGTCGTCGGTGTAGTAGAAGTTCCGCAGCGCGCTCGTGGGCCGGCCGCTGGCAAATTCGAGGGCCGCGCCCTGGAAACCGAAGTCCAGCGTCGCCGGCAGCTTGCCGGTAGTCGAGTACTGGCTCATGAACTTGGCGGAGCCGTCGAAGACCTCACCGAACATGAAGAAGTCGGGGTTGCCGATGGCCTGAGCCCGCGCCAGGATCGCCGGGGAAAAGCGCTGCCAGAAGGGCATATCGACATGCTTGACGGTGTCGATCCGGAAGCCGTCGATGCCGAAATCGACCCAGGCCTGATAGATCTCGCCCATGCCGGCGACGACGTCCGGATGCTCGGTGAACAGGTCGTCCAGCCCGACGAAATCGCCATACTCGCTGGATTCGCCGGCGAAGGTGGAGTCGCCGCGGTTGTGATACAGCGTGCGGTCGTTGAGCCAGTTCGGCACCTTGACGCTGGCATCGGCCGGGTTGGGATAGATCGGGGTGTAGGGGAACGAGACGTCCGGGTCCAACGGCGGGAAGGTCTCGCCGCCGGCATAGGTGCGGTCATCGAAGGCGGCTCCCGCCGCATCGCGGTAGGGCGCGCTGGCCTTGCTGACGTAGGAGTACTGGTTCTCGGCATACCCGAGCACGTCGGCCGTGTGATTGGTGATGATGTCGAAGAAGACCTTCATGCCCTTGGCATGGGCCTGTGCGACGAGGTCCTTCATCTCGTCATTGGTGCCCAGATGCGGATCGATCTGCGTGAAGTCGGTGATCCAGTAGCCGTGATATCCGGCGCTGGCGTTGGCGCCGGAGCCCTGCACGGGACGGTTCTTGAAACTGGGGGTCAACCAGATCGCCGTCGTGCCCAGACCCTTGATGTAGTCCAGCTTGTCGATCACCCCCGCCAGATCGCCGCCGTGGTAGAAGCCCTTGTCGGTGGGGTCGAAGCCCGTTGCCAGCCGATCACCGCTGAGCCCGCCACGATCGTTGTCGGTCCGAGCGTTGGCGAAGCGGTCAGCCATCAGGAAGTAGAAGCGCTCCTTCGTCAGCCCGGGACGTAGGGAGTTCCCGGCCAGGGCCCGGTCGGCGGCGCTCACCCCGCCGGCCAGGTCCAGGGGGGCGAGGCCGATCTTGTGGGTCTCGTCGTTGTAGGAGAACTTCAGGCGCGCCGGTCCCTGGAGCACCAACGGGATGTCCCCCGCGGGGCCACCCCAACTCTCGTCCCACGAGTGGTTGATGGCGACCTTGAACGCATAACTCCCGGCGGGCACGGTGAACACGCGCTCATAGATCGGGGTGCCGGCAACCTGTTGGAGGTCCGTCCCCGTGCACTCGGGCTGCCAGTCGCCGCACGCCGAGAGCTCGTCCTGCAACGTCCCGACGAGCGTCGCCGTGCGGTCGGCGGCCTGGGCCGGCGCCGCCAGCGAGGCGGTCAATCCGGCCCCCACCAGGGCGGCGACGAGAACTGCGGAGGCTGGTCTTCGGGTGACACGCACGACGACTCCTTTGGCGGGGATTCCTGGCCACTATAAAACGGGGCACCGACAGCGGCCAGGTTCCGTCCCGCTGAAAGATTTTTCATGCGTGAGCCGAGGTGTCCGCGGGTCGGATATCTCGCCTCGTGGTCCTAGGGGCACTCGGTACTCTGCTCGCCATGCCTGCGAATGAGCCGTCGGGAGAGCTCCGCCGAGAGACCCACGCGGTGCGTGCCGGGCTGCGACGCAGCCAGTTCCTGGAGACGTCCGAGGCCATGTACCTCACCTCCGGCTATGTGTATGACAGTGCGGCGCAGGCCGAGGCCACCTTCAAGGAGGAGATCGAGCGCTACTCCTACAGCCGCTACGCCAACCCCACCGTCTCGATGTTCGAGGAGCGACTTGCGGCGCTGGAGGGAGCTGAAGCGTGTTACGCAACCCCCACCGGCATGTCGGCGGTCTTCGCGGTCCTTGGGGGCCTGTGCGGAGCCGGAGACCGAATCGTGGCATCTCGGGCGCTCTTTGGCACCTGCTATGCCATCTGCGCCGAGGTGTTGCCCCGGTGGGGCGTTGAGACCGTTTTCGTCGATGGCACCGATCTCGAGCAGTGGCGTGCGGCACTGTCGGTACCCACGACAGCCGTCTTCTTCGAGACCCCGAGCAACCCGACCATGACCATCGTCGATATCGCTGCCGTGGCGGAGCTGGCGCACGCCGCGGGGGCAACTGTCGTGGTGGACAACGTTTTCGGGACGCCGCTGTTCTCCTCGCCGATCGCGCACGGCGCCGACGTCGTGGTGTATTCCTCGACCAAGCACATCGACGGGCAGGGCCGGATCCTTGGCGGAGCGGTGCTCGGGCCGGAGAAGCTGCTGCGCGATGTGGTGCGGCCGATGATCCGGGTGCTCGGCTTGACCCTCTCGGCGTTCAACGCGTGGGTCTTGGTCAAGTCGCTAGAGACGATGGATCTGCGGCTGCGGGCCCAGGCTGCCGGGGCTGCCCAGGTGGCGAACTGGCTGCAGTCCCGGCCGGAGGTGGTGCAGGTTCTCTATCCCGGACTCGCCTCGCACCCGCAGGCTGAGCTGATCGCCCGCCAGATGACTGGCGCCGGAACGGTTCTCACCTTCACCCTGGACGCCGACAAGGCGGGCGCCTTTCGGGTCCTGGATGCCCTGCGGGTGCTTGACATCTCCAACAACCTGGGCGACACCAAGTCCCTGGTCACCCACCCCGCCACGACGACGCAGTCGAAGATGCCGCCCGACCAGCGGCTGGCCTTGGGGATCACCGACGGGACCATCCGCCTCTCCGTGGGCCTTGAGCACCCGCAGGACATCATCGATGACCTCGCCCAAGCGTTCGCGACGCTGAGCACGTAGCGGCTCCGCAGTCCGGCACACCGGCAACTGCCTGCCTCGTCATCCACAGGGTCGCGGCCGCGGCCTCGCGGGTTGGGACCTGCGAGGGCATGGTTGGTTTATGGAGGCCCTGCAGCATGCGCGCGCGCCAGGTGCCGCGATGACCCAACGCCTAGCGGCGGTGCTGGCGGGGCAGGGCGGCGTCTTCGCCACTCGCGACGCCCTCACCGCGGGCATTGATCACCGCGAACTCGCGGCGCTGGTCCGCGCGCGGGCGGTGGTCCGGGTGCGTCGTGGAGCGTTCGTCTCCGGTGCGGTGTATGAGGCGGCGCACCCCGACGAGCGCTACCGCCTACGGGTGCGCGCGCTCCTGCGGGCCCGGCCGGAGAGCGCCGCGGCCTCGCACGCGGCGCTCGCGTTGCATGGGCTGCCGCACTGGTCCAGCGATCCTCGACGGATCGACCTCGTGGCGCCGGTGTCGCGGAGCCACTCCAGCGGTGGCGTCGTGGTGCGCCCCCTCGGGGAGTGCGAGATCGTCCTCGTGGATGGTTGGCGCAGCGCGGGGCTGGCGGCGGCACTGCTGCAACACGCGGCGGGCAATGGCGCCCTCGCGGGGGTCGTAGCGATGGACGCCGCGGTGCACTCGACGGCAATTGGCCTGGATCGGCTGAGCGCCCTGGCCGAACAGGTCCAGGGCCGGGGTGCTCGCGACGCTCGCCGGGCGGTGGCGATGGTGGATCCCGCGTGCGAGTCGGTCGGGGAGACCCGCACCCGGATCCTGCTGCGCGATCTCGGCATTCCGTGCCGCTCCCAGGTCGTAGTGTATGACGCTCGCGCCGTTCTCGCCCGGGTGGACTTCCTCGCCTACGACAGAGTCGTGATCGAGTTCGACGGGCTGTGCAAGTACGACGGGTTCGCCGGTCGAGAGGCGCTAGCTCGGGAGAAGGCTCGCGAGTCCCGGCTCCACGACCTGGGGTATGAGGTCGTGCGGCTGATCTGGGCCGATTTGGACAACCCGCCAGAGGTTCTGCGTCGCGTTCAGGTTGCCGCTGCCCGCGCCCGGGCGCGCTCCTGACGTGGGCACCCATGCCGGTGCGCGTGTCGTGGCGCGCGCACCGATCGCCCCGGAAAATGTCCGAAACCCCGGAACCTGCCCGAAACGCACGATATATCCGGTGCGTCGCGAAGTTTCCGGAGCCTCGCGCAGTTTCTGGAGCCTCGCGCGCCGGATGGGCGCCGGTCAGCGGGCGGTTGCCTCAAGGACCCAGGGCAGGCCCGGCCGGGGCGGCTCGTGCAGGGCCACGACAAAGTCGCGCTCCAACAACGCCAGGAGCCCGGCGGGCCGCCGCGGGTCGGCGGGCGACTCGCACAAGGCTCGGGCCACCAACCCACGCGTGTGTTTGGCCAGATGGCTGACCCCGGGCACCCGCACGGCGACCCACCGGGAGGCGAGCGCGCCCGCGGGGCGCCAGCTCGCGGCATACGGCCCGGAACGAGCGTCGACGATGAGCCCCGACCCGGCGGCCTGGGCCAGGGGCTGGGAGAGGGTCTCCTTCCACCGGGCCGCCAAGCGCCCCACCCCCGGAAGGTGGGCGTCGATCGAGGTGCGATAGGGCGCGATGCGATCCCCCGGCCGCACCGCGCCATACACAGCGGAGGAGATGATCAGCCGCCGACCGGCGCGCCGCTTGCCGGCGGCGCTGAGGCTGGGGGCGTCCAAGGCGTCATACAACACGCCTCGATAGATCTCCAGGGCGGGCCGCGCGGGCCGGGTCAGCAGTGTCACATTGCCCGCAACCTCGGCGCCCAGGGTGGCAGGGACGTCGAGGACCCGCATCGCGTCGGGTCCAGCTGAGGTCTCGATCAGCGCCGCAATGACCTGCTCTCGGGTGGCCGTGAGCTCCGGAAAGGACAGCCGATCGAGCTCCATCGGGACGCCCCGGGTGGGCCGCGCCTTGGTCTCGGAGGGCGGCAGCAGGATGAGCACGCACCGAAGGGTAGTCCGGGGGCGACCGGACGCCTGGAGGGGTCCGCCTCCCGGATCGGTGGCCTCCGGGCGGGTAGGTTCGGTGCCCATGGGGCAGCAACGGTTGAGGGCTCGGTACCGTGAGGAGGGCATCACCTCGGTCTTGACGGACGAGCGGTTGCTGGCGCGATTCGCCGCCGTCCGGGAGCAGTTCGGGCTGCCGACCCGGTTCCCGGACGAGGTGATGGCCGCGGCCGAGGCCGTCGCCGTGGCCCCCGTGGAGTGGCCCGAGCGCGATGAAACCGGCATCCCCTTCATCACCATCGATCCCCCGGGCTCGATGGACCTGGACCAGGCCGTCCATATCGAGCGCTCGGGGGAGGGCTTCCGGGTTCGGTATGCCATCGCCTACCTGCCGGCGTTCGTCGCCCCCGGCGGTGCCATCGACATCGAGGCCCAGGTCCGCGGGCAGACGATCTATGCGCCGGACCAACGCACCCCACTGCATCCCGCGCCGGTGAGCGAGGACGCCGCGAGCCTGCTCCCCGATCGGGTGCGCCCGGCATACATCTGGGATATGCACGTGGAGCCCGACGGGCAGGGCAGCGCAGTCTCGGTCTATCGCGCGCTGGTGCGCAGCGTGGACCGGTTCGACTACGAGCAGGTCCAGGCCATGATCGATGCCGGTACCAGCGACGAGCGCGTTGCGCTGCTCAAGGAGGTGGGGGAGCGCCGCATCGCCTTTGAGCAGCGGCGCGGCGGTGCCAGCCTCCCGATGCCGGAGCAGGAGGTGATCCGTGACGTCGACGGACACTTCGTGCTCGGCTTCCGGCCCCCGCTGGCCGCGGAGGAGTGGAATGCCCAGATTTCGCTGATGACCGGCATGGCGGCCGCCGAGTTGATGGTGGGCGCGCGCATCGGGGTGCTGCGCACGCTTCCGGCGCCGCGGCCAGAGGCACTCGAGCGCTTCCGGCGCGAGGCCAAGGCACTCGGCATCCGGTGGCCGGAGGGGATGACCTACGGAGCCTTCCTGCGTAGCCTCGATCGCAGCGACCCCAAGCACCTGGCGCTCATCTATGACGCCACCGGCCTGTTCCGTGGGTCGTCGTATGTCGTCTTCGACGGTGAGCTGCCGCCTGCGCCGGAACACGGTGCCCTGGCCGCGATCTACGCGCACGTGACGGCTCCGCTGCGCCGCCTGGTCGATCGATACGGGCTGGCGATCGCCGAGGCCATCTCGCAAGGGCACCCCGTGCCGGCGTGGGCCAGCGCCGGACTGGCTGACCTGCCGGAGATCATGGCGCGCACCTCCAAGGTCGCCCATGGCGTGGAGCGTGCGTGCACGGATGCGGTCGAGGCGGCCGTGCTGAGTCAGTTCGTCGGGCAGCTCTTCGACGCGGCCGTGGTCGACAACAGCGAGCACGGCCGCTGGGTGATCCAGCTGACCCACCCGGCGGTCGTCGCCCAGGCGGCAACTGCCATACGCGTCCAAAACGGGGACCGCGTCACTGCCCGGCTGGTGCGGGCCGATGTCCCGACCGGTCTAGTCCGCTTCGAGATCATCGAGCGCGTCGGTTCGATCGACTAGCCGTCGGCGACCAACTGAGCAGAGGGTGCGCTCAGATCCACAGGATGCATCCTGTGGATCTGAGCGCACCTGCTGCTAGCAGAGGTTAGTTGCGGGGGCAGAGGTTAGTTGCGGGGGGTCAGGGGGGGCGCACGGGCCTAGACTGGCGGCGGAAGAGTCGGCCAGGCGGTCGCGTTCTCGGGGCCAGCCGGCTCCGGGGCCGAGGAACGTCCGGACTCCTGAGGGCACGGTGGTGGCTAACGGCCACCCGGGGCGACCCGCGGGATAGTGCCACAGAAAGTAGACCGCCCCACCGTCAGGTGGGGTAAGGGTGAAAGGGTGGTGTAAGAGACCACCAGCGGCCTGGGTGACCAGGCCGGCTCGGTAAACCCCACCGGGAGCAAGCCCAGACAGCGTGCGTTTGACGGCGGCCCGCCGGAGCACGCGGGTAGGGCGCTCGAGCCCGTCGGCAACGGCGGGCCTAGATGGATGACCGCCACCGCATCGCGGTTCGCCGCGGCGCGGGACAGAATCCGGCGTACCGGCCGACTCTTCCGCCAAACCTGTGAACGGGCCCGGCTCCTATATTGGGGCGTATGCAGTTGACGCACCTGGGCCACGCCTGTGTCCTGGTCGAGATGGCCGGTTCGCGGATCTTGTTCGACCCGGGCATCTTCACCCCGGATCTGGGCCCGGCGCATGACCTGGACGCGGTGGTCGTGACGCATCAACACCCGGACCATCTGGACCTGGACCGGCTCCCCGCCCTGCTACGCGCCAACCCCGATGCCCGCCTGATCGCCGACCCCCAGAGCGTGCTGCTGCTGCGCGAGGCCGGTCTGCCGGCCAGCGGGCACGACGAGATCACCAGCGCCGCGGTGGGTCCCGTTCGGCTGACTCCGATCGGCTCGCAACACGCCCTCATCAACCCGGCCATCCCGGTGATCGCCAACGTCGGCGTGCGGCTCGACGCCGAGGGTGAACCGTCCCTCTACCACCCAGGTGACACGCTCGCCGAGGATCCGGGGTCCATCGACGTGCTGCTCTTCCCGCTCAACGCCCCCTGGCAAGCCAGCCGGGAGATGACGGCCTTCTTGCAACGATTGGCCGCCCGCAGCGCCATCCCGATCCACGACGCTCTCCTGGGCACGGCCGGGCGACAGCTTTACCTCAGCCAGGCTCGCGCCTGGGGTCATCCCGAAACCGAGGTCGTCGATCTCGCGGGTGGGGGAGCGCACGAGTTCCCCGCGGGCGCCTGATCACGTCGCGCCGTGGCTGAACCGCAGCAGGAGGCGCATGACGCGCGCGCCGGCCCGGATGTCGCGGCGGCCGACCTGGTTCGCCGCCGGCTGAGCCCGCCCAGCCGATTGCTGATCGTGGGTTGTGGCACCGGGCAACTGGCTACGGTGTTGACCGCGCGTGGCTATGCCGTCACGGGTGTGGACGCCGACCCGGGTCGGCTCGCGGTGGCCCGCGCGCGCGACGCCCTCACCCGCTGGGTGCTCACCGATCCGGATCGGCTGGCGTTGCCGGGACCGGCCTTCGATCTGGCCGTACTCGCGTCCGTGGTGGTCACGGGGCGCGCCCGCGGGCGGTTGGTGCCCCTGCTGGCACGCGTCGCCCGCCATGTGCGACCGGGAGGCGAGGTACTCGCGGGCATGCCCCTGACCCCCACCGCGGGCGAGGATGCCTGGAGCGCGGCCGACTACGACCGGGCCTGCGCGGGAGCCGCCCTGGCCTATGTCGTGCGGTATGCCGACTGGTCCGGGGCCCCTTATCACCTCGGCGAGCCGTATGCCGTCAGCGTGCACCGGGTGCGCTGAGGCACCACCGTGCCCAACGTCATACCCCGCGTATTTCGTTTCTAGGTTAGGTATCCCTAACCTAGGGTCATGGGGAAGGTGAAAGCCAAGTCGAAGTGCTGCAAGGACAAACCGCGCTGCAAGAAATGCCCGGTGACCCTCAAGCGCCTCGCCGAGGCCGGCTTCTATCGGCGGCTGGACAAGCGCTCGTTCGAACTCCTGGTCACCCCCAAGGGCAAGGCTCTGGCAGCGGCGCGCGTGCGGTGACCGCTCCCACGACGGGCCGTTAGCGCGTCACCAGGAGTCGCCGGAGGACGAAGCGCCGCCCTCGTTCCACTCGGCGTCGTCCTGATCCCATTGCTTGGTCTTGGTCGCCGCGATCTCCAGCGCTCGACTGGCCTCGTCCTGCGTCTCGTAGGGACCGAGCACATCATCGGCCATGCTGCGATTGTCATCGCTCTCGACCTGGCCGGTGACGACGTTGTACCAGAAAGCCATCGGGGTCCTTTCGAGGTGGTCGCGCCCTAGTGCGCGATGCCTAGACTCCACCGTATGCCGCTTACGTACGCCAGCGTCGCTCCGGGTGCCATCTCTTCGCGCCGACCGGTGCCGGCGTCCATCCCGCGGCCGGAGTATGTCGGCGCCCCGGCCCCGGCGCCCTTCCGCGGGCCGGAGGTCAAGGACGCCGAGACGATCGAGCGGATGCGCATTGCCGGTCGGATCGCGGCGCAGGCCATGGCGGCCGCGGCCGCGGTGATCGAGCCCGGGGTCACGACCGACGAGATCGACCGGGTGGGCCATGAGTTCCTGCTCGACCACGGCGCCTATCCCTCGACCCTCGGCTACCGGGGCTTCCCCAAGTCACTGTGCACCTCGGTGAACGAGGTGATCTGCCATGGCATCCCGGATTCGCGCCGCCTGCTGGAGGGGGACATCGTCAATATCGACATCACCGCCTACATCCACGGCGTGCATGGCGACACCGATGCCACCTATCCGGTGGGGGAGATCGATGACGAGTCCCGACTGCTGGTCGAGCGCACCCACGAGGCCCTCATGCGGGGGATCAAGGCGGCCCAGCCGGGGCGGGCGATCAATGTCATCGGTCGGGTGATCGAGAGTTATGCGCGCCGCTTCGGCTATGGGGTGGTGCGCGACTTCACCGGCCACGGGATCGGCACCAGTTTCCACTCCGGCCTGATCGTCCCGCACTACGATGCGGCGCCGCACTACGCCACGATCATCGAGCCGGGGATGACCTTCACGATCGAGCCGATGCTCAACCTCGGCACCCACGAGTGGGAGATGTGGGCCGATCAGTGGACCGTGGTGACCAAGGACCGCAGCCGCTCCGCCCAGTTCGAGCACACGATCCTGATCACCGAGCGCGGCAACGAGATCCTGACCCTGCCGTGAGGTGCGATGCGCTCACTCGGGGAAGGAGTGCTCCGCATCGGGGAAGGTCCCGGCGGCGACGTCGGCGGCATACGCGCTCGCGGCGGCACTGAGGGTGGCGCGCAGGTCGGCATACTTCTTGACGAAGCGGGGGGCGCGGCCGCCGCGCAACCCGGCCATGTCTTGCCAGACAAGAACCTGGGCGTCGCAGTCCGGCCCCGCCCCGATGCCGATCGTCGGGATGCGCAGGGCCGCCGTTACCTCGGCAGCCGCCGGCGCCGGCACCATCTCCAGGACGACCGCGAAGCATCCGGCGGCCTCCAGCGCGAGCGCGTCGGCCATCAGCTTTTCGGCGCCGGCACCGCGGCCCTGGACCTTGTAGCCACCCAGGACATGCTCGCTCTGCGGGGTGAACCCGATGTGTCCCATGACGGGGATGCCGGCCCGGACCAGCAATTCGACCTCGGGGACCATCGCCGCGCCGCCCTCGAGCTTGACGGCGTGGGCTAGCCCCTCCTTCATGAACCGGGTCGCCGTCGCGAGCGCCTGCTGGGGGCTGGCCTGATAGGACCCGAAGGGCAGATCCGCCACGACCATGGCTCGTTTGGCCGCGTTGGTCACCGCCCGACACAGGGGCACCAGATGGTCGACGGTCACCGGGACGGTGGTCTCGAACCCATAGACGTTGTTGCCTGCCGAGTCACCGACCAGCAGGACGGGGATCCCGGCCTCGTCGAAAATCTCCGCGGCATACATGTCGTATGCCGTGAGCATGGCCCACTTGTGGCCCGTCGCCTTCAGTTGCGTCAGATGCGGGATCCGCACGCGCCGCTGCGGCGCGGCCTGCACCCCGGTGCCGTAGGGCGCCGTCGTCTCCGCTGCCGGAGCGCCGGCGTTGCCCGGTGTCGCTGGTGTCTGGCTCATGCGCAGATCGTATGCCCGCGCGCGCAGCGGCCGTCTGTGCGCCGCGTTATCAAATCGTGATGGAGATTCTGCGGTATGCAGCCCTGTGCGCCGGAAATCACTGGACGCCGGGGGTACCAAGTCGGCAGCTTTCGTGCTTGCCTGTCAGGTGGGTCGCCCACCGGCGACTGTTCATGCATCTGGGAGGAAAGTACGTGAGGAAACGTCACGTGGGAGTGGTGTCGGGAGTTGCCATTGCGGCGCTCGCGCTGACATTGGCTCCGAGCACCGCACAGGCCGGGTCCAGCCCCGCCACCGGCCCTGACGGGGCCATCAAGTTCCGCCCGGGCGGCGACGCGCTGCCCAACCCACTGGCCGACGCGCAAATGAAGCTGCGCGAGGACGCCATGGCCAAGCTCCTGACGGGCGAGGCCACCCTCGAGGGCAGCGGCGCGAACCGGGTCATCAAGATTCCCGGAAGCACCAAGCCCGAGGCGCGGGGCACGGCGGCGGCCAAGGGCCGCTGGGTGTGGTACCCGGTGACCCGCGAGGAATCGATCTTCTCCGTCCTGACCGAGTTCGGGACCAAGACGATGTCCGCGACCGGTGGCACGCCGGGCCCGCTGCACAACAAGATCGCGATGCCGGATCGCAACTGGAACGGCGACGCGACCGACAACAACACCAGCTACTGGGTGGCCGACTTCAACCGCGCGCACTACATGAACCTGATGTTCGGCGCCGGTGAGTCCTTCCGCGACTTCTACCTCAAGCAGTCTCAGGGCCGGTTCCTGGCTACCGGCGACGTGTCGGACTGGGTCAAGGTGCCCTACAACGAGGCACGCTACGGCAGCCCCAAGATCAGCGAATCCGACGGCTACTGGAACTTCGTCAAGGACACCGCCACCGCCTGGTACGACAGCCAGAAGGCGATGGGCAAGTCGGACGCGCAGATCAAGACCTATCTGGCGCAGTTCGACAAGGTCGACCGTTACGACTACGACGGTGACGGGGTCTATCTCGAGCGCGACGGTTACATCGACCACTTCCAGGCGATCCACGCGGGCGAGGGCGAGGAAGCCGGTGGCGGCGCCCAGGGCGAAGACGCCATCTGGAGCCACCGCTGGTATGCCTTCGTCACCGACTACGGTGTCACCGGCCCGGCCATCAACAAGGCCGGCGGCGTTCCGATCGGCAATTCCGGGATCTGGATCGGTGACTACACCACCGAGCCCGAAGATGGTGGCCTCGGTGTTTTCACGCACGAGTTCGGTCACGACCTCGGCCTGCGGGACTACTACGACACTGGCGACGGCACGGGCATGGGCAATAGCTCGGCCTTCTGGACGCTCATGTCCTCGGGTTCCTGGCTGAACGACGGCAACCCGGACATCGGCACCAAGCCCGGCTACATGGGCCCGCACGAGAAGCTGCTGCTGGGCTGGCTGGACTACAAGCTGGTTCGCCACGGTGAGCCTGCAGACGTCAAGCTGGGCATTGCCAACAAGGACGCCCTGAATCTGCCCCAGGCGATTGCGGTGCTGTTGCCGCCCAAGGCGCACGTCGAGGTCTACAACAAGCCCTTTGCCGGGTCCTATGAATGGTGGAGCGGCTCGGGCGACGACCTGCAGAACACCATGTCGCGACCGGTGGACCTCACCGGAGCGAGCACCGCATCGCTGAACATGATGATGTGGGCCGAGATCGAGGAAGACTACGACTACCTCTACGCGGAGGTCTCCACCGACTCCGGCGCGACCTGGAAGTCGGTCTGGAGCTACACCGGAGTCAACCCCAAGTGGGTTCCGGTGTCGGTGAACCTCAACGCCTACGCCGGCAAGAACGTCCACCTGCGCTTCCGCTATGGAACCGACGGTGGCCTCGCCGAGGCCGGGGCCTTCCTCGACAACATCGTCGTCAAGAAGGGCAGCACCACCGTCCTGAGCGACGGTGCGGAGAGCGGCGACAACGGCTGGAGCCTCGACGGCTTCAAGCGCACGACGGGCACCGAGCGGGTCGACTCGACCAACTACTACCTCGCCGAGAACCGGGTCTACAACGGCTACGACAAGACGTTGCGCCAGGGCCCGTACAACTTCGGCTGGGGCAACACCAAGCCGGACTGGGTCGAGCGGTTCCCGTTCCAGAACGGCATGCTGGTGTGGTACGTCGACACCTACTTCGCCGACAACAACACCTACGCTCACCCGGGTGAGGGCTTCGCACTACCGGTCGACCTCCACCCCGAACTCATGGCAATCCAGGGCTCCCCGCTGACCAACCGGCGCAGCACCTATGACGCCACCTTCGGCGTCGAGCCCCGCGATGCGATCACCCTGCACAAGAACGGGGTCGCTCGCACCTGGCCGTCGGTTCCGGGTGTGCGCACCTTCGATGACTCCAACCCCAACCGCTACTGGAGCGCGGGCAACCCGCAGAACTCCGTCAAGGTTGCGGGGACGGGCACGAAGCTGACCATCGTCAAGTCCAACTCTCAGGGTTGGGTTCTCGATGTGCAGGTGCGCTTCACCAAGTCTGTCTCTTATACACATCTGACGCTGCCGACGAATAGAGAGGTGTAGATCTCGGTGGTCGCCGTATCAT
>CALLZC010000010.1 GCA_937858995.1 uncultured Nostocoides sp.
AATGATACGGCGACCACCGAGATCTACACCTCTCTATTCGTCGGCAGCGTCAGATGTGTATAAGAGACAGACGTAAAGCGTCGCCATCGGAGCGACATCCTGAAGGACATTCTCGACTACTCCGGCCATTGCCGTGGTACCGAGTCCGGCGCCACGCAGTTCGGGGGCGACCCACACCCCTTGAATCTGAGCGCACCCCAAGGCAACGGAGCCTAGGTCGGCCTTGAAAATGACCCGACCCCGCTCGACGATGACATAGGTGTGCCGCTGGTCGATGAGCCGTTGGAGCAGGGTGCGGTAGGACCGGTGGCTCCCGCGATAGGGCGGATACCCGATCTCATGGGTGAACATGTGCTCCGCGGCCGGGAGCACCAGATCTACCTCACCCGGGCGGGCCAGGCGCACCCGTTCGTCCGCCACGATCCCGAACTGGGAGGGCGGCGTAGTGGTGGCCAGGTGCGGCTGGCTGGCCCGCACCGCGCGCACCGACCCCCAGGCGGACTCCACGAGTTCCCACAGCGGCAGCACTTGTTCGGCGGGGCCGAGGAAGGAGGCGGCCCGACGGTGCCACTTGCGCACCCGATCGCCCAGCACGAGGCGCGTGCGTTGCGAGGTTTCCACCGGGACCACATTGGCTCCGACGTAGCACAGGCTGACCAATTCGCCAGCCTCGATGACACCGACGACGTGGGCGCCGGCGCTCGTCAAACCGCCCTCGAGCAGCCGGGCGGCTGCGAAGCAATTGTCGGCCTGGTTGCGGGCACACAGGGCCAACGCGGCGTCCAGGTCGGACGCCCCGAGGTCTCGCATGGGCGTCCGGGTGCGCAGCACTCCCCTAGCCTGCCTTGTCCACGCCACCTAGTCACGCATTGGGGAGCGCCGGCTTCAGCTGACCGTGACGCTCGGCGCCCCAACGGCTTCGCCGTCGACGCCCTCGCCCATCTCCTCGGCGAGGCGCATGGCTTCCTCGATCAGCGTTTCGACGATCGCGCTCTCGGGCACCGTCTTGATGACCTCGCCGCGGACGAAGATTTGTCCCTTGCCGTTGCCGGACGCGACGCCGAGGTCGGCCTCACGGGCCTCACCCGGTCCGTTGACGACGCAGCCCATGACGGCCACGCGCAAGGGCACGGTCATCCCCTCCAAGCCCGCGGTGACCTGGTCGGCGAGCTTGTACACATCGACCTGGGCGCGACCGCAGGACGGGCACGAGACGATCTCCAGCTTGCGCGGTCGCAAATTGAGCGACTGCAGGATCTGCAGTCCAACCTTGACCTCTTCGACGGGCGGCGCCGACAGCGAGACGCGGATGGTGTCGCCGATGCCTTTGGAGAGCAGCGCCCCGAAGGCGGTTGCCGACTTGATCGTGCCCTGGAAGGCCGGACCGGCCTCGGTGACACCGAGGTGCAACGGCCAGTCCCCACGCTCGGACAACATCTCGTAGGCCCGAACCATGACGACCGGGTCGTTGTGCTTGACCGAGATCTTGAAGTCGTGAAAGTCGTGTTCCTCGAAGAGGCTCGCCTCCCAGACGGCGGACTCGACCAGGGCCTCCGGTGTGGCCTTGCCATATTTGGCCAGCAGGCGCTTGTCCAGAGATCCGGCATTGACCCCGATCCGGATGGACACACCAGCCGCCTTGGCGCGCCGGGCAATCTCGCCGACCTGGTCATCGAAGGCCCGGATGTTGCCCGGGTTGACCCGCACGGCCGCGCAGCCCGCGTCGATCGCGGCATAGACGTATTTGGGCTGGAAGTGGATGTCGGCAATCACCGGCAATTGGCTCTTGCGGGCGATCACCGACAGCGCGTCGGCATCGTCCTGAGTCGGGCAAGCCACGCGCACGATGTCGCAGCCGGCCGCGGTCAATTCGGCAATCTGCTGCAACGTGGCGTTGATGTCCGACGTCACCGTCGTGGTCATCGACTGCACCGAGACCGGTGCGTCGCCACCGACCTCGACCTTGCCGACCCGGATCTTGCGGGTCTTGCGGCGCGGCGCGAGGACCGGAGGGGGCAGGGCAGGCAGACCCAGGGAGATCGTCACAAGAACCAATTATCCCTTAGCCGCGCAACCGGATGGGATTGACGATGTCGGCATACATGAGCAGCGCCGACATGACGATGAGCAGCGAGGCCACGGCATACGCGAGCGGCAGCGCCTTGGTGACATCCACCGGACCGGGGTCCGGCTTCCCGGCGACCTTGAAGGACCGCCGTTTGATGCCCTCCCACAGGGCGCCGGCAATGTGACCGCCGTCGAGCGGGAGCAGGGGGATCATGTTGAAGACGAAGAGGGCCAGGTTGAGGGACCCGAGCAGGCTCACCAAGATGAGTGCCTTGTCGGAGGTGTCGCCGAAGGCCTCGTCGGAGGCCACCTCGCCGGCGACCCGGCCGACGCCGACGACCGATACCGGTCCGTTGAGGTCCCGCTCCTGCCCGCCGAAGGCGGCCTTGGCGACGCCGACCATCTTTTGCGGGATGTGCAAGACCACGCCGGCCGTCTGGGCAATCTGCGAGCCGAGCAGACCGGGCACCGCGGTGAGCGGCTGCTTGACACTCTTCGGTGTCCCGGCGGCCCCGAGGAATCCCGCCAGTTCGGTCTTGACCGAACCGTCGTCATTCTTCAGCGGGGTCCCGAACTCGTCATAGATCGGCAACTGCACGGCCATCGGGGTGGCGGTCACCGTCTCAGTGACCCCGCCGCGGCGCAAGACGATGGTGATCGGTTTCCCGGCGTTGTCCCGGATCAAGGCCCGGGCGTCATCCCAGGAGTCCAAGGCGACCCCATTGATCGAGACGATGTCGTCCCCGGGGAGCAGGCCCGCCTCATTCGCCGGCGCCTTGGGCATCGCCGGGGTGCACTCGGTGGCGCTGGATCGTCCGGCCGCAGCGAGGTCAACGCACGCGGAAACCGATGACAGGGTCGGGGTGTTGACCACGATTCCGTGCAGCGTGAACAAGCCGGTGAACACCGCCGCCGCAATGAGCAGGTTCATCAACGGACCGCCCGACATGATGGCGACCTTCTGGGGCACGGACAGCTTGTAGAAGACCCGCTCCTCATCCCCCGGCTGGATCTCGCTCAGACTCTGGTCCCGGGCCTCATCGCGCAACTGGGTGAAGCGCCCCGTGCTGCTGACGCGCAGGCCCGCACCCGGTCGCGGCGGGAACATCCCGATCATGCGGATGTAGCCACCCAGAGGGATCGCCTTGATGCCATATTCGGTCTCACCGCGGGTCGTCGACCACAGGGTTGGGCCGAACCCGACCATGTACTGCGGAACGCGCACACCGAACTTCTTCGCAGGCACCAGATGCCCGATCTCGTGCAAGGCGATGGAGGCACCGACGCCGATCACGACGATGAGCACTCCGAGCAGATACAGCATGGTCCGTCCCTGACAATGGCCGACGTAAGCAGCGCATACAACGCACGGCGCCGGCCATTTGATCCCGCTGGCCAGGCCCGGGCGCCGGATGCGACACCCCAATTGAGCATAAGGGCTCGCGGCTAACCCAGCCGGATGAGGGCCTCGGTATGCGCGCGTGCCCACGAGTCGGCGTCCAAGACCTGCTCGACGCTCTCGACGGCCCCGCCGTCATGGTCGGCCATCACCCGGGCGATGGTGTCGACGATGTCGGTGAAGCGCAGGTCGCCATCGTGAAAGGCGTCCACGCAGATCTCGTTGGCAGCGTTGTAGACCGCCGGGAAGGTGCCACCCGCCTCACCGACCTGACGCGCCAGTCGCACCGCGGGAAATGCCTCGTCGTCGAGCGGCTCGAAGTCCCAGGATTGGGCGAGCGACCAGTCGCATGGCACGTCGATGTCCGGCAACCGCTGCGGCCACGAGAGACCGAGGGCGATCGGCACGAGCATCCGGGGCGGGCCGAGTTGGGCGATGGTCGAGCCGTCATGGAACTCCACCATCGAGTGGATCCACTGCTGTGGATGGACCACGACGTCGATCCGTTCGAAGGGAATGCCGAAGAGCAGGTGGGCCTCGATGACCTCCAGCCCCTTGTTGACCAAGGTCGCGGAATTGGTCGTGATGACCCGCCCCATCGCATAGTTCGGGTGGGCCAGCGCCTGCGCGGGGGTCACCTCCCGCAACTGCTCTCGTGACCAGCCCCGGAACGGTCCACCACTGGCCGTGACGACCAGGCGGCGCACCTCGACGCTGCGGCCCCCGCGCAACGACTGCGCGATCGCGGAGTGTTCGGAATCCACCGGAACGATCTGGTCGGGGGCCGCCGCGGCGGTCACGAGATCGCCGCCGATGATCAACGACTCCTTGTTCGCCAGCGCCAGCGTCGCCCCGGCCGCCAGGGCCGCGAGGGTCGGGCGCAACCCGATCGAACCGGTGATCCCGTTGAGGACCACGTCCGCACCGCACGCCGCCGCCAGCGCCGCCGCGCCGGGCCCCGCCACAATCTCCGGCGAGTATGCCGTGGGGGCCCCCGCCACGGCATACTCCCCGAGCGCGGAGCGCACCTCCTGCTCGGTGCCGGTCGCGATCGCGACCAGCGGGGGCCGGAAGCGCACGGCCTGCTGGGCCAGCAGTTCGACATTGGCGCCGGCGCTCAGGGCGGCGACGCGAAAGCGTTCCGGGTTGCGGGCCACGACATCGAGTGCCTGCGTCCCGATGGAGCCGGTGGAGCCGAGCAGTGCAACGGAACGGACGGTCACGGGCACCATTGTTGCCCAGCCGGGGCCCAGGACTCGTCAGCGGTCGAGGACTCGTCAGCGGTCGAGGACGGTGACGTGCAGCCCCGGTGCCGTCGTGGCGGTATCCGCCAAGACCCCCAGGATGCCTTCGTATGCCGTGCGGTCCCCGGCCCGCAGGCCGCCCGCCGCATCCCAGATGAGTGACCACGGACCGCCCTGGTCGCGCGCATAGGTGCGCAGAGCGTCATACAAGGCATCGAGGTTGCGCCCGACGTGGGCCGGGAAGTCCAGGATCTCGGCGAACAGGGCCAGCGACTCGGCCTTGTCCCGGCCCGCAGGGACTACCCGCACGGTGCGGCCCGCGTCATACTCGCCCCGGATCGCGGCGACGATGCTGCTCGAGCGACCGAGATGCCGGATCGGGTTGGGCGGCAGCGCTCCTGCGCTCGTCACAGTCCCGTCAGAAGTCACTGTCCCTCCAGAATCTGCCGGAAGCTGTCGTAGTGATCATCGGTGTAGTAGCGATCACCGGCAGCTCCGCCAACGATGCGGCGGGCGCCGCGATCGCTCGAACCCGGTGTCTCGACGGTGTACTCACGGTAGTAGCTCGCCGCGCGGCGGGGCAGGATCCGTTCGCGATTCTGAAAGATCCCGTCGTCGTCGTCATACGGATAGGGGCCACCCGCGCGGATCAGCCGCAGCGTTGCGCGTCCCTCACGGGGCAGGCGCGATTCCCGGATAGTCGGCAGGCCGGAGATCGGGGTCTCGGCACCTCCGGGGCTCCCGGCACCGCCGGAGGGCGTCGGCGCCAGGGACGATTCGGGGGACGACGTGGGGCCACCGGGCGCCGTCGATGCCGCATGCGTCGGTGTGCGACTCGTGGTCGCCGCCACGCGAGGGCTCTGGTCCGCGCCACGATCCACCGCCCACCACACCAGGGCCAGGCAGCACGCGATGCCCACAAGCATGAGCAGCTGGCGAGCTGACGTGGTGCCGCGCATGGTGTCCGCTCCGTTGTCGATGCAGGTGTCGTTGCGCATCGTATGCCGCCCGGGCCGCGGTCCCCGGCAGTACTAGCCTCATCGTGTGACCCGTGCCCTCAGCGCCTTGGCCGACGGAACCGTCAAGCAGGTCAATGTCTTCACCGGGACCGAGGTATGGACAGTCCCCGGCCGCGCCGATCGACCCCTGGTCTCGCAGGAGCGCACGAAACGTCCGGTGGCCCCGGGTCAGGCCAAGTCGCTGTGTGCCTTCTGCGAACGCCGCCGATGGGAGACGCCGCCGGAGAAGGCCCGGGTCGTCCAGAGCGCTGGCCGCTGGGAGGTCCTGCGGGAGGTACCCGCGGCGGAGCTCGACGCGACGCGGGCCGAGTTCCGGTTGGTACCCAACCTGTTCGAGATCATGTCCTTGGACTACTGGCGCACCAACTACGGCTTCACCTTGGCGCCCCGGGACCTCGCGCGGCGGCGGGCGTATGTCGCCTCTCCCGACGGCCGCGCCCACCTGGCGCGACTGATCGACGCTCATCGACCTCAGCTCGCGGTGGCCGACGACGAGGCCCTGGCGGCCAGCAGCATTCTGGGGGGTTTTCACGATGTCGTCATCGCCCGGCGTCACCTCGTGGACGGAGCGCGCTTCGACGACCAGTTGGCCTCCTCCGGAACGCTCACCCCGCAGGAACACGAGCAATACATCGCCTTCACCCTTGAGGCGGCGCGCAGGCTGTATGCGGGCAATCCCTTTGCTCGCGATGTCGTGATCTTCCAGAACTGGTTGCGGCCTGCCGGGGCCTCGTTCGACCATCTGCACAAGCAACTG
Organism: uncultured Nostocoides sp.; assembly: GCA_937858995.1. Taxonomy (GTDB): domain Bacteria; phylum Actinomycetota; class Actinomycetes; order Actinomycetales; family Dermatophilaceae; genus Nostocoides_A. The sequence continues at coordinate 6,487 of CALLZC010000010.1, forward strand.
GTGGCCATCGACGAACTGGGTGCCTCCCGGATCAAAGACATCCGCAGCGTGGCCGCCCATCCCGATGTTCTCCAGGACTACCAACGGCTCTTGCGCGCGGAACATCTGGTCATTGCGCAGACGGAAAGCGCCGATCTGGTCGCCGGAGTCGGACACCACTACCCCAGCCTGGAGGTGTGGACCAGGCGGCTCTCCTGCGATCTATGGACCATCACGCCGGACGAGCTCGCGGACCTGTCCGCGCTGCTGCACGCCGCGCATGTGGCGATGAGCCGCCGCCTGCCGGCAAACGAGGAATGGCACTACCGGCCGCCCACCATGCCCTCCCAGTTGCCCATCCGGGTCGTCCTGAAATGGCGGATCTCGAATCCTGCGGGCTTCGAGGGTGGTTCGGGCATCTACATCAACACCATCGACCCGTGGACTGTTGCCCAACGCACCCGCGCCTGGCTGGAGAAGAAGTCGGACCGACTCTCAACCCGGGTGCGCATCACGAGCTAGCCCGCCGCGCCGATGGCGCGGCGAGGTCTCACAAGGCGATGCCGACGTACTTGGTCTCGAGGTACTCCTCGATGCCCTCGAAACCACCCTCGCGGCCGAATCCGGACTGCTTGACCCCGCCGAACGGGGCGGCCGGATTGGACACGATGCCCTGATTGATGCCGACCATGCCGAACTCCAGGGCCTCCGCCACGCGGATCGCGCGCGAGAGGTCCTTGGTGAACACATAGCCGACCAACCCGAACTCGGTGTCATTGGCACGGGCGATCGCGTCGGCTTCGTCGCTGAAGCTGGCGACCGGAGCGACCGGGCCAAAGATCTCCTCGGTGAGCAAGCGCGCGCTCGCCGGCACGTCCGCCAGGACGGTGGGGGCGTAGAAGAAGCCCTTGCCGGGCAGTGCCGCGCCACCGGTCAGGGCCCGGGCGCCCTTGCCAATGGCGTCCTGCACGAGTTCGTCGACGCCAGCGCGTGCCTTGGCGGTGATCAGGGGGCCGACCTCGACACCCTTGACGGTTCCCTTCCCGATGCTCAGGGCGGCCATCGCGTCCGCGAACTTGGTGGCAAACTCCGCGGCGACGGACTCGTGGACGAAGAAGCGATTGGCCGCCGTGCATGCCTCACCGATATTGCGCATCTTGGCCAGCATGGCGCCGCGGACGGCGGCATCGATGTCGGCGTCCTCGAAGACGATGAAGGGCGCATTGCCGCCCAATTCCATCGACAGTCGCAGCAACTGTTGCGCCGACTGCTCGACCAGCTTGCGGCCCACGCCGGTGGAGCCGGTGAAGGTCAGTTTGCGGGCGCGCGGGTCGCGGATCAGCGGCTCCATCAGGGCGCCCGAGTGAGCGGTCGGGACGACATTGAGCACCCCTTTCGGCACACCGAGCTCGTCGAGGAGTTGCGCGAGGGCCAGCATCGACAGGGGCGTCTCGTGCGCGGGCTTGACGACCATGGTGCACCCCGCCGCCAGCGCCGGGCCGATCTTGCGAGTGCCCATGGCGAGCGGGAAGTTCCACGGCGTGATCATCAGCGTCGGACCCACGGGCTGCTTCATGGTCACGAGCCGGGTCGCGCCATTGGGCGCCACGGCATACCGCCCGTGGATCCGCACGGCCTCCTCGCTGAACCACCGGAAGAACTCGGCACCATAGGTCACCTCACCACGGGCCTCCGCCAGCGGCTTGCCCATCTCCAGGGTCATCAGGAGCGCGAACTCCTCGATGCGCTCGGTCAGCTTCTCGAAGGCGGCGCGCAAGAGCTCGGCGCGCTCCCGAGGCGCGACCTTGGCCCAATCGGCTTGCGCCGCAGCGGCGGCATCCAGCGCTGCCAGGCCATCGGCGGGAGATCCGTCGGCCACGTGGGCGAGGACTCGACCAGTCGCCGGGTCGTGAACCTCGAAGGTCGCGCCGTTCTCGGCGGCCCGCCACTCACCCCCGATGAAGAGCGATGTGGGGACGGTTTCGAGCAGGGCCTTTTGCGACGGTGCAGCCATGGCGCCGATGGTATCCGCCCGGCCCGGGGGCTCGACGCACGGCACCCGGTCGGTGGACCCGAGGCCCCGAGACCGGGCGCCTGTGCCGCCGGGCGCACCCGTCGCCGGCTAGTGCGTATGACCCGTGTGGCCCTGCGGGATCTCGGCCACCCGACCGGAGAGCAGGGGCAGAGCAGGGTCCCAGGTCGTGCCGTCGCGCTCGTCCTTGCGCTTGCGTGCGATCGCCGAAAGAGCTTCGAGGACAACACGATTGGCCAAGGCTGCCGTGATATCGGCGTGGTCGAAGGGCGGGCTGACCTCGACGACGTCGACACCGCATACGGGCAATTCGAGGCAGATCCGGCGCACGGCATCCAGGAGCTGCCGGGCGGATAGACCCCCGGGCTCCGGTGTCCCGGTGCCGGGTGCGTGACCGGGATCGCACACATCGATGTCGACCGAGAGGAAGACGCCCTCGCACTCATCCGTCGCGATCGCGAAGGCCTCGGTGAGACATTCGTCGAGGCCACGATGGACGATCTCGGTCATCTCGAACGAACGCATCCGCTGCTGCGCCATCCAGTCCAGCGTCGCCGGCGGCGGCCAGTAGCCGCGCAGCCCGATCTGGAGGAAGCGATCGCCGCGCAGGGCACCCGATTCGATGAGCCGACGCATCGGCTGCCCATGCCCCCAGAGGGATCCGAACTCGATGTCGCCAGTGTCGGCGTGCGCATCGAAGTGGATCATCGAGACGCGCCCATGACCGAGCACATTGGCGCACCCCTTGGCGTCGGGGAAGGCGATGGAGTGATCTCCGCCGAGGATCACCGGAATCGCTCCGGCCGCGACAACCTTGGTGACCGCCGCCTCGAGCGCCGGGAGCGCCACCTCGATCGCACCCGAGTACATCTCGACGTCACCGGCGTCGACGACCCGCAGGTCCTGCAGACCGTCGACCCGCAGCGCGAGAGATGGCCGGGAGCCGTCATGCGGCAGGTAGTCGGTCATCCGGATCGCTTGCGGTCCGAAGCGGGTCCCCGGCCGATGGGAGGTGCCACCGTCGAAGGGGGCCCCCAGGATGACGACGTCGGCGTCGGCATACGTCTCTGGCTCGTCGAGGTCGCACCGATCCACGCCCAGGAAGGTGATATCCGGTCCGAATTGCGCGCCATAGCGGGTCATGCCCGCACCCTATTACTCGGCGATTACTTCGCGCGATGACGGTGCTGGTGGCACTTCCTGAAGGCCCCACGGCGAGCCGTAGCCCACCGGCTTCGGGGCGGATAGCAGGTCCAGGAAGGGCTCCGCGGCAAAGGCCTCCGGGCCCAGCACACCGCTGCCGCTCCAGGTCCCCGCGGCCAGCAACTCCAGGGCGACGATCGGGTTGATCGCGGTCTGCCACACGACGCATTGGGCGCCGTATTCGCGCATCGTCTCCTCGTTGTCGACGACGTGATAGAGGTAGGTCGAGCGGGGCTGAGCGTCGGTCCCGATGCCGGTCACGTGCATCCCGGCGCACGTCTTGCCGGAGAGTTGCGGGCCGATCGTTGCCGGGTCGGGCAGGACCGCGGCCACCACATCGCGGGGCGCGACGCGCACGCCCTTGACGGTGATCGGCTCGGTCGAATCCAGCCCCAGGGCGTGCAGCGTCTTAAGGATCGAGATCATCTGCTCACCCAGACCGTATTTGAAGGTCACCCGCTTGGCATCGAGCCAGCGCGGCATGAGCAGGACTTCCTCGTGCTCCACCTGGACGCATTCGACGGGGCCGATGCCTTCGGGGAAGTCGAAGACCTCCGGCTCGCTGAACGGCGGCAGGGTGAAGAATCCGGCCTCCATGGACCCGCCGGCCTCGGCTCGGGCCTTCTCCCACACGACCGGGGGGTTGAGGCATTCCTCGATGATGGTCCACATCGAAAAGCCCGGCGCGAAGGCTTCTTCACCGTCGGGGCCGTAGTAGGCGAGGTTGGCGCCGTCCCGGGTGCCGAGCTCATCGATTTCCGAGAAAAGGTTGTCCTGCGCGTAGCGGGCAAAGATGTCGGAGAGCCCGGGCTCGACCCCGATGCCGACCAGCGCCAACTGGTCCGCGGCGCTCCATTGCTCAGCCATGGCGAACTGTTCGTCGCCGAGCTTGACGTGCGCGAGTTCGAACGGCTTGACCGGGTGGCGCTGCGACAACGACATGGCCATGTCGAGGTAGCTCGCACCCGCCGCCAAGGTGCCGGTGAAGATGGGCATCACGAATCGTGGGTCGACCGCGTTCAGCACGTGGGTGGCACCGGTGCTGCGGATCAGCGCCGCGACGGCCTCGGCATCCGATGCGTCGACTGCGACGGCGGCGAAGCGCCGCTCCCCCGCGCGCCGCTGCGTGGCGGCGGCGACCGTGCGCTGCGCCCGGGCCAGGTCGTAGTCGGCGACGACGAAGGCGTCGAAAAAGTCCCGTTCGACGGCGATCTTGGCCGCGGCGTCGCCGACGCCGCCGGCACCGATCATCAAAACCCGCATGGGTCAGGCCTTCCTTACGCCCGTGGCGTGGTGCTACTTGGGTTTGCGGGCGTTACCGATGAGCTGCCCACCAATGACCAGGGCCACGGCGATGGCAAACATCGAGAACCCGATGACATTGGCTTGAGCGGGGATCCCGCGCAAGTAGGAGACGTAGACGAACTTGGGGAAGGTCGTCTCGGATCCGGAGACGAAGTTGGTGATGATGAAGTCGTCGAAGGACAGGGAGAAGGACAACATCGCGGCGCCGACGATGCCCGGCAGCACCAGCGGGAAGGTGACCCGCCAGAATGTCGCGCCCGGCCCGGCATACAGATCCTGCGCCGCCTCCTCCAGGCGCGGGTCCAGGCTCTGGAGGCGAGCCTTGACCGTGACCACGACGAAGCTGATGCAGAACATGATGTGGGCGATCACGATTGTCCAAAAGCCCAGCTTCAGCCCGACATTGGAGAAGCCCTGGACGAAGATGGTGAGCAGGCTCGCGCCCAACACGATCTCCGGGGTGGCCATCGGGATGAAGGTCATGATGTTGCCCGCACCCCGGCCGATGAACTTGTAGCGCACGAGCGCGAAGGCCAGCAGGGTGCCGAGGATCGTCGCGACGAGGGTGGCGATGGCCCCGATCTGGATCGAATTGACCAGGGCCTCACAAATGCCGGGAGCGCCGCACGGGTCCTTCCAGTGCTTGAGCGTGGGACTGCCCTCGGAGTTCCAGGTGATATTCGTCTTCCGATAGTTGTTGAACGAGAAGGCGAAGGTGTAGGCCACCGGGACGAACAAGTACACGAGCACCAGCACCGCGGTGATCATGGCGAACCGGTTGGCAAACCAGGCCTGGATGCGCCGGGCCATCGACGGACGATAGACCGTCGACCCGGTGCCGCGTGTGGACACCGTGCTCACAGGAGTTCCTCTGTCCCGAATTTGCGCACATAGACAAAGACGAGCGCCAGGATCAGCGCCATCAGGGTGAAGGACAAGGCGGCCGCCGTCGGGTACCCACCGGGCACCTTGAAGAACTGACTTTCGATGACATTCCCGACCATCTTGGTGGAGCGGTCGGAGCCCAGGAGTTCCGCATTGACATAGTCACCGGTCGCCGGGATGAAGGTGAGCAGGGTGCCTGCGAGCACGCCCGGCATACTCATCGGCAGCGTGACCGTGCGGAAGGTCGTGAAGCCGTTGGCGTAGAGATCCCCGCCGGCCTCGATAACGCGTGGATCGGCCCGCTCGAGGGAGGCGTAGATCGGGAGCACCATAAAGGGCAGGAAGTTGTATGTCAGTCCGGCCACGACCGCCATCCAGGTCTCGGTGATGTGCCCACCCGGGAGCAGGTGCAAGGTGTTGAGCACGGAGGCCACCGGACCCTCGTCGGAGAGGATCTGCCGCCAGGCGATGGTGCGCAAGATGAAACTGGTGAAGAACGGGGCAATGACGCAGATCATCATCAGCCCGCGCCACTTGCCCGCCTTGAAGGCCATCGCATACGCCAGGGGGTAGGCAAGGCAGAACGCGAAGAAGGTGGCCAGCCCGGCAAAGAGCAAGGACCGTCCGAAATGCGGGGCGAATTCGGTCAGGGCCGACCAGTAGTTCCCGACATTCAGATCCCGGTAGTAGTAGCCGGGGTACCCCGGGTACTGCGATTGCAGGCTGACCGTGAAGAGCTGCACCAGCGGGACGACGAAGAAGAGCAGGAGCCACAAGGCGCCGGGTAGCAACAGCAGGTAGGGAATCCACGTGCCGCGCCGCTCGACGGGAGGGCCGACAGGGGCGGCGTGTCCGCCGCCGCCGGCGTGCGCGAGCGCACTCACGGACGATCCACCGGGGCCGGCGCGATGGGCGGCGCGACGCTGGCCGGCGCGACATCGGACAGCACGGCGCCATCGGTGATCGGCGCGCCAGCGTCCGGGACGGCAAAGGCATGGCTCGGGTCCCAGGACATCCATACCCGGTCGCCGGGCTGCAGGTCGATGGGCTCGACGTCGAGGTTCTGCTCGTAGACGCTCCAGGTCGCGCCGCTGGCCACCGTCACCAGGTATTGGGTGGCGACCCCGCTGAAGGAGACATCGACCACCGTGGCCTGCATGTCATTGCCGATCCCCGTGGGCCGGTTGCGATGGATGCGGACCTTCTCCGGGCGGACGCCGAAGACGAGCCTCCCGGACTCCACCTGACTGCGGCGGCGCAGGATCTTCACGCGTGAGCCGCTGACGTCGACGACCAGGAAGTCCCCATCGGTGTCGACGACCTGACCCTCACCGAGGTTGGACTGACCGACGAAGTTGGCCACGAAGGCGGTGAGCGGCAGGTCGTACATCTGAGCCGGTGGGCCCATTTGCTCGATCTTGCCGTGATTCATCACCGCGACCGTGTCGGCCATGGTCATGGCCTCCTCCTGGTCATGCGTGACGTGGATGAAGGTCAGTCCGACCTCCGTCTGGATCCGCTTGAGCTCCACCTGCATTTGCCGGCGCAACTTCAGGTCCAGCGCGCCCAGTGGTTCGTCGAGGAGCAGCACCTCGGGGCGGTTGACCAGGGCCCGCGCCACGGCGACGCGTTGCTGTTGACCGCCGGAGAGCTGGGTGGGCTTGCGGGCGGCCAGGTGCGGAAGCTGCACCAGCTCCAGGGCCTCGTCCGCGAGCCGGGCGGCGTCCTTGAGTCCCCGGCGTTTGGGCCCGAAGGCGACATTGTCGCGGATCGTCAAGTGCGGAAAGAGGGCGTAGGACTGGAAGACCGTGTTGACCGGGCGCTCATACGATCGCGATCCTGTCAGATCGGTGTCGCCGATCAGAATCCGGCCGCTCGTGGGCTGCTCGAGGCCGGCGACCATGCGTAGCGTCGTCGTCTTGCCGCACCCCGACGGCCCGAGAAGGGCGAAGAAGGAGCCGCGCGGCACCCGCAGGCTGAGGTCGTCCACCGCGACGAACTCGCTGAAGGCCTTGGTGACATTCTCCAGCCGCAGGTCGCCCTGGGCTTCGCGGAAACCGGCCATCAGTTGCCCACCACCCGTGCCCACTGGGCGCTGAGATCAGCATCCTCTTGGGCGGTCAGCGCGCGGAAGCCTTGGATGTTGTTCTCCTTGATGTAGTCGGCGCTGGGGAAAATGAACGGGCTCTCCGCCAGTTCAGGATCGGTCTTGGCCAGCTCTTCTTGAGCGCCGACGACGGGGCAGACGTAATTCACATAGGCCGCGACCTGGGCAGCGACCTCGGGCTCGTAGTAGTAGTTCATGAGCGTCTGGGCATTGCGCCGGTGCGTCGAGGTGATGGGCACCATCATGTTGTCGGACCAGAGCGTGCCGCCCGATTCCGGAATGGTGAACTGCCAGTTGTCGTTCTCGGTCTCGAACCGCAGCACGAACAGGTCGCCGCTCCACACGATGCCCGCGATGGCGTTTCCGCTCTTGAGGTCATTGAGATAGGCATTGCCCTTGACGCGTCGGATGTAGCCGTCGCCGATCAGTTGGTCGACCTTGGCGACGCCTTCGTCGAACTGCGCCTGCGTCCACTGGCCGGCGATGTCCACGCCCTGCCATTGCATCATCAGCCCCACGGTGTCGCGCATCTCCGACAGGACCACGACACGACCCTTGAGGTCCTCGGAGAAGAGGTCGTCGAGGGTCTTGAGGTCGCGGCCCACCTTCTCCCGGTCGTAGCCGATCCCCGCAAACCCGGACTGCCAGGTCAGCGAGTAGTTGCGGCCGGGGTCGAAGGAGACCTCCTTCAGCTGCGGCAGCAAGTTTCCCGCGTTGGGCATCTGGATCAGTTCGAGCGGCTGAACCAGCTGATCGCGGATGAGCCGCGCGGCCATCCAGTCGGTCAGGGTGACGATGTCCCGCTCGATGTCCTGGCGGGCCTCCAGCTGCGGGCGGACCTTGCTGACGTAGGAGTCGTTGTCGTCGACATCCTCGCTGTATGTCGTCGCAATCCCCGTTTCCTTCATGAAGGCCTCGAGGGTCGGATAGTTCTTGGCCTCCTCGTCATAGTCGAGGTATGCCGTCCAGTTGGCCCACCGCAAGGTCTTGTCCGTCGCCGAGACATCGGTGGGCAGGGCCAGCTGCGCTGGCCCACCGCTCGGCGGGGCGGGCGGGGCGCACGCCGACAACGCGGCGGCGCCCATCCCTAGGGCTCCCGCGGACAGCAGCGAGCGGCGGCTCACCTGCGATGCACGAGCGGAGCGGATCAGCGCCCGGACTCCGGGGTCCGGGGGCGGCATACGTCTGAGCACTGGCGTGCCTCTCTGCCTGAAAGCGAAGCTGAAACCGCGGGAGCGATCGGTCAGCTGTTGATATTGGCCATGACGTGCTTGATGCGGGTGTAGTCCTCGAAGCCGTAGAGCGAGAGGTCCTTGCCGTAGCCCGACTTCTTGAAACCGCCGTGCGGCATCTCCGCGACAAGCGGAATGTGGGTGTTGATCCACACACAGCCAAAGTCCAGGCGCTTGCTCATCCGCATGGCGCGGCCGAAGTCGCGCGTCCAGACGGAGGAGGCGAGGGCGTAGTCGACGCCATTGGCGCAGGCAACCGCCTGGTCCTCGTCGGTGAAGCGCTGCACGGTGATGACCGGCCCGAAGATCTCGTTCTGGATGGCCTCGTCGTCCTGCTGCAACCCAGCGAGAACGGTTGGCTCGAGGAAATACCCGTCACCCAGCGCGGTGACCCGGTTGCCGCCTGCGGCCACGCGGGCGTGGTTGGGCAGTCGCTCGATGAATCCGCTGACATGGGCGAGCTGACGGGCGCTGTTGACCGGGCCAAAGAGCGCGTCGGCATCATCCGGCATACCGACCTTGGCGCTGTTGGCGGCATACTCCGCGAGCGCCGCGACGAAGTCGTCGTGGATCCCGGGCGCGACCAGCACGCGGGTGGCCGCAGTGCAGTCCTGACCGGCATTGAAGAAGCCCGCTACCGCGATCCCTTCGACCGCGGCCTCGATGTCGGCGTCGTCGAAGACGACGACCGGGGCCTTGCCGCCCAGCTCGAGGTGGACCCGCTTGACCTGGTGGCTCGCACTCTCGGCGACCTGCATACCGGCCCGCACGGAACCGGTGATGGCAACCAGGGCGGGCGTGGGGTGCTCGACCAGCGCCCGACCGGTGTCCCGGTCGCCCATGACGACGTTGAGGGTGCCCGAGGGCAGGAACTCGGAGGCGACCTCCGCGAGGAGCAGGGTGGTCTCCGGAGTGGTGTCGCTGGGCTTCAAGACGATCGTGTTGCCCGCGGCGAGCGCCGGGGCGATCTTCCAGATCGCCATGAGCAGGGGGTAGTTCCACGGGGTGACCTGCCCGACGACGCCGATCGGCTCGCGGCGCACCCAACTGGTCATGCCGTGCATGTACTCCCCGGCGGACTTGCCTTCGAGCACCCGGGCCGCGCCGGCGAAGAAGCGCAACTGGTCGAGCATCGGGGGGATTTCTTCGCTGGTCGTCAGGGCATGCGGCTTGCCCGTGTTCTCGGCCTCCAACTTCACGAACTCATCGGCGCGCTTCTCGATGGCGTCCGCGATCTTGAGCAGCGCTTGCTGACGCTCGGAAGGTGTCGTCTGTCCCCACTCCAGGAAGGCGCGGGCCGCGCTCGCGTAGGCCGCGTCGACATCCTCGGCGCTGGAGATCGGGGCGCTGGCGACAACCTGACCGGTGCTCGGGTCGTAGACATCGCTGCGGGCCTCGGTGCTCGCCTCCACGGGCGTGTTGTCGACGAAGTTCTTCAGTTGGCGCGGGTTGCTCACGTCTGGTCACTCCAAGTGGCTTGGGGGTTGGTCGTCGGCGCTGACTGCGCGCAGCCTAGTTGGCCGCGCCTGCCGCGACCAGCCCCGACGGTCCCTACATTCCGGAATCGGCTCAGAATACCCCGTAAATGACCCCGAAATCCATGGATTCCGTCGCCAAGCTTGACGAGAACTACGGATTCCTGACTATGGTGGAGCCATGCCCCGCCGCGCCGACCCCGCCACACAGCGGCTCGACGAGGTCTCCAAACGCATCATCGAGGCGTTGCAGGACGATGGCCGCGCGTCATACGCCGCCATTGCGCGGGCCGTCGATCTGTCCGAGGCCGCGGTCCGGCAACGGGTCCAGCGACTCCTGGACTCCGGGGTCATGCAGATCGTTGCGGTGACCGACCCGCTCCAGGTCGGCTTCACCCGCCAGGCCATGATCGGGATCCGGGTAGCCGGTGAACTCGCTTCTGCCGCCGAGGCGCTCGCCAAATTGCCGCAGGTCGCCTATGTCGTCACGACGGCGGGCAGCTTCGATCTGCTCTGCGAAATCGTCTGCGAGGACGACGAGGAGTTGCTCGAAATGGTCGGTACGACCATCCGTGCGTTGCCGGGCGTGGTCTCCACCGAGACCTTCGTCTATCTCAAACTCAACAAACAACACTACAACTGGGGAACGCGATGACCACCTATCCGGCCGACGTCTGGGAGCCCAGCTCCGATCGGCATACCGCCTCCGGAGCGCTCTATTCCGAGGCTGCCCGCGACCACTTGTGGATGCACTTCACCCGGCACTCCACCTTCGAAGACCATGGCGACGGCGGCCTGGGGCACTCGGTTCCGATCATCGTGCGCGGTGAGGGGCACCGGATCTGGGACGACCGCGGCCAGGAGTACATCGACGGGCTGGCCGGGCTCTTCGTCACCAATGTCGGGCACGGTCGCACCGAGATTGCCGACGCGATGGCGGCCCAGGCGCGCGAATTGGCGTTCTTCCCGCTGTGGTCGTATGCGCACCCGCGGGCCATCGAGCTGGCCGAGCGGCTGGCCAACCTGGCACCCGACGGGCTGAACCGGGTCTTCTTCACAACCGGAGGCGGCGAGGCGGTCGAGAGTGCTTGGAAGCTCGCGAAGCAGTACTTCAAGCTGATCGGAAAACCGACCAAGCACAAGGTCATCTCGCGCAGCATCGCCTACCACGGCACCCCGCACGGCGCCCTGTCGCTGACCGGGATCCCGCCGGCCCGCACCCCCTTCGAACCGCTCGTGCCGGGTGCCTTCAAGGTGCCGAACACCAACTTCTATCGCGCCCCGGAGCATCTGCGGGAGGACGAGAAGGCGTTCGGCATCTGGGCTGCGGACCGCATCGAGGAGGCCATCGAGATGGAGGGCGCGGACAGCGTGGCCGCGGTCTTCCTGGAACCGGTGCAGAACTCCGGCGGCTGCTTCCCGCCGCCACCGGGCTACTTCCAGCGGGTCCGCGAGATCTGCGACCGGCACGATGTCCTGCTCGTCTCCGATGAGACGATCTGCGCCTTTGGGCGCATCGGGTCGATCTTCGCCTGCGACGACTTCGGCTATGTCCCGGACATCATCACCAGCGCCAAGGCGGTCACCTCGGGCTATGCCCCCCTGGGCTTCATGCTCGCCCACGACCGGCTCTTCGAGCCCTTCCGCTCTGGGATGACCTACTTCCCGCATGGCTACACCTGGGGCGGGCACCCGGTCTCCTGCGCGGCCGCGATGGCCAACCTCGACATCTTCGAAGCCGAAGGGCTCACCGATCACGTCAAGGCAAACGCCGGTGCCTTCCGCAGCACCCTGGAGCGCCTGCTCGATCTGCCGATCGTCGGGGACGTGCGTGGCGCCGGCTACTTCTACGGCATCGAACTGGTCAAGGATCGAGCGACCCGGGAGACCTTCGACGACGAGGAGTCGGAACGCCTCCTGCGCGGCTATCTGTCCAAGGCGCTCTTCGACGCCGGGATGTACTGCCGGGCCGATGACCGTGGCGACCCGGTGATCCAGTTGGCGCCACCGCTGACGATCGGGCAGGCGGAGTTCGACGACATCGAGCAGCGGCTTCGCTCGGTTCTCGTGGATGCCCCGAACCACATCTGAGAGCGGGCCCGCGAGCGGCCCTCTCTGGTGGGATGGGTATGCCGGGCGCTCGCCCGAATCTCCTGCTGCGGCAACGATTTCCGCCCCGGAGGCCGCCGATGTCGTCATCGTCGGCGGCGGCTTCACGGGACTGTGGACTGCCTACTACCTGCTGCGGGAGGCCCCCGAGCTCTCGGTGCTCGTGCTCGAGGCCGAGCATGTGGGATTCGGCGCCAGTGGCCGCAACGGCGGCTGGGTGTCCGGACTCTTCCCGCTGGGACCCTCGGCCCTGGCCGCCCGGCACGGGGCTTCGGCAACGCGGGCGCTGCTGACGGCCCTGCAGGCCAGCGTCGACGAAGGCGGCGCGGTGATCGGGGCGCTGGGGATGAGCGAGGCGTCATACGCCAAAGGCGGGATGCTCTATCTCGCCCGCAATGGGGCCCAGGTGACCCGTGCACGGGAGGCGGTCGCGGCCGGTGCGGCCTGGAATGAGGGCACGATCTGGCTCCCGGCGGAGGCGGCACGCGAGCGGCTCGCGGCGAGCAACGTCCTCGGCGGCACCTGGAATCCGCATGGCGCGCGCATCCAGCCGCGCGCTCTGACCGTCGGTCTGGCCGCGGCCGTGCGGTCCTTGGGCGGCGTCATCCTCGAGAACTCGCCCGTCGTGACCGCCCGGCCGGGCCGCGTGGACCTCGCCGACGGCCGCGTGGTCGCGGCGGGGCACGTCATCCGCGCCACGGAGGCGTATACGGCGCACCTGCCTGGATTGCGACGGCGGGTGGCACCGGTGTATTCACTCGTCGTGGCCACCGAGCCGTTGCCCGAGAGCACTTGGGCGACAATCGGATTGGCCCAGGCGGAGGTGTTCAGCGACTACCGGCACGTGATCATCTATGGGCAGCGCACGGCGGATGGCCGACTCGTGCTGGGCGGCCGGGGAGCGCCATATCACTTCGGTTCCGCGATCGCTCCCACCTTCGATCGGGACGACCGCGTCTTCGACTTGCTGCGCCGGACCGCCAGAGAACTGCTCCCGCAACTCGCCGGCACCGAGTTCACGCACGCGTGGGGAGGCCCGCTGGGGATTCCCCGCGACTGGCATCCGGCCATCGGCTACGACCAGGCGGCCCGGGTGGGTTGGGCCGGTGGCTATGTCGGGGACGGCGTTGCCGCCAGCAACCTCGCCGGGCGCACCCTGGCCGACCTGGTGCGCGGCCGGCCTACGCACCTGACGGCCTTGCCGTGGGTCAACCACCGCTCCCCCGCCTGGGAGCCGGAACCATTGCGCTGGTTCGGGATCAACGCCGGCCTGCGCTTGGCCGCACTCGCCGACACCGAGGAGCGGCGCACCGGCCGCCCGGCCCGGGTCGCCCCACTGCTGTCGGCGCTCACTGGACATTGAGGTGCGGCCCGGCGCCTGGCGATAACAGGGCTGGCTAGGGTTTCGGCCATGGTCGCAGCACCCGCACGACGCCCACCCGTCAGCGCCCCGGCGTCGTGATGCCCGAGCATCCCGAGTCGGGTGTCGAGATCGAGTCCGTTGCTGACCTCGACGCGGCGTTGGCGGCCGGGATCGCGCCGGCCCGCCTGCGCCTGCAGGATCTTGACCTGCGCGGCTACCACGGATTCGACGCTCGCCGGGATCTCGCGGAGCTTGTCGTCCTCGGCGGCACACTGTCTCCCGCCCTCGATGCCCACTTGCGTGCGCACGGCGCCATCATCTTCCCGGACCATCCCGACGCAACGCCCATCCGCCCGTACCGCTCCCGGCTCTATACCGCCGGTGAGCTGTATGCCGATCTGGCGCAGGGATATTCGGCAACCCCTGATGCGCGCGCGAACCAGTGGTATCGAGGCAGTCAGGCGCACCCGGATGTGTATTCGGCCTTGTTGCAGGCGATCCACGACGATTCGGTCTCCGATGCCCTTGCCGAATTCGTCGCCGATCGCGCGGTCGTGGGCGTGATGGGCGGGCACGCGGTGCGCCGGGGCAGTGCGGGGTATGACGCCGCCGCGCACCTCGGATTCGAACTGGCCGAGCGCGGCTACCTGGTGACCACCGGCGGTGGTCCCGGCGCGATGGAAGCCGCCAACCTCGGCGCGGCGGCGCCATCGATGCATGCCCTCGCCGAGGCACTCGCCACCGTGGCGCAGGTCCCCGACTTCGCGCCGGACATTGGCGCGTGGGCGCGTTGCGGGCTGGCCGCGGCGCGACTCCTCGGGCCGGCGCCGCAGCGACCCCGCAGCCTCGGCATACCGACCTGGTTCTACGGCCACGAGCCGCCGAACGTCTTCGCCCAGGGCATCGCGAAGTACTTCTCCAATGCCATCCGCGAGGACTGGCTGCTCGCGCACGCGAGCGCCGGCGTGATCGTCCTGCCGGGGGCCGCGGGCACCGTCCAAGAGGTCTTCCAGTTCGCCACGCGCGCCTACTACGCCAGCGATCTGCCGCCGCCGCTGATCCTCGTCGGCGTCCATCATTGGACGCAGAACCTGCCCGTATGGCCGCTCGTCCAGGCCCTCGGAGCGGGCCGGCCGATGGGTCAGCGCGTCGCCCTGGTGGAAACCCCTAGCGAAGCGGTGGAGCTACTCGCCTAGCGTGGCGCGTCTCAAAAGCGTTGCGGCACAAAGGTCTGCTCGCCCATGGGCGGGCGGACATAGGGCATCTGCTTCATCTCGGGGAGTGTCACGACCTCGGGGGCGACGTCCTCGTAGTCGAACTGGCTGAGCAGGTGGCTGATGCAGTTCAGACGCGCGGCCTTCTTGTCGTCCGAGGGCACGACATACCAGGGGGCTTGTTTGATGTCGGTGTACTGGAAGGTGTTGTCCTTGGCCATGGAGTACTTGACATAGAGCTCGTGCTCGGCCAGGTCCATATCGGAGAGCTTCCACCGCTTGAGCGGCTCGGCATTGCGGGCCTCGAAGCGCTTGCGCTGCTCCTCGAAGGAGACCGAGAACCAGTACTTGATGACGATGATCCCTGAGCGCACGAGCATCCGCTCGAACTCGGGGCAGCTGCGCAGGAACTCGGCGTGCTCGTCCTCGCTGCAGTAGCCCATGACCCACTCGACGTTCGAGCGGTTGTACCAGGAGCGGTCGAAGAGGACCATCTCGCCGGCGGCCGGGAGGTGCTCGACATACCGCTGGAAGTACCACTGGGTCTTCTGGCGCTCGGTCGGCTTGGGCAATGCGACGACCCGCACCGTTCGCGGGCTGGTGCGCTCGGTGATGCGCTTGATGACGCCGCCCTTGCCGGCGCTCCCGCGTCCCTCGAAGATGACCAGGACTTTCAGGCCCTGGGACTGAATCCAGTACTGCAAGAGCACGAGCTGCTCTTGCAAGTACTCCATCTGGGCCTCGTACGCAGCGCTCTTGAGGCGGCCGTCCTTCTTGTAATCCTCGGGGTTCCCGGTGCCCCCGCCGCGGGCGAAGGCGGCGAATTCGCCAGCGTCGTCCGCGCCCTCGGGGGGCTGGATGTGCGTGCTTTCCTTGGACATATGGACCTGCTCTCCCCGGACCACGGGACCGGCCCGGGTCAGGACGTTGTGAACGAGACGATGCCCAGGCACATCTCGTCGGTCGTGCCCTCGCCCCAGGCGACATACCGCTCGGGTATGTCGGCGAGTGCGGGAAGCACATCGCGCAAGGCCTGGTCGTGAGTGCACTGGACCGTGAGAGTGTCGGACGTCTTCAGCCTAACGGGCTGGGGTAGGACCGTCGCGGACTGGTCGTCGAAGTCCCAGTTCGTGATGTCGAGGAGGGTGCGTTCGCTCGGCGTGCCTTCATTGGCGACGATGCTGATCTTGCGACCGAGCAGGTGCATATGACCGGATGCGGCGCGCACGACCATCGGGTTGGTGACCGGCCGCGTGCACTGCTGGGTGGGACCCACCGGGTCGCTGCCGCACAGCAGGTGCAGCAGATCGGCGGTGCGGGCTTCGACGCCGAATCGCTCGTTGAGGTCCTTCATGGCCTCGCCGCGCTCACAGAGCCGGTTGGCGATGCCCTCACGGCAGGGAAGCTCGACCGGGGCGGGCAGCAGCAGGGTCTTCAGGTGCTTGTAGCTGCCGTCGTCCGTGGCGATCCGCAGCCGGGCGGCGCTCTGGTCGGCGCCGGTCCCGTTGATGAGGTTGTAGTGAATCTGCATGACGATCCGGCTGCCCTTGGGCAGGGCCGTCCCGATCCCCTTGCTGCTCACGCGCTCGCTGCCACCCGGCGCCCAGGCGCCGAGCCACGGGGCCTGGTTGAGGTTCTGGCCGGCGCTGCTGCCGATGCCGGTGCCGCCGAAGCAGGTCCATCCGTCCCCGGCCTCGGCATCGTCCTTGGCCTGCGCCTTGGCGATGTCCTTGGGCTCGACCTTGTAGAGGATGACGTGGTGCACGAGCTTGGCGTTGGCCGGAAGGAAGTTGGTCCCCGTGATGACCGAATCCGTGGCCAGTTTGGGGTCGAGCAGGAAGCACCGGTACTCATCGGTGCCCTTCCCGCTGGGGGCCGAGGGCGTGTATGCCGTGGGCATCCGCAACTCGAGGAAGCGCTCACCGCTGCGCAGCGCCACCGGCTCGGCTGCGGCCGGGGTGGTGCCCGACCCGTCGGTCGGGGTCGCGCTGGACGTCGCCGCACTCGAGGCCGAATGGTGCGCGTCGTCCCGCTGCGGCAGGGCCGCCGGATCTCCGCCACAGGCCGTCAAGAGCAAACCGCCGGCCAGGGCGGCGAGGGCCGAACGCATACGCATCCGATAAGGGTAAGCGGACGCTCACCACTTACCTAATGTTCTGGGCGCGCGATATTCCAGCTCGGCGCCGCCGGGGTTTCCGTGAGCGACGCAGCAGGCACCACCGCCGGGTGTGGTGGTGTGGTGCCGATCGTGGCGGACGATGCGGCGCGCGACCCCGAGTGAGCGCCATGCGAGGCCAGCACGTCGTCGGTTGTGCTCCTGATGGGCTTCTCGGCGCACGCGAATGGTCAATCAGGACAGTGCAGTTCGTGTCCGGGGAGCGGGCCAGCCGCATTGGCGGTTGTCAGCAGGGCACGCGCAAACATGGCACATCGGCCGGGTGGACTGCCTACACGACCGCAGCCCGTCGTTCCGGGGCTTGGTGCTCATTCGCGACAGCGATTGGGCAGTCATTCGCGACAGGGCTGGAACAGCTGTTGTCCGCGCGCAGAGATCGGTCTGACGAGCCGCCACCCACGCACGGTGCGAATCGCGGTCATCGGAACTGGATCCCCGCTGCCGTCGACACCAAAGAGACCAGCCCTGCCAACCTGCCAGTCAGGCCCGCCGTCTCAACCTGAACGTTGGGTCAACCTGATGAGCCAGCCCAGCGAGGTCAGTTGGCTCAAGCGGATCAGTGAGGTCACCTGGCTCCAATCGGATCAGCCAGTGTCCGCGGTCAAGCGCTGTCCCCGGTCAAGCGCTGTCCGCGTGTCCGTGGCCATGGAAAAGTCCCCGGTAGTGGCCAAGTAGTGGTCCCTGGTGGTGGCCGTGTGAAAGTCCCCACTCCTTGCTCGTCGTGTCGATCCGGAGCGTGAAGCCCTGAGCGGTGGAGTAG
>CALLZC010000011.1 GCA_937858995.1 uncultured Nostocoides sp.
CGCGCTCGACTTCGGCGGCTACCTGAAAGGCGTCGCCCTCGACCGCGCCGCCGCCCTTCATGATGATGCTGGCCACCACCGGGTCTGGTTCGCCGGGCACCGCCGCCCGCCCGGCGGCCGCGACCTGGTCGGCCCCCCAGGCATCCGTATGGTGTCCGGTGGCCATCTGCAGGCAGTGCCGCACGGTGACCGTTCGCCAGCGCGGCGCGAGGGTGCTCAGGTCGACGCCGGGGAGCAGACGGCATACGGGATCATCGAGGGCCAGGTGACCTTCGGCGACCAGGACGCCGATCGCCGTGGCGGTCCAGGTCTTGCTCACCGAATACAACAGATGGGGGCGATCCACGGCATACGGGCGCCAATAGCCTTCGGCGACAACGGAACCGGCGCGGGCAATGGCGATGGAATGCATCTCGATGCGAGGATCGGCGTTCAGGGCAGTGACGAGGTCACGGATCCCGGCGGCGTCGACTCCGGCGGCTGAGGGGCTGATGTGCGGCAGGCTCACCCCGCCCACGATAGGGCGCTCGGTCAGGCAGCTGGCTCAGGCGGCGCCGTCTGCGATGTCCAGCAGCGCTGCCGCATACGCCTCCTCGGCGTCGGCATGATGCACGAGCGCCGCATCGGCGCTGCCCGAGCCGCTGCGTCGATACGAGACGGACCACCCGTCCGGTGTCCGGCGCAGGGCATCGAGGCGATCACCCACGAGCATCCGCAACTGGTCCTCCCGCGGGAGCCACACGGCCTTGTCGAGCGGCACTGAATCGAGCGCCCATTCGGTGGTGCCATTGAAACCGAGGATCGTCTCGTCCTGGTAGTGGTGCACCTCGATGGTCAACTCGCTGATCCAGAAGATGTCATTGCTCAATTCCGGGGCGGCCATGGCGAACCGGTCTCCGGGCTGGGGTTCCCACATGATTCCGGCGGCGGCCAGGCGGAGGGCGGTCGCGATGCTGAGCATGGCCCCATTCTGCGGCCCGTGCGGGTCGAGATGCCACTGTGCGCGCTGCCCGAGCCTGCTCAGCCGGCGCGTGCCGCCGCATACCGCGCCAAGCTCTCGACCCGTTCCTCCGCATGGTCCACGATGCGTTCGGGATAACCGTGGGCGAGCCCACTCGGATCCCGCCACGGCTGGTGCACTGCGGCGCCCGGCAGGTGCGCGAGCTCCGGAACGAAGCGACGGACATAGTCACCATCGGGGTCGGCCGTCAGCCCTTGGGTGATCGGGTTGAAGATCCGAAAGTAGGGTGCGGCGTCGGTCCCGGTGCCCGCAACCCATTGCCAGCCATGGGAATTGGAGGCAAGGTCGCCATCGGTGAGGTGATCGAGGAAGTGCCGAGCCCCGTGCTGCCACCGCAGGTGCAGGTCCTTGCTGAGGAAGGATGCCACGACCATCCGCACCCGGTTGTGCATCCAACCCTCGGTGCGCAACTGCCGCATGCCCGCGTCGACCAGGGGATAGCCCGTCACCCCCTGCTGCCATGCGCTGAGCCGCTGCGCGGCCTGCTCGTCGGTCGCCGGATCGTCGTAGTCGAGGGTGGCCAGGCCTGGTTTCAGATCCCACCACGCCGAGCGCGGGTGGTGCCATAGGACATCGGCGTAGAACTCCCGCCACGCGAGTTCGGTGACGAATCGCTCGACGCTGCGCGCACGGTCGCCCCCGCCAGGCCCCTTCGTGCCGCGCCCGTGCGCCCCGCGCCCGTCCGGGGTGCCCAGGTCGTGCAACAGGGTGCGCGGGTGGATGGTGCCGAGTTTGAGGGCAGTGGACAGCCGTGACGTGGCGTCCAGGTCGGCGCGGTCGCGCCGCGCGGCATACCCATCCAGCAGTTGGTCCCGGTATGCCGTCCACCGCGCGCTGGCCTGCGCTTCGGTCACCACGGCCGCGTCCAGGACGCCCTCCGTCGGCGGCTGGGGGATCGCAACGCTCCCGAGCCCGGTAACGAAACGCGTCCCGGGAGGCAGCTGGGCCGGCGCGCGCCAGCCGTAGGCGCGCCAGGCCCGGGAGAAGGGGGTGAAGACCTGGAAGCCCTGCCCACTGCCGGTGCGGACCAGACCCGGGCCCACCGCATACGGGCATCCGCTCTCGATCCAGGCGATTGCCTTCTCACGCAAGGAGTCCTGCACGGCACGATCCCGGCGCCGGCCCCCGGGGGTGACCTCCGCGCTGACGTGCAAGACCCGGGCGCCCACCTCGGAACACACGTCCGGGACCACCTCTCGCGGGTCGCCCGTACGCACCACCAGGTGCCCGTCAAGTTCCTCGGCGAGCCCCCGTACCGCTGCCAGATAGGCGGCATCGCGCGGCCGGGACCGCAACAGCGCCGGGTCCAGGACCACCAGCGGAACGACCTGGCCGTCCGCGGCGGCGGCCGCAAGTGCCGGATTGTCGCGCCGGCGCAGGTCACGGCGGAACCACATCACCACGGGCGTCGGCATCCGCCCATCCTGGCCCACGGTGCGTCGTCCGGAGCAATCCAGCGCGTGTGTCAGGATCGAACCATGACTGCGCAGACCCTCGACGGCACAGCGATCCTGAACACGATCAAGGCGGAGCTGGCGCAGCGGGTTGCCGTCCTGGCCGAGGCCGGCATCGTGCCGGGCATCGGGACGGTCCTGGTCGGCGAGAACCCGGCGAGCCGCTGGTACGTGGGTGCCAAACACAAGGATGCCGCGGAGATCGGGGTGCGCAGCCTGCGGCGGGACCTGCCGGCAACGGCCACGCTCGCACAGGTCCTCGAGGTGGTCGAGGAACTCAACGACGACCCGGCGTGCACGGGCTTCATCGTGCAGCAGCCGACCGGGCTGGACGAGAACGCGATCTTGTGTCGGGTCGACCCGGCCAAGGACGTCGACGGCCTGCACCCGACCAACCTCGGCTGGCTCGTCCTGGGCAAGGATGCCCCCCTGCCGTGCACCCCCCAGGGCTGCATTGAGTTGCTGCGCCGGTATGGCGTCCCGCTCAACGGTGCCCGCGTTGCCGTGGTCGGGCGCGGCATCACTGTCGGCCGTCCCCTGGGGCTGATGCTCACGCGTCGCTCGGAGAATGCGACGGTCGTGACCTGCCACACCGGCACCAAGGACCTGGGCGCCGAGCTGCGCCGCGCGGACATCATCGTGGCCGCTGCGGGGGTTCCCGGAATCATCACGGCAGATATGGTCCGCCCGGGTGCGGCGGTCCTGGACGTCGGTGTCAGCCGGATCACCGCCGAGGACGGCCATAGTGGCGTGGCGGGCGATGTCGACCCGCAGGTCTGGGAGGTCGCGGGGTGGGTCAGCCCGAACCCCGGCGGGGTGGGTCCGATGACCCGGGCCATGCTGTTGACCAATATCGTGGAACTGGCCGAGCGGGCGGTGCGCTGAGCGCCGTGCCGAATCGCAGCGAAGACGCCGGCGACGACCCGGGCGCGGGTGACGGAACTGGCGCGGGTGACGGGGCGAGCGCGGGCGCGCTGGCGCGAGCGCCCGCGCAACCGTGGGGCGCTGGAAAGGTCCGTCCCACCCAGCCCGAGCCACGGCCCCCAGCCGTGGCACGCCTGGGCGTGTGGTGGGTGGTCGCGCTCGCGATCGTCGTCGGAGTGGCGTGGGCGGCAACAGACCACTTCCTGCGGGCCACCGTCACCCTGGCCGTGGGCTGCCTCGTCGGTGCGCTGTTACGTCTGGTGTTGCCCCCAGAGCGAGCGGGCGGCCTGGTGATTCGGAGCCGGGTGGCCGACGTCTTGGTGCTGACCGTGCTCGGCGTAGCCCTGCTCGCCACGGGCTTCGCCCTCGATTTGCGCGCCCGGGTCTGAGGTTGCGATCTATCGGCCAGCTAGAGCAGGGTGCGCATGGCGGCGATCGCCCCGGTGAGATAGCGCACCACGACCGCACGCTCTGACTCGCTCAACTGCTCATCCAGGGCAGCTAAGGCCCCAAACATGGGGGCGAGCCGGGCCATGATCTCCGTGCGACCGGAGTCGGTGACGACCACTTCGGTGCGGCGGCCATCCAGCGGATGCGGGCGGCGCTGGGCGTGACCCCGGGCCACGAGCCGGTCCACGACCCCGGAGGAGGCGGCGGAGGTGATGCCCAACTCCCGGGCCAACTCCGCGGGCCCCAGCGGCTGGGCCATGAGATGCCGCAGGGCATGCAATTCGGAGGTCGAGAGGACGGCGCGCCGGGCAACAGCCGCCGGAACCGCGCCTGCTACGTCGACGAGTTCCTGGAGGGCGTCGAGCGAGGATGTGGGGCGCCACTGCGGCACCTGGCTGGTGATCTCAGTTGCGCCGGAGGGCGGTTCGCTGGCAATATCGCTCACCTACTTAGTAAGTTGATTAACAATTAATCGTCCTCATCGTAGCCTGGAGGCTGTCGTGGATGCTATTGCGCGGCGCATCACCGCACCACGTTGGGCGGGTTTGTTTGCCATTTTTTCCCTGCTCGCAGCGGCGCTGACCATCGGACTCATCGGTCCGGCGGAGCGGACCCCAGCCCTCACCGACGCTTTGCCCCAAGGGGCGCAATCCACGGCGGCTGCCGAGTTGGCGCAGCGCCTGCCGCAGGCGTCCACCCAGGCGGCGATCATCCTCTTCAGCCGTGAGGGCAACCTGACCCCCGCCGACCTGGCGTTCGCTGGGGAGCGGATGGCGGCGCTCGGGGCGGGGGCACCCGTCATACCCAGCAGTGACGGGAGCGCGGCGATCGGGACCGTCGAGGTCGACGAACCCGACGCAACGGGCACCGCCGAGGCGGTCGGGGAGCTGCGCACCCAGGCCAAGGCGGGGGCACCGGCCGGGCTCAGCGTTCAGGTAACCGGTCCGGCTGCGGTGCAGGCGGATCTGGCGGCCGTCTTCGACGGTGCCAACACCCGGCTGCTGCTCGCGACGGCGGGTGTCGTGGCCCTGTTGTTGGTGATTACCTACCGCAGCCCGGTGCTGTGGCTGATCCCGCTGACCGTTGTCGGCCTGGCGGACCAGCTGGCGGCCACGGTGGCCACGCGGGTTCTCAAGGCGACCGGCGTCGCGTGGGACGAATCCACCATCGGGATCTTGTCGGTCCTTGTCTTCGGCGCCGGGACCGACTACGCCTTGCTCTTGATCTCGCGCTATCGCGACGAGTTGCGCCGCCACCCCGATCGGCGGGTGGCCATGAGCAGCGCCGTGGTGCGCACGGCCGAGGCCATCGGGGCGAGCGCCGCCACCGTCTTCGTCGGGCTGCTCACGCTGTTGCTCTCGCTCTTCCCCGCGACGCGTGGCCTCGGTCTGGCGTGCGCCATCGGGGTGCTCGTGGCGGCCGCCTTCGTGCTCTTCGTCCTTCCCGCTGTCCTCGTGGTCTTCGGCCGCTGGATCTTCTGGCCCAAAACGCCGCACGCGGGGGAGAGCGCGCTGGTGGACTCGCAGTCCGTATGGCGCCGTATCGGCGATCGGGTGGCCCACCGCCCGGCCGCATACGCCCTGATCGCGGTGGCCGTCCTGGCCGCGGCCGGCGCCAACCTGCTGCGCATCGACACCGGGCTCTCCGATGCCGATCAGTTCCTCAGCAAGCCCGAGGCGATTGCCGCGAGCGAGCGACTGGCCCGTTCGTTCCCGGCCGGTAGCGCCGATCCGACGCGGGTCATCACCACGGCCGCCCCCGAGACAGTGATGGCCGCCGTGGCGGCGGTCCCCGGGGTCGACACGGCGCGGATCGCCCGCTCCGGCGACGGCGTGACCCAGATCGATGCGGTGCTCAGCGCGGCCCCCGGCAGCGACGCGGCCCGGGCGAGCGTGCGCGACCTGCGCACCGCGGTGTCGGGCTTTGATGAGACCTATGTCGGCGGCTCCGAAGCCACCGCGCTGGATCGCCAGTCAGCCACCACGAGGGACCGCTTGCTGATCTTGCCGGTCATCCTGGCACTGGTTCTCTTGGCGTTGATCGGCCTGTTGCGCTCGATTGTCGCGCCGATCATCCTGGTCAGCACGGTGGTCCTGACGTATTTCTCGAGCCTCGGATTGTCCTGGCTGCTGTTCACTCAGGTGTTGGGATTCGAACGGCTCGACGAGGGCGTGCCCTTGCTGTCCTTCGTCTTCCTGGTCGCGCTGGGCGTCGACTACAACATCTTCCTGGTCACCAGGGCCCGCGAGGAAGCGCGCACGCACGGCTCCCGCCAGGGCATGTTGCGCGCGCTGGCCGCGACGGGCGGTGTCATCACCAGCGCCGGCATCCTGCTCGCCGCCGTCTTCGCGGTCCTCGGGGTGCTGCCCTTGGTGGTCCTGGCACAACTCGGCGTCATCATTTGCGTCGGAGTCCTGCTGGACACCCTGGTGGTGCGCACCATCGTGGTCCCGGCGCTGGCCCTGATTCTGGGCGACCGGTTCTGGTGGCCCCGGCGTCCGGCCGACCACTCGCCCGTGACGGAACCGGAACCCCAGAGCATCCTGACCGGGCCTTAAGAAATGTCCGGGTCGCGGGTGGTGCTGGCGGGAGCCGTGATCCTTCTGGTCCTTGGGTATGCGGTCCTCTCCGGGACCTGGGTCGGCCACGAACCCGGCTGGTATGCCGCGCTGCCCCGCCCGCGCTGGCAGCCCCCGGACTGGGTCTTTGGCATCATGTGGCCGCTGAACTTTCTCGCGCTGGCGATAGCCGGGGTTGCCGTGGTCACCTCGGCCGCCCGGGGCACCGCACTGGCCTTCCTGGGCGTTCTGGCTGCATCGATCGCCTTGGCGCTTGGCTGGGCCTATGCCTTCTATGTGCCGCATCGCCTCGGCCTGGCCGCCGGGCTCCTCGCCGCAACTGCGCTCCTGACGTGGCTGCTGCTCGTCCTGGCGGTCCGCAGCACGGCCTGGGCCGGCGTGCTGCTGGTTCCGTATGCCGTCTGGCTCAGCGTCGCGACCTCGCTCGCGGTCGGCTACTGGCGCCTGGTGTCCCCGGCCGCCGCGTCCTGAGGGATCCGCACGTTCGTTGGCGGCTCCGGACGGCCCTTTAAGGATCTGCTCGTGCCGTGACGCGCCGGCTGATCAGGCAGCGCCGAAAAAACTTTGCGATGGGTGCATCCGTGGAGGGCCGGGGCGCAGATATGCAAGGTGACGGTCACACCAGGTGGCCGGCCCCGACGAGAGGAAATGACATGTCCCACCGCCGCATCACCGCCGTCGCTCTGGGCAGCGCCTTGGCCGCCTCCCTGGCGCTCCCGGCCAGTGCCGCCGCCGCATCCGAGAATCGGCTCGGCAACCGGAGCCTGGCCGCGGTGCTGACCTCGGATGGCAACACCTTCGACCGCAACTGGAACGACTACGACATCGTCACCGAAGCCGTTCTCGCGGTGATCGCCAACGACAGCGATGGCAACAGCCCGGTCCGGCTGCTCGCCGATGGGTCGGTGGCCCTGACGGCGTTCGTGCCCAGCGACCTGGCCTTCCGCAACCTGGTGCAGAGCCTGACGGGCAAGCGGCTCGACACCGAGCAGAAGGTCTTTGCCGCCGCCGCCGGACTCGGCCTGGAAACGGTGGAGGCCGTGCTGCTCTACCACGTCATCCCGGGCGCCACCATCACCAAGGCAATGGCGGTCAAGGCCAATGGCGCGAACCTGACCACGGCCCTCGGCTCCACCGTCGGAGTGCGGGTGTACAACCGTGCGGTACCCGTCATCGAACTGCGGGATAAGGACATGAACGCGGCCAACGCCTTCGTCAACCCCTTCGCCACGGACCTCAACAAGGGCAACCGCCAGATCGCGCACGGCATCACCGCCGTCCTGCGCCCGGTGGATCTCTGAGCCAACGATCCGGCCCGGAGGTTTGCCAACGGCGCCTCCGGGCCGGCCCCGTGCCTCGCGCGCTCTAGAGTGAATTCGTGATCAGCGACGTCGACGACACGGTGATCGAGGACGATCTCGTGGCCCGCCTGCGCGCGGGCGATCCCGAGGCGCTCGCCGCGGCATACACCCGATGGTCCGATCTCGTGCACTCACTCGCGCTGCGCCTCCTGGGGAACCACCATGACGCGCAGGACGTCACCCAGCAAGTGTTCGTCTCGGCCTGGCACAGCCGGCATACCTTGCGAGAGGACGGGGGATCGCTCCCCGGCTGGCTCGTGACCATCACCCGCCGCCGCTGCGCCGACTTCTACGAAGGGCGCACCCGCGCCGGACGCGCCCAGGCCGCCCTGGCGCATACCGCATCCCTCACCGAACCCGGCCATAGCGATGCGGTGACCGAGGCGGTCGTCGTCGCGCACGAACTGGCCGCCCTGGGCGACCCGCGGGCCACGATCATCCGCCTGGCGGTAATTGATGGGCATACCCACGAAGATGTAGCCCAGCATCTGAACATGCCTCTGGGGACGGTCAAGAGCCATCTGCGCAGGGGCCTGATCCAACTTCGCCGGCGTCGTGAGGAGGTGACAACGTGAAGCACATCGACCAGGACGCGCTCATCGACATCGCTCTCGGTGCCCCGGCGCAGGATGAAGTGGCCCAGCATGTGGCCGACTGCGTCGTATGCCGCGGCGAAGTCGCCGCCTATGAGCGCACCCTGCACGCCGTGCGCGCCGATGCACCGGTGACACCCGCCCCGGATGCCGTGTGGGCCGCGATCCAACGCGAGATTGCGGCCACAGAGGTGATCACCCCGGTGGTCTCAGCCGCCCCGGGGGTGTCAGCCGCCCCGGTGGTGCCAGCCGCCCCGGTGGGCTCAGCCGCCCCGGTGGTGCCAGCCGGCCCGGGGGTCTCGGAGCCCGTCAGCTTGGCGAGTGTCCGTGCCCGTCGGCTCCCCGTGCGTTGGCTCGCCGCCGCCGCCGGTTTCGGGGTGCTGGTTGGGGGTGCCGGTCTTCAGCTCATCAACCGGGTGGCTGAGCCTACGACCACGTCCGTCGCCGATGTGGCGCTGGCCACCCTCGACACCGGTCAGGAGCGCGGGATCGCCCGACTCGACCGGCATGAAGGCCAACTCGATCTGCGGGTGGACGTCGAACCGCTGGATGCCGCGGACGGCTATCTCGAGGTGTGGCTGATCAATAGCGATCTCGAACGGATGATCTCGCTGGGGGTCCTGCCGTCCGAGGCGAGTGAGCGCAGCTTCCCCGTCTCGGCGGACCTGATCGCGCGCGGCTATGTCATCGTCGACATCTCCAAGGAAGCCTTCGACGACCAGCCGACGCACTCCGGCGAGAGCCTGCTGCGCGGGCGACTCGAGGTCTGACTCGTTCGTCCCGGGGCTACCCCCAACTCAGCACAGGTTCGCCAAATCTGCCTACCTTGCACAGTGCGCAGATTTGACGAGCCTGAGGTTGACCCCGTTCGGTGGACATCCTGATCGTCAGGTTTCGGCCTGGCACGGAAGGATGCCCTCATGGGTGCAAAAGAGGAAGAGTTACACCCCGAAGTACCGGCGCGAGGCCGCTCATCTGGTGATCGGCACTGGGCGGACCATTGCCGAGGTCGCCCGAGATATCGGGGTCGGGGAGGCGTTGCTGGGTCGGTGGGTCGCGATCGAGCGCTCACGGATGGATGACCCGCCCGAGGCGATGGACGCCGACGAGCGGGCCGAGCTGGAGCGGTTACGGCGGGAGAACGCCGAGCTGCGGATGGACCGGGAGTTCCTGAAAAAAGCGGCGGCTTATGCGGGTGATGTTTGTCAAGTGGCTGGCTCGTCGAGTCGTTTGAGGATGTTGGCGTAGACGTCTTGGCGGTGGGTCTCGCCGCGTGCGTGGGCGTCGTCGTGCTGGTTTTGGAGGGTGTCGCGGAAGGCGATGGTGGGGGCGAAGAAGCTGCAGGTTTCGCAGATGGTTTCGTAGCGGCAGCCGAGCTCGGCCGGTCGTGAGCAGTAGCCGTTGCCGAGCAGGCGCCGGTTGGTCTCGACGCGCAGCTGGCGCATGTTCGGGCCTTCGGCCTCGGCCGGTAGGGGGGCCGGTTCGTAGAGGGCCTCGACCTTCTCGCTGACGGCGAAGTACTCCTGGGCCACGGTGCGGTCGGCGATGCGTGCGTAGGTCATCGTCATGGTCATCGAGGTGTGCCCGAGGAGGGCGGCGATGGCCTCCAGGGACATGCCTCGGTTGATGGCCTGGGTAGCCAGGGTGTGTCTGAGTTGGTGAGGGGTGACGTGCCCCAGACCGCCGGCGGTCGCTGCCCGGCGCACGGCGGCGTCGACTCGTGTCTGAGGGATGCGGCGGCCTCGGTCGACGAAGAGCAGCTGGGTGGGTTGCTCGCCTCGGTGCAGGGCCCATTCCTCCAGCAGGGTCTTGACCCGTGGGTGCAGCGGAACGTTTGGCTCGCTCATCCCCCACACCTCCCAGCCAGCAGCTGCGTTACCGCCCAGGTGTGGCCGGGTCGTTCGGCCAGTTCACGTTCAAGACGCCAGCACCGGTAGCGCCGCGTCCACCTGCGCGGTCCTGGTCTCGGTGTAATCGACTCCTAGCTGCCGCAGACGATCGCGGGCAGCTAGAGCGTGGATGGCACCGGCTGGTGCGCCCGGGTCGAGAAACCCCGCCAGCCACGGGTCACCCCCACCGGGAGCTGCCGGGGATTCGGGTCAGGGCCCGCCACTGCGGGCTAAATCCTGCACAAAAATGGTTACTTGATCAGAAGAAGACTTGCAGTCCTTCCATTTTGAGCGTGACGCCTCGTCAAGCATGTCGGAAACGGTACTGGAAGGAACCTCCCCCCCCGCGCCGCGAATTGCATCCCCTAAGGAGTAGGCCACCTGGGGAGAAATCACAAGCTGGCCATCGATCCAACGCGTTCCGCTAGGCCATACTGCCAGATTATCCCCAATTAGTAAGCACCCTTCGTCGCTCGACCCAAGAGTGCCAGCTATCTCGGCAGCCATCCCTTGGTCCGTGGGGGGCAATGTTAAGACGACTACATCATCACCGGAGCAGCCGACGATGAGGCCCATAGTCCCACAAAGGATCGCCAACCGGACCATGCGGAACGGATGGCAGCTCAGGTTCTTACGAGGTAGAGATGGCAATGGATTTCCCAGCGAATCCATCCATAGACATTCCAATTAAGCGCCTACCATTAGTTGTGCAGCCACTCACGAGGCCTACGGCACTTGAACTACGGTAAACCGGTCCGCCGCTATCCCCACCAATGCAGAATGAGCTTGAACTACTATCAATGGCGAGGTATGTTTGAGTGTCATTCGGCACCCAACTTGCGTACTCAGTCCTCGAGTTCAAGGTCCCGCATCCGTAACCGGTGGTTTTCCCGGTTTTGCAATAAGAACCCCCGAGCAAAAGGCTTAGACGGCTTGTGGTCGAAGTAATCGTTCGATAGTAGGGTGTGCTATCGCTCACCCCATCTGCAGCGAAGTTGCGGAACGTATGCGCCGAGGATGCCGTATGCCACTGTACGTCCGACGCCCCACTGAAGTACTCCCACTTATACGTAAGGCCGACTCCGCTAACCGTCTGAGAATTCCCGCAATGTGCTGCGGTTGTGACGCCGCGTACGCCCAATTGAGCATGATAGACAGTAAAACCACTCGTGCATCCGGTGGCCCCCAAACCAGCGTAGATATTCGCAGCGGGCTTTGGGATGAGCCCCGCATCTACAACCGGGACCACCACATTATCGGCAGCCTTTCCGGAGTACTTGCTGTGCTTCCACGCTTGCGTTCCAGTTTCTGCATCCCCCGCGTTCGCGACTATCAGTTCAACTTTCTGGTCTGGCACGTTCACGCTGACGGCGAAGTCGGCGACCGTGTTGCCGATGGTACTGCGGAGCTGGGCGGCAATCTTTGCAAGCTCCTCTTCTGAGTAGGTCTGCTCAACGAAAACAACATTGTCGGCCAACGTCGAAGGAAGCAGCGACTGTAGCGTTGTGCGGTTGGCGCCTGAGCGAACCCCGATAGCCAAATGCCAGTCTGGTGTGCGAGTGACCCAAAATCCCGTTACGCTGGGCTCCGCTGAAAGATCTTCACCAACTGACTCTGCTAGTTTCTGGAGACGAAGTTCCTTCTCCGTTATGGGAACAGGCTGCCCCAGCGAGGAAGCGATAGCTGCCGCCTCCGTTGTGAAGGGAGCGTTCACGACTTCCGAGTTGAGCGGCCAGGACAACGGCGAGTTCTCTGACAGATGGCTCCCCCCAAAGTTCTGAGGTATACCGTGAGTAGCATAACCGGGCGCGGCAGTCGCCCCGAGTCCTAACGCAAGCAGGATCCCGAGCCCGAGCCGTGAGATCCTCATGTTCCACCCTCCCACTTCCTCGTCTCGCCTGTCTCTGGCGAATCCAAATAAGAATACAGGGTATGTCCACGGCGGGGCGAGGTGCAAGAGGAAAGCCCAGGCGAAACTTCGACGCCGGCGGCTCTTCATGCCCAGGACGGTGGCGGCTTGGGATCCGTCGCGGGCGATCCTCAAGAGGATCGATCAATGAGCACCCCGCCGCTGACGACGCCTCCGCCAGCACCCGATACGCCGTGACTGCCTCCTCGGCCGAGGCCTGGGCTTCCTCCTGCCGCCGCACCTCCGCCAACCGGAACGCAAAACCCCGATCTGGCTGAGGTGTTGAACAGTTACGCGATCCGGCGGGCGGAGGCGCTGGCCCCGGCGGACGAGGCCCTCGCCTGCGCCGGGGTGTTGGCGGAGGCGAACTCGGCGGCGTACACCCCCGACCTGGCTATGGCGTTGAACAACTACGCGAACCGGTTAGCGGAGGTAGGACGCCGTGACGAAGCGGAGTTCGCGCGGAACTGAGGTCACTCGACGAAGGCCCGTCGCCTGGTACTCCTTCTCAGTAGGAGAGGCCGTCGAGGAGGGCGCGGATCCGGGTATTCAGGGCCTCGGCGTCGTCCTCGATCCGTTCATACAAACGCCCGATCTCGTCCTGTTCAGCGGGGGTCGGCCGCCGGCCGTGAACACCGGCGTGCAGTGGGGCGGTCGGCGGCAGGGTCGACGGTGGCTGATCGAGATCGGGGGTGAATCGTCGCCGCAGATCGTCGCCGCAGGATGTCGGTGAGAGCGCGAGCACTGATCGCCCTACTGAGGAGGTCGGGGCAGCCATGCCGGTCGATCGCTGGTATCAGAAGGGACACAGTCCGCGACCCCTCTCCCGCATGATCGTGACATTCATGCCGTGGGCACGCGTGGGCCCGGGCGCGTGTGAGCGTGTCTTCGATGTCCCGGATGCTTCGGTGCCCTTGGGTCGGCCGGGGGACCCCGAGGTGTACATGACGTACGCGACGTCGAGCGCGGAGCCCTCCGTCCCCAGGGCATGGGCGGGAGACGGGCACCCCCTGCGACCGGGCGAGATCGACGACGGGGACCGACCCGGCCGCCGTCCCTCCTTCGTCGGACGCGAGCAGCGCCACTGCGCCGCTGTCCTGCACCATGAACAGGTTGCGATCAGGTGGGTTCTGCACGTCGAGGGGGAGGTAGGCGGCACCGGCCGAGAGCGTCTAGCAGAAGTTAGTCGAGGGGGGCGGGGCTCAGATCAGGCCGAGCGCCCGGACGGCGTCGCGTTCCTCGGCGAGCTCGGCCACCGAGGCGTCGATCTTCCCGCGCGAGAAGTCGTCGATCTCCAAGCCCTGGACGATCGACCACTGGCCATCGCTGATGGTGACGGGGAAGGAGGAGATCAGGCCCTCGGCCACGCCATACGAGCCGTCGGAGGCCACCGCCATCGAGACCCAGTCGCCGTCGGCGGTGCCCTCGATCCAGCTGCGGGCGTGGTCGATGGTCGCGGAGGCGGCCGAGGCGGCGGACGAGGAGCCGCGGGCGGCGATGATCGCGGCGCCACGCTTGGCCACGGTCGGGATGAAGGTGTTGGCCAACCAGTCCTGGTCACCGACCGCCTCGGCCGCATTGCGCCCCGCGACCTCGGCGTGGAAGAGGTCGGGATACTGCGTCGCCGAGTGGTTGCCCCAGATCGTCATCCGACGGATCTCGGTCACCGGGACGCCCAGCTTGGCGGCGAGCTGCGAGATGGCGCGATTGTGATCTAGGCGGGTGAGCGCCGAGAACCGCTCCGCGGGGATATCGGGGGCGTTGCTCATGGCGATCAGGGCGTTGGTGTTCGCGGGGTTGCCGGTCACCGTGATGCGCACATCGTCGGCGGCATGCGCGTTGAGGGCCTTGCCCTGGGGCGCGAAGATCCCGCCATTCGCCTCGAGCAGATCGCCGCGCTCCATGCCCGGGCCGCGCGGCCTGGCGCCGACGAGCAGCGCGTGGTTGACGCCGTCGAAGACGACATTCGGGTCGTCGCCGATCTCGACCCCGGCCAGGGTCGGGAAGGCGCAGTCGTCGAGTTCCATGACGACCCCCTCGAGCGTTTTCAGCGCGGGCGTGATCTCCAGCAGCCGCAGCTCGATCGGGGTGTCCGGGCCGAGCAGCGCTCCGCTCGCGAGGCGGAAGAGCAGGCTGTAGCCGATCTGCCCGGCGGCACCGGTGACGGCAACTTTGACGGGGGTAGTACTCACGGGCCTCGAACCTCTTTGTGTCGTGGTCTTCTCGTATGCCGCGAGGGCGCCCGCCGCATACCGGATACCTCCCGACTCTAGTGGGGCCCCTCGTGCGTATGCAGTGCGGTCCCCGGGAATCGCCCGGCGCGCGATCGTGAGCTGCACCACCACCTGGCGCGGCAGCCAACTGCCCCTATCCTGCGAGCGTGTTCCTTGCCGTCGCCGTCTGGGCCCTGATCGGGTGCACCGGGTTCGTGCTCGCCGTGGCGTACGGATGGTTGGGACCGGATGCGGCGCGGGGGATCGAGTTTTGCGAGCAGGCCCTCGATGCCTTCTTCCGCCAGCCGGCCAATACGCTGAGCAATCTCGGGTTCGTCTTTGCGGGGCTGGCCGTCGCCGGGGACGCGCGTCGTCGCCGCGCCCGATCGTCCCGGTCCGGCCTCGGGGTGGGGCTCGCCACGGCATACGCGCTGATCGTGGTCACCCTGGGGCCAGGCAGCGCGGCGATGCACGCCACCCAGAGCGAGCTCGGCGGGATCCTCGACCTCAGCAGCATGTTCCTGCTGAGCAGCTTCGCCCTCGCGTATGCCGTGGCGCGCCTGACCCCGCGCGCCGCCGCGTATGCAGTGCCTGCGGTTTTCGTGCTGGCCGTGCTCGCCCAGGAGGTGGCCTTCCTGCACGGCGGGCGGCTGCCCTGGGTGGAGCACTCCGGGAATGCCGCCTTTGCGGCGACCCTGCTGTCGGCCCTGGCGATCGAGGCGCGCTTGGCCCGGCGGGCGTCCAGGACTGGGGAAGCGGGTCTGGATCGCCGCTGGCTGCTCGCTGCCCTCGGCGCGATGGTGTTGGCCCTGGGGATCTGGTCGCTGTCGAAAACCGGTGGGCCGTGGTGCGATCCGCACTCGGTGGTCCAGGGACACGCCGCGTGGCACCTGCTGTGCGCGGCCGCGGCATACGGCCTCTACCGCGTGTATGCCGGCCGCCCCCAGATCTAACCTCTGCTAGCAGGGGCTGCGTTCAGGTCCACATGATGCATCATGTGGACCTGAACGCAGCCTGTGCTGAGTTGGTCGCCCGCCGGCCCGATCAGCCCTTCGTCGCTCCCAGGGTCAGGCCCGAGACGAACTGCTTCTGGAGCAGGAAGAAGATGATCAGGGTCGGCAGCGCGACGAGCACCGAACCGGCCGCGACGAGGTTGTTGTCGGTGAAGAACTCGCCGCGCAGGTTGTTCAGCGAACTGGTCACCGGGAACTTGTCGCCCTGCTGCAGCAGCACCGTCGCCCAGAAGAACTCGTTGTAGATCCAGGTCGTCTCCAAGGTCGCCAGCGCGGCCAGCGGGGGGCGGCATAGCGGCAGGGTCAGGCCAAAGAACTGGCGGGTGACGCTCGCTCCGTCGACGACGGCCGACTCATAGAGCTCGCGGGGGATGGTCTTCATGTAGTTGGACAGCACGAAGGCGCAAAAGCCGGTCTGGAAGGCCACATTGACCAAGACCAGCCCGAGATGCGAGTTGAGCAGGCTTCCCGATTCGCTCAGCCACTCCGGCAACGGGATGAGCCGGAACATGCGATACACCGGGATGAGCAGGGCCTGCGGCGGCAGCAGGTTGGCGGCGGTGAACAGGCCGAGCAGCGCGAGATTGAACCGCCACGAGAAGCGGGAGACGACGAAGGCCACGCAACACGACAAAAACAGGGTCAGCAGCACGGCGGGAACCGTGATCTTGAGCGAGTTCAGCAGCGTATGGCCGAAGCTCGCGCGCTCCCACGCGTCCTTGTAGTTCTCCAGGGTGAAGCCACCGAACGAGAAATACCCATTCTCGGAGGTGTAGGCGTAGTCACGGAAGCTGTTCAGGACGGCATAGAACACCGGGAAGAACCACAGCACCGCCACGATCGCCAGGAAGATCTGCGTCGGGCGACCGGCGATTCCCGAACCGGTGGCGACCTTGGAAACCTTCAGCTGCTGCGGGGCTTGCGCCTCGGGTCGTGCGATCTGGGTGCTGCTCATCGCTGTTGCTCCCTCATGACGATCCGCAGGTAGATAACGATGAAGACCGAGGAGATCAACAACATGATCGTGGCCAGGGCCGAACCGAAACCGATGCGACTGGCTTCGCCGACGATATTTTGGGTGACCAGCGTGGCGATCAGCTCCAGACCGTTGCGGCCCTTGTTGATGACCCACACGAGGTCGAAGGCGCGCAACGCCTCGATGACCGAGACGACCAGCACAATGATGTTGATGGGGGCGAGCACGGGGAAGACGATCTTGAAGAAGGTCGTCCGCTCGCTGGCGCCATCGACCCGCGCGGCCTCCCGCAGCGAAGGGTCCACACCCTTCAGTCCGGCCAAGTAGAGCAGCATGATGTAGCCCGTATGCCGCCAGCACGCGGCCACCAGCGCGGCCCACAGGTTGTATGTCGGGTCGCCATACCAGTCGATCGTCGAGCCGGTCAGGCCATTGATCAGGCCCTGGTCGCGGCTATAGATCAGCTGCCAGATGAACCCGACGAGCGCCAGCGAGAGCACGACCGGGAGATCGAAGGCGGTCTGATAGACCCGCGAGGCGCGCATCTCCTTATCCAGCAGCACGGCGAGGAACATGCCGAGAGGAGTGGAGATAAAGAAGGTCACGGCGAGCCAGCTCAGGTTGTGCCGCACCGCCGGCCAGAAGGGTGGGTAGCGCGCCACGCGTGAACCCCTTAATCTCACAGCACATTCCCGTATGCCGTGCCGCCCACCGGGTCGGCACGGCATACGCGGCGGCGGTCAGGAACCGAAGATGCTGACCTTCTGGGCCTGGATGTTCTTGGTCAGGCCGTCGATGTCGTTGGGGTTCTTGATGAACTCCTGGATGGCCGGGATCATCACCGTCGACGCGAAGTCGGGGCGGGTGTCGCGGTCCATGAACTGGGCGATGGACTTCGCCGACGCGACGAACTCGACCGCCTTCTTCTGCAATGCGGTGTAGCCCGCCGTGTCGACATCGCTATTGGTGGCGATGACGCTCGGGTCGGATGCGACGGCCAGGCCTTGCGCCTCGGCTCCGCCGACGAAACCGAGCAACGCCTTGGCGCCGGCTTCGTTCTTGGGGTTGGCGCTCATCATGTAGCCGTCGATCGGCGCTTCGATCGCGTCGGCACCAATGGTGGAGTCGATCTCGGGGAAGGTGAAGAAGTCGAGGTCGTCCTGCTCGGCGCCCTTCTCGAACTGCTGGGCCACGAACATACCGAGCAGGTACATGCCGGACTTCTTCTGCTGCAGGCTCTGCGCCCCCTCCTGCCAGGTGCGCCCGAGGCTGTCGGGCTGGTGCAGTTCGAGCAGGCCCTTCCAGGTGTCGAAGGTCTTCTTGACCTGATCGCCGGCCCAGTCCACTTTGCCCGCCATGAGGTTGACGTGGAAGTCGGAGCCGTTGACCCGCATGTTGATCGCGTCGAAGGTGCCCATGGCGGGCCAGCCGTCCTTGTCGCCGAAGGCGATCGGCGCCAGGCCGTCGCTCTTCATCTTCGCGCCGAGGGTCTTGAGCTCATCCAGGGTCTTCGGGATCTCGTAGCCCTTCTCCTCCCACACCGACTTGCGGTAGAAGAGCGCCCAGGGGTAGTAGGTCGAGGGTATGAAGTACTGCTTGCCGTCATCGCCGGTGGAGGACTTCTTCAGTGCGTCGTTCAGGCCCTGCATGCCCGACCAGACGTCGGAGGTGTCACCGGCGAGCCCCTGGGAGGCAAAGAAGCGCATGCGGTAGCCGGCGAACCACATGAACACATCGTCCGGGGAACCTTGGAGATAGTTGTTGATGTTCTCTTGGAAGGTGTTGTGGTCGACGGTGTTGATCTTGACGGTCAGCCCGTTGTTGGCCTTCTGGAAGGAGTCCATCACCGACTGGATGGCGGCCTTCGGCACGGCATCGGACTGATTGGAGCCGAGGCTGACCGAGCCGGTCGCGGCGCTGCTCGCTCCACCGGTGCTGGTGCTCGCGCTGTCGCCGTCACCGCCACATCCCGCCAGGGCGAGGGCGCTCAGCGACACGCCGCCGGCCAGGAGAGTGCGGCGGTTGACGCCCGTCACCGACGGGGGGACGAGGGAGGCGAGGTACTCCTCGAAGGTCCGAGGACGGGCCATGGGTGTTCTCCTTTGAACTGACTCCCTCGGGGAACTCAAGGGCTCCGCGGTGGACGCCCGGGTCGCCATCGCCTATGACTTCCAGGCTCAGTGGGCGTGGATGGGGCCAGCCATGCCGAGCACCGGTGTCGACTACCCCGAGATCGCTCAACTCGTCCATCGGCTGCTGCGCGAACGGGGCATCACGGCCGATGTGGTCCACCCGAGCGCCGATCTCCGCGGCTACGACGTCATCGTCGTGCCCACGCTCTATCTCGTCAGTGACGCCGACGCAGCCAACCTCCGCAAGGCCGCCGAGGATGGTGCGCAACTGCTCGTGACCTACGTCTCCGGCCTGGTCGATGAGTGCGATCACGTCCGCCTCGGGGGCTATCCCGGAGCCTTCGCCGACCTGCTCGGCATCCGGGTCGAGGAACTCGCGCCGCTGCTCGACGGGCAGCAGATCGCCCTCTCGCGCGGCACCGGATCGCGGTGGAGCGAGTTCGCGACCGCCATCCACGCCGAGGTACTGATCACGTATGCCGAGGCTCAGCTCGCCGGGCGGCCCGCCTTGACCCGCCGCCGACTCGGCGATGGTGGCGCCTGGTATGCGGGGACGCGCTGCGATGACGACACCTGGCGCGCCGTGCTCACCGACATCGTCGAGGCCGCCTCAACGATTCCGGAGCCGTCAGAGTTGCCGACCTCGTGACTGCCCTCGGCGTCTCGGATATGACGGTCCGTCGCGACATCGAGGCATTGGCTCGCCGTGGGCTGCTGGAACGCGTGCACGGCGGCGCCGTCTCCCTCGATCACGCGCAGGGGTTGGCCCCGCTGGCGCCGGCGACGGAGGAGCCCGGGTTCGGGGCGAAATCGCGGCTGATGTTGGAGGCCAAAGCGGCCATCGCGGCACAGGCCGCGGCCTTGGTGAAGCCCGGCAGTTCGATCGCCGTCTCGGCCGGCACCACGACGATGGCGCTGTCGCGTGAGTTGCGCTCGATCGCGGGCATCACGATCGTCACCAACTCGCTGCCCGCCGCGCAATTGCTGGCCGACAGCGCCGAGGCCGCCGGGCAGACGGTCGTTCTCACCGGCGGCACCAGGACCCCCTCCGAGGCGCTCGTCGGTCCGATCGCCGTCGGCGCGCTGCGCACGCTGCACGTGGACCTGCTCTTCCTCGGCGTCCACGGCCTCGATGAACGGGTCGGCCTCACGACACCGAATCTCGTTGAGGCAGAAACAAATCGAGCGCTCATCGAGTGCGCTCGCACGGTGTGCGTCACCGCCGATCACACGAAGTGGGGCGTCGTCGGTCGCGGCACCATCGTGGCCTTAGACCGCGTGGACATCCTGGTCACCGACGAGGGCCTCAGTTCCCGCGGCATCAACGTGCTGTCCGAGCACATCGACCGCGTCATCGTCGCCCCTGGCCTGGGCCCGTCGTCGCCCGCGCCTAATATTTGCCCTCTCGACGGGGTCAGAGTGCCCTCTCCCGCGCTGCGCGCAGGACCCAGACGGGGTCAGAGTGCCCTTTCGACGGGGGGTGGGAGCAGGAGGCCGAGGGCGGCCAGCTCAGCCAACGTCCGGTCGAGGGCAGCGGCGGCATCCGGCGGGGAGTCCTCGTCGGTGATGGCGTCGAGGATCTCTTGCGGTGTGGCGCCGGCTGGGGTGAGCACTCGCC
Organism: uncultured Nostocoides sp.; assembly: GCA_937858995.1. Lineage (GTDB taxonomy): Bacteria > Actinomycetota > Actinomycetes > Actinomycetales > Dermatophilaceae > Nostocoides_A. The sequence continues at coordinate 20,133 of CALLZC010000011.1, forward strand.
ATACGGCCTCGGCGACGGGGGAGAGGACCAGCGCCGGCCCGTCGGGCAGGGGCGCCGCGATCACGTGCGCACCGGACTCGATCGCGGCGACGCGCGGCGCGAGCTGCCACTGACCAGCAGCGGCCGCCGCGGGGTGCGGCGGTGTGGTGGCGATGGCGGGAGCGGTGCGCAGGCGGACGGGACCCCAGACCCGATGGTGCAGCCGCCGCGCACCCGCGGGCGCCCATCCTGCCGCGCGCAATGCGGCCCCAAGTTCGTCCGCCGCGGGGCTCCACGCGATCAGCGTGCCCTCGAACCCGGTCCCCACGGCCAATCCGGCATCGCCGGCCACCAGGCGAATCGCGTTCTCGTGCAGCAGATTCCGCACCTCCTCCGACAGGTCCTCGCGCACTGCTGGCACGTCCTGCGGCGGGCCCCATTTCGCCGCGACATATGTCAGATCTGCGCCTAGGTCCTCCCGGTGCGCCAGATAGTGCCGATCGAAGCGGGTCTTGTCATGCAGGCAGAACCACGAGTGATCCTCCACGCACACCAGCCGGCCGTATGCCGAGGTGAAGAAGTCCGCGTGATCCATCCGCTTCAGTGCGGGGTCATAGCCGACGGCGCGCACCGCCGCGGTCCGCGCAAGATAGAAGTTGGCCACCTTGTGACGCACCGGCAGCCCATCGATGATGCTCCCCTGATGCGCCCGGGGGATGGCGGGCCGGGCATACAGGCGGGTGGCGGTGTAGTCGGTTGCCGCGAGCTGCGGCAGGTTCACAACCCGCCCGCCGACGAGATCGACTTCCGGATTGCGCCGCAGATAGGCCACCGCGCGCGCGATGTCGAAGTCCGGCAGGAAAATGAAGTCGTCGTCGGCCATAAGCACGAACTCCGTCTCCACTGCCGGCGCCGATGCCGCTGTCATAGGGCAGCCGGAGCACCTCCTGGGCCGCCAAGAAGTCGGGGCGAGCACCGGGTTCGGCGCGGGCGCCGAGGCGATTGCCCGC
>CALLZC010000012.1 GCA_937858995.1 uncultured Nostocoides sp.
CGCAAGCAGCTCGAGGAAGGGATCGGTGCCGTCGCGGACCGCGTCATCATCGACCCGATGTCGGCCGTCCTGGCTCGCCATCGCGAGACCCGCACCGAACTCGCGCTCGCCGCCGGGACCCGCCGCTAGCTGTCCGAAGGGGCGTCAGCGCTGGCCTCCAAGAGTCAGCGCCGAATCCCCATACCAGCGACGACTCCCACACCGGCGCCGGCGTCTAGACCAGCGCGGACTCGGGCTCCGCGGGTGTCGAGTCCGCCAAGTCGTCCGCATCGTCGAGGTCATCGCCCGCCTCTGGGGCGTGCGGATCGATTGCCTCGCCGGCCGGCCCGGCGGTGCCCGCTGCATCGCCGGCGGTATCGGGCTGCGCCTGAGCGCCCGCGGCGGCTGCCAGGGTGGCTCCGAACAGTCCCGACGAGCCATTGGCCTCGACATAGCTCGGATTCCAGTCCTGGGAATCGCTGCTTCCCCAACCGCGAGCGTCGTCGCTCCCGCAGTCTTGCGCCCGGGCTTGGCGCACAACCTCATCATTTTGCGGATCGTTCGGGTCTTCACGCGCGGCGCGGCCCTTGTGGAAGTCCGCCCACCCGAAGGTGAGGTCGTGCCCCACCATGCTGGCGGTGATCTCGATGCTCGCCCCCTCCGAGCCGTCCGGGCGGACATACGTCTGGGCGCGCAGCTTGCCGTGGACCAGGACGCGCTGTCCCTTAGAGATCGAGGCCGCGACATTGGTCGCCAGGTTGCCGAAGGTCGAGACCCGGAAATACTCGGTGCGCAGGTCCTCGAAGCTGCCGTCGGCGAGCCGGCGGGTGATATTGGTCGCGATCCGGAAGACCGTGAACGGGCGCCCGCTGGCGCTGACCCGCTCGTCCGGGTCCGCGACGACATTGCCGCTGATGGTGACGATTGGTTCGTGCATGTGCTCTCATCCCCTACGTGCTGGCTGGCGGCGAGGCCGTTGCCCCGCCGCGTCCAGCCTGACCAGCTCGCCAGGGCCGCGCCAGTGGCCGGTCGAAACCTGTGGACAACCCGAAGCAGTCACCCGGGCTGTGGATAGCTGCTCGATTCGGTCGCCGCCAACCGGCCCCGATAACCTGGCCCCATGCCCGAGTTCATTTACGTCTTCTCGCGCGCCCGCAAGGCGCACGGTGACAAGGTCATCCTCGATGACGTCACCCTCTCCTTCCTGCCCGGCGCCAAGATCGGGGTCGTCGGGCCCAATGGGGCGGGCAAGTCGACGGTCCTGAAGATCATGGCCGGGATCGAGCAAGCGTCCAATGGGGAGGCCCGGCTGACCCCGGGCTACAGCGTCGGCATCCTGATGCAGGAACCGCAGCTCGATGAGACCAAGACCGTCCTGGGCAATGTGCAGGAGGGGGCCGGTGAGATCAAGGTGGCGCTCGATCGCTACAACGAGATCTCCGAGCTGATGGCCGACCCCGACGCCGACTTCGATGCGTTGTTGGCCGAGATGGGACAACTGCAGGAAAAGATCGACGCCGCCGACGCCTGGGATCTTGACTCCCAGCTCGAGCAGGCCATGGATGCCTTGCGCTGCCCACCGCCGGACGCCGACGTCTCGGTGCTCTCCGGTGGCGAGAAGCGCCGGGTTGCCCTGTGCAAACTGCTCCTGCAGAAGCCGGACCTGCTGCTCCTCGACGAGCCCACCAACCACCTGGACGCGGAGTCGGTCCTGTGGCTCGAACAGCACCTGGCCGCCTACGCGGGCTGTGTCGTCGCGGTGACGCACGACCGCTACTTCATGGACAACGTCGCCCAGTGGATCCTCGAACTCGACCGCGGGCGCGCCTACCCCTACGAGGGCAACTACTCCACCTACCTGGAGAAGAAGCACGCCCGCCTGGAGGTCCAGGGCAAGAAGGACGCCAAGCTCGCCAAACGGCTCGCCGAGGAACTGGCCTGGGTGCGCTCCAACGCCAAGGGCCGACAGGCCAAGTCCAAGGCCCGGCTGGCGCGCTACGAAGAGATGGCGACCGAGGCCGAGCGCACGCGGAAGCTGGATTTCGAGGAGATCGCGATCCCGCCCGGCCCCCGATTGGGCTCGCAGGTGATCGAGGTGCGCGACCTGGTCAAGGGCTTTGGCGAGCGGGTGCTCATCGACGACCTGTCGTTCACCCTGCCCCGCAATGGCATCGTGGGCGTCATCGGCCCCAATGGAGTCGGCAAGACCACCTTGTTCAAGACCATCGTCGGACTCGAAGAGGCGGATGACGGCGTGGTTCGGGTCGGTGAAACCGTGCGGATCGCGTATGTCGACCAGGGCCGCAGCGGCCTCGACCCCGACAAGACGCTGTGGGAGGTCGTCTCCGACGGTCTGGATCACATCAAGGTCGGTCAGGTGGAGATCCCCTCCCGCGCCTATGTGTCGCAGTTCGGTTTCAAGGGTCCCGACCAGCAAAAGAAGACGGGCATCCTCTCCGGTGGCGAGCGCAACCGCCTCAACCTCGCCTTGACCCTGAAGCTTGGTGGCAACCTGCTCCTGCTCGACGAGCCCACCAATGACCTAGATGTCGAGACTCTCGGCTCGCTGGAGAACGCCCTGCTCGACTTCCCGGGATGCGCGGTCGTCATCAGTCACGACCGCTGGTTCCTGGACCGCGTGGCCACCCACATCCTGGCCTGGGAGGGCACGGACGACGACCCGGCCCGCTGGTTCTGGTTCGAGGGCAACTTCGATTCTTACGAGAAGAACAAGATCGAGCGGCTGGGTGAGGAAGCCGCCCGTCCGCACCGCGTGACCTATCGCAAGCTCACGCGCGACTAGAGGTCCAGCCCAGGCGGCGACAGGGCAAGCCCGGAGCCGTGCGAGCCCGTCGACACGACACGCGGACGGTCCCGCCACGGCGATGGCTCAGATCATGGTCAGGACCTGACACATGACGATCTTGACGACCATGGCCACCGGGTAGACCAGGGCATAGCCCAAGGTCACCCGAGGGTCGTGGGCGCTGTTCTCGTTGGCATAGGCCAAGATCGCCGGCTGGGTTTGCGATCCGGCCATCAGACCTGCCGTTCGTGGCCCGCTCAACGCGAGCCACCGCGCTCCCGCGACGAGCACCGCGGCATGGGCTGCGGAGATCACCAGCCCGGCCAGCACGAGCTTGACGCCCAGCGGCGAGGTGATCGCGGCGACGACCTGCGAGCCGGCGCGGCCCCCGGCATACGCGAGGAAGAGCAGCAACCCGAGTTGGGTCAGGGTCTCCGCGCCCGCGTGGGGGAGGGTCCACAACATCGGGCCGGTGCGCCCGAGCCGGCCAACGACAAGCCCGACGAGCAGGGGGCCGGCGGCGGAACCGAGCCGCAACTCGCCCAGTCCGGGCACCACGAACGGGATGGCGCCCAGGAGCAGGCCCAGCGTCATACCCGTGGCCAGCCCCAGGGGGTTGATATCGGAGATGGCGTGCTCGGAGTCACCGAGATATTTGGCGACCTGGGGCATCTGGGCGGCCGGGGCGGTGACCCGGATCCGATCGCCGGGTTGCACCTGCAACTCCCGCGTGGCCAGGAAGTCCTGATCCGCCCGCCGAACCCGGGTGGCCGTCGCCATGAACCGATCCCACAGCTGCAACTCGCCGATGGTCTTGCCGAAGAGCGCCTTGTTGGACACCACGATCCGCCGGAAGTCCAACTCGTCGCGCTCCCAGGTCAGCACCACATCGCTGGTGCGACCCAATTGCTTGGTCAAATGATCCACGCTGGCCTGGGCGCCGATGATGTGGACCAGGTCCCCGGGCCGCAACACCGTGGATCCCGCCGCCATGTGGATCTCGCCGTCGGGGGTTCGGTGCCGCGAAAAGAGCACTTCGCCGTATGGCGTGCGGCGCAGTTCTCGGATCTCCATCACATTGTCATGGGTGATTTCGATGGTGGCGGTGGTCACCTCCGGCTGCTGGCTTGCACCCTCCGGGTCCGGCACCGCCCGGGAGCGTCGCAGGATCGACGCGGCGCTGAGCAGCATGATCAAGACCCCGCCGACATAGCTGAGCGCATAGCCGACGGTCGGTTCGGGGGAGCCGTCCAGGCGCACCACGGCCGCGGCGAGCCCCGGCGTGTTGGTGTTGGCCCCGGCATACAGCCCCGCCGTGGTGCCCGGGGAGAACCCGAGCGCGGAGCCGAGGGCCCAGGTCAGCAGGCCGAGGGCGGCCAGCGCGAGGGCAACGAGCAGGATCGGGCGCGCACCGCGGCGTAGCCCGCCGAAGAATGAGGGGCCGGCCACGATGCCGACCGTATAGGCGAAAAGCGCCAGTCCCAGGGTGCCGACGACTTCGGGGACCGCCCACCGAGGGTCGAGGGCGGAGCAGGCGAGGGCGGCGAACAAGACCCCAGCCGGCCCGAGCCCGACACCGCGAATCCGTACCCGCCCGAACAGGGTCCCGACCGCAAGGAGGCCGAAGAGCAGCAGGATGGGCTGATCGGCCAGGAAGGTGCTCACGTGAATTCAGCCTACGGCGCGCCGCGGCAGAGCGTGCGGCGGGTCGGGAAAGACCGCCTCAGCGGGCGCCCACGAGTCGCAACCCCAACTCGGCATTGGTCTCACCGATCTCCTGCGGCGTGCGCTTGATACCCGGTTGGTACCAACGCGCCACATCAATGCAGAGCGACATCAGGGCCAGGGCGGTATGCGGCACGTCCTCCACCCGGAACTCGCCGCGGGCCACCCCGTCCGCGAGCACCGAGCGCACCACCGCGTCGATCTGCCGGCGCAAGTCCATGACGATCTCGCGGTGCGCCGGGGTCAGGTGGCCGAACTCGTACTGCACGATGCGTCCCACGCGATAGGCCTCTGCATGCCAGCGCGAGAAGTTGACCAGGATCGCGGCCAAGGCGTCCGAGGGGTTCTGGCTCGAGGCGACCGACGCGACCAGCATGTCGCGCGCTGCGGCGTGCCCACGTTCGCAGATGGAGAAGAGCAGGTCCTCCTTGGAGGCGAAGTGCACATAGACCCCGGCCGGTGAGAGCCCGGCGCGTCCGGCGATATCCCGGGTGGTCGTGGCATGGAATCCCTTGTCGGCGAAGGCGTCCGCCGCCGCCTCCATCAGACGCAGCGCGGTTTCGGTGACCCCATCGGTCAGCGGGATCGCGGCGACATCGTAGGGATGCGCCAACACCCCGTGCTGCCTGACGTCGCCCATAGCGCACCAGTTTGCCGTACCGACGCCCGGCCCGCGCGATTCGCGCACATTGACGCGCGCCGCGTGCCGTGGTGAAGTGCCGGCCATGAGCAACCGACACCACGACCGCGTCGCCCTCGTCACCGGAGCCTCGCGGGGCATCGGGCTGGGGATCGCCGAGCGACTGGTCCAGGAGGGCGCCCGTGGTCTTGGTGAACAATGCCGGCATCATCCGCGACAACTTGATTTTCAAGATGAGCAGCGCGGACTGGGAC
>CALLZC010000013.1 GCA_937858995.1 uncultured Nostocoides sp.
CGGCAGCGTCAGATGTGTATAAGAGACAGGTCTCGAAGAACTCGTCCAGCAGCATCGTGTGCAGCCACAGCGCGCCCCTGTAACCCCAGGTCGCGAAGCGGTGGTAGTTGTGGCGGTCGAAGATCGGGAACGAGAGACGCACCAGCGGCACGCTGCAGTCACGCTCGAGGTACTTGCCGTAGGTGCTGCCGATCAGGAAGTCCACCGGCTCGGTGTGCAGCAGCGAGCGCATGTGCCACAGGTCGCGCTTCGTACGCGCCGTAGGTCATGAGGTTCTCGATCTATCAGGACACCGCCATCGGCGCGCGCTCGGTCAATCAGGACCGGATGGGGTATTGCTTCACCCGCGACAGCCTGCTGATGCTGGTGGCCGACGGCATGGGCGGCCATCTTCGCGGTGAGGTGGCCGCGCAGATCGTCGCGCAGTCGGTGGCGGCCAGCTTCCAGCGCATGGCCCACCCGGCGCTGGCCGATCCCATCGAGTTTCTCGACTTCGCCCTGCGCCGCGCGCACCGCGAGATCATGCAGTACCAGGAGGCGCACGGCCTGCCCGAGCCGCCGCGCTTCCCGGAGCCGCCGCGCGGCGCGCCGGCGCCCCCGCGGGGGGCGGGGGGCGTCATACCCGACCCTGTTCGGCCAACTCGTCGAGGATGTCGACGTCGGGCAGGTAGGGAGCCAGGGCGGGAAGCTGTGTCATATCGCGCAGACCTAATCGTTCGAGGAAGTAGTCGGTGGTGCCATAGAGGATGGCGCCGGATTCGGGATCGCTGCCGACCTCTTCGATGAGGCCGCGGGCGATCAGGGTACGCACGACGCCGTCGACATTGACCCCGCGCACCGCGCCCACCCGTCCCCGAGAGATGGGCTGGCGATAGGCGATGACCGCGAGTGTCTCGAGCGCGGCCTGCGTGAGCTTCGCGGTCGCGCCGTCGATGATGAACCGCTCGACGGCCGGCGCGAACTCGGGACGGCTGTAGATGCGCCAGCCCCCGGCAACCTCGCGCAAGGCGAACCCGCGGCCCCGATAGTCGGTGACCAGTGCCGCGAGATGCTCCTGCACCTGGGCGAGCGGGATCTCCAGCGTCGTCGCCAAGGCCACGGCGGCCACCGGTTCGTCGATCACCATGAGGATGGCCTCGATAGCGCCCTTGGCGCCCCCGGGCATGGCGTCGACGTCCAGGACCAGCGGACCCTCATCGTCGGCACCGGCGACCTCGTCGGCCTCCCCGCTGGCTGCAGCGAGCGCCGCACCCTCCATCTGGTGCCCTTCGGGTACGTGCTCGCTCACGGGGCCTCCACCTGGTGCCGTGCGGCCACAGCGGCCGGCTCGTCGTCGGGATCATCGAATTCATCGCTGACACTAATCGCCCCGTCGCCGCTACCGACCCAGCGAATCGTCAGCTCCCCCAACGCCTCCGCCTGCTCGAAGGAGACCTCTTGCTCCCGATACAGCTCCAACAGGGCCAGGAACCGGGCCACGATGACCAGCGTCGATTCGGCGTCGGCGACCAAGGCCCGGAAGGTCGCCACCTGGTGGCGACGCAGCCGCTCGCCGATGATCGCGGCCTGCTCCTGGACGCTGACCGCTGGCGCGTGCAAGTGGTCGACGCCCACGGTCGGGACCACTTTGGGGGTCATCGCCCGGGCAGCGATCATCGCCAGCTGTTCGGGGGTGATCCCGATGATGAGCTCGGGCAGCAGGCGTTCAAATCGGGGATCGACGCCCGCCCGCCGGGCCACCATCGCGCGGTTCAGCACCATCCGCTCCTCGAACTCGGCGGCAATGCGCTTGAAGGCGCGATATTGCAGCAGCCGTGCGAAGAGCAGGTCGCGAGCCTCGATCAGCGCCAGGTCTTCCTCGTCCTGCGTCTCCAGCTGCGGCAGCAGGCGCGCCGATTTCAGGTCCAACAGGGTGGCGGCGACGAGCAGGAACTCACTGGCCTGCGACAAATCCCACCCACCCTGCTCACGCAGCACCCGCAGGTGCGTGAGGAATTCGTCGGTCACCTGGGCCAGGGCGATCTCGGTGATGTCGAGCTTGTGCTTGGCGATCAGTCCCAAGAGCAGATCGAAGGGGCCTTCGAAGTTCTCCAGATGCACCGCGAAGGCAGTCTCCGGGGCGCGCCGGGTCAGGACGCCACCGGGGATGATGTCGCCCGTCCGGGCGTCGTCATTGCCGAGTAGTTCTTCGGTGGGCATCGTCGTGACAGGGTTCTTATGGGCGCGCCGGCTAGGGCGCGCTGCCCCGGGCAATGAGCTCGCGGGCCAGCTGGCGGTATGCGGCGGCGCCCGGGTGCGTGGAGGCATAGCTGGTGATGGGCTCGGCCGCCAGGGTCGCGTCGGGGAACTTGACCGTCCGCGAGATGACCGTATGCAGCACCTGGTCGCCGAAGTGGGCGACCACCGACTCGACCACCTCGCGGCTGTGGAGGGTGCGCCCGTCATACATCGTGGGCAGGATGCCGTCGACCTGCAGGCGCGGGTTGAGCCGGTCGGTGATCTTTTCGATGGTCTCGATGAGCAGCGCGACACCGCGCATCGCGAAGTACTCGGTCTCCAGCGGGATCAGTACCCCGTGGGCGGCGGTCAGCGCGTTGACCGTCAACAGACCGAGCGACGGTTGGCAGTCGATGAGGATGACGTCGTAGTCATCCAGCACCGGGCGCAACACCCGGGCGAGCACCTGCTCGCGCGCCACCTCACCCACCAACTGCACCTCGGCGGCCGACAGGTCGATGTTGGCGGGAACGACATCGAGCCCGCTGGTGCGGGAGCGCTGGATCACCTCGCGGATGTCGTGTCCCCGCTCGAGGAGCAGGTTGTAGATCGTGACATCGAGGTCATTACTGCCGATACCGAGCCCGGCGGACAGCGCGCCCTGTGGGTCGAAGTCGAGCAGCAGCACCTTGCGGCCGTATTCGGCCAGGGCGGCCCCGAGGTTGATGGTGGTCGTGGTCTTGCCGACACCACCCTTTTGATTGCACAAGGCGATGATCCGGGCCGGGCCGTGCGAAGGCAGCGGTGGCGGCACCGCGAAGACCGGAAGCGGTCGGCCGGTCGCACCGTGCTGCCCGAGGACGGCGTCCTCGGTGCCCGGGAGGTGCACGTCGGACAGGTCCACCCGGTGACCTTATCAGCGCCCGCCCGCGGCCCGGCCGGCTCGGGGGTGGCTCCCGGCATACACCTCCCGCAGGTGGGCGATGGTCACCTTGGTATAGATCGCGGTTGTGGTGACCGAGGCATGGCCCAGTAGCTCCTGCACGATGCGTACGTCGGCCCCGCCGTCCAGCAGGTGGGTGGCGAAGGAGTGCCGCAGCGTATGCGGTGAGACCGCCACCGACAGGCCGGCCCGGTCCGCCGCCCCCTTAAGAACCCCCCAGATCCCCTGTCGGGTCAGCCGACCGCCGCGCTGGTTGAGGAAGAGTGCGGGGGTACCGCGGCCCGTGCTCGCCAGTGCCGGCCGACCGCGGACCCGATAGGCGTCCAGGGCGGCCCCGGCATATGAGCCGAGCGGCACGAGCCGCTCCTTGTTGCCCTTGCCGCGCAGCCGCACCACGTCCAGCTCTCCGTCGACGTCATCGACGTCGAGGTCGACCACCTCCGAGACGCGGGCCCCGACGCCATAGAGCACCTCGAGGATGGCCCGGTCGCGTAGCGCCACCGGGTGATCGCCCGCACCGGCAGCCGCCAGCAGGGCCTCGACCTGATCCAGCGGGATGGCCTTGGGCAGGCGGAGCGCGGCCCGCGGCGGTGGGATCGCCCGCGCCGGGTCGCTGCTCTCGTCGCCGTCGAGCAGGCGATAGCGGTGGAAGGCGCGCACCGCCACCAGGGCGCGCGCGGCGGAGGACGCGGCCAGTGCCGGGTGCCCCGGGTCCCCCGTGCGCAGGCCGGCGAGGAAGTCGCCGACGTGCCGGGAGTCCACCGCGGCGAGCTGGGCGACGCCCTGCCCGTGGAGAAAGGCCAGGTAGCGCGTGACGTCGCGTTCGTAGGCGCGCAGGGTATGCCGTGACAGCCCGCGCTCGATATCCAGGTGATTCAGCCAGTCGCCCAGGGCCTCCTGGAAGGAGACCGGCAGCACCGCAGCGCCCGGAACGGGTGCTGCCGGGCGCTGCGGTGCTGCCGGGTCGGTGCTGGCGGGCGGATCCGGCTCAGGCGAGGAGACCAGCAGGGTCCTCGCTCGGCATACCGAAAGCGTCGGCGACGCCCTGATAGGTGATGGCGCCGTCGTGAGTGTTCAGGCCCCGGGTCAGCGCCGGGTCGGCGCTCATGGCCGCTCGCCAGCCCTTGTCCGCGAGGCGGACGGCATACGGAAGGGTGGCGTTGGTCAGGCCCCAGGTGGAGGTGTTGGGCACCGCACCCGGCATATTGGCCACGCAGTAATAGATGGAGTTGTGCACCGGGAAGATCGGGTCGGCGTGGGTCGTCGGGCGCGACCCCTCGAAGCAACCACCTTGATCGATGGCGACGTCGACCAGCACGGAGCCGGGCTTCATCTGCGCGACCATTTCGTCGGTGACGAGCTTGGGGGCTTTTGCGCCGGGGATCAGGACGGTGCCGATGACCATGTCCGCGCTGAGGACCTCCTCGCGCACGGACAGCGAGGACGAGGCAATCTGGCGCACCCGGTTGTCATAGCGCCAGAAGCTCATCCGCAGCTTGTCCAGGTCGGTGTCGAGCATGGTGACCTCGGCGCCCATGCCCAAGGCCACATTGGCGGCGTTCTGCCCGGCGACCCCGGCCCCGAGGACCACGACCTTGGCATTGGCGACACCGCCGACGCACCCCATCAGGACCCCGCGCCCACCATTGGCCTTGAGCATCGCGTGCGCCCCGACCTGTGGCGCCAGGCACCCGGCGACCTCGGACATCGGATAGAGCAGCGGGAGCATGCCCGACGGCAATTGCACCGTCTCGTAGGCGATGGCGGTGACCTTCTTGGCCAGCAGTTCATCGGTCAGCGGCTGGTCGGCCGCCAGGTGCAGGTAGGTGAAGAGGGTCAGCCCCTCGCGCAACCGGTGATATTCCTGCGCGACCGGCTCTTTGACCTTCATGACCATGTCGGCCTCGCCCCACACGTCGTCGGCCGAGTCCAGGATCTGCGCGCCCTGGGAAACGAACTCGTCATCGGTGATCGAGCTGCCGAGACCGGCGCCCTTTTGGATAAGGACCTCGTGTCCATGCTGCACGAGTTCATTGACGCCGACCGGGGTGATCCCCACCCGGTACTCGTGGTTCTTGACCTCTGTGGGAACGCCGATCTTCACTGCCAGCACGCTCCTTGTGCGTTTGAGTGCGCGCGCGACCTCGCTGTCGCGCGCATCCAGGGGGTGTGAAACCGCCGAGCCGATCCTAGTGGGGTGCGCCCGGGTCACCGTGACCCGTGCACCCCGGTTAGCGCGCGAAACCCCGGAAACTTCGCGAGACGGGAGTTATATCGAGGTGTTCACGCAGTTTCCGGAGTCTCACGCAGTTTCCGGAGTCTCGGGGACTTTCCGGAGTCTCACGACATGACGCGCGCGCGGGCTCAGCCGAACTCGGCCAGGCCACCGCGAGCCTGGTCCAGCCAGGCACGCTGGGCCTCCAGCTTGGCGCTCACATCGGCGGCCTTGTGGGTGTTGCCGGCGGCCGTGGCATCCGCAAGCTCCTTCTCGAGCTTGGCCACGGAGGCCTCGAGCTGGGTGGCGAGCGATTGGGCCCGCGCATTGACCTCGGGATTGGACCGGCGCCACTTCTTGTCCTCGGTCTCCCGAATCGCCGACTCGATCCGCCGCAGCCCCTTCTCGACCCGCTCGACATCGGCGCGGGGCACCTTGCCCGCCGCCTCCCATCGATCCTGTATGCCGCGCAGCGCCGCCTTGGCTGCCTCCAGGTTGGTCACCGGGAGCAGCTTCTCGGCCTCGGCGAGCAGGGAAAGCTTGACCTGCAGGTTGGCGCGGAACTGCTCGTCCTCGGCCGCGACGACCGCGTCCTTCGCCGCGAAGAAGCCATCCTGGGCCGCCTTGAACCGGGCCCAGAGGGCGTCATCTTCGGCCCGGGAGGCGCGGCCCGCGGTGCGCCATTGATCCATCAGACGCTTGAAGGCTCCTGCCGAGACCGCCCAATCCGTGCTTGCCGCGAGCCGTTCGGCCTCGGCGACGAGGCGCTCCTTGGCGGCTCGGGCGACACCCCGGGTGCTCTCCAGCTCGGCGAAGTGCGTGCGCCGGGCCTTGTCAAAGGAGTTGCGGGCCTTGGAGAAGCGCTGCCACAAGCTCGCCTCGCTCTCCTTGTCCAGGCGGGCACCCGAACGCTGCTGCTCCTTCCAGCTCTCCAGCAGGGCGCGCATCGTCTCGCTGGAGCTCTTCCATTGGATCTTCTCCAGGGGCTGCGCCGCGATCTCCTCGGCCTGGGCGACCAGATCCTCGCGGATGGTCAGCGCCGCGGCCTTGGCAGCGGCCCGCGCGGCGCTCTCCACCTGGCGCTTCGCCGCGACCTCGCGCTCCACCCCGTCGACCAGCGCGTTCAGGGCGGCCAGGTCTCCGACGACGTGCGCCTCACCGATGTGCGCGCGCAGGCTTGTTAGCCCGTCAGCCAAGTCCTTGCTCGAGACCTCGGCCAAGCCGGCGCGCTGGTGCAGCAGGTCCGCGGCGGCATACAACTCGTCATATTTGCGCGCGAAGTACTGCAGGGCATCCTGAGAGCTCGCGCCCGGATAGGACCCGACCGCGCGTTCGCCCTCGCCGTCCTGGACATACACGGTGCCGTCCTCGCCGACGCGCCCGAACCGGGCCGAGTCCGAGGGCGTATGCGGTGCGGCCGCGGCCACGCTGGAGCGCGGGCGGCTCGCGAACATCTTCGGGCTCGGCACCGGGGCTGCCGGTGCCGCGGTGACCTCGACCTCGGCAACCTCGACCTCGACGACCTCAGGCTCGGCGACCTCGACCTCGACGACCTCAGGCTCGGCAACCTCGACCTCGACGACCTCAGGCTCGGTGACCTCGACCTCGACGACCTCAGGCTCGGCAACCTCGACCTCGACGACGTCAGACTCGGTGACGTCAGGCCCGGTGACCTCAGCCTCGGCAACCTCGAGGGTCTGGCCCACCCCTGGCGCTACCTCGGTGCTGGGCGGCATGGCCTCCACACCCGGAGTGCTCGCGTTGTCGGTCACTTCTCAGTCCTTCGTCTCGGTGGTCACCACGAGCGTACTGATCGGGAACTTGGGTGCGACCCTGTCGGCACCCACCCCGCCCGCGGCGATCCGGTCCACAATATCCATGCCCGAGGTGACGGTCCCGAAGATCGAGTAGCCGCCGCCATCGGTGGGCAATTCACTGTCCTGGTAGACGATGAAGTACTGACCGCCATTGCTCTGCGGGTCCGTGGTGCGCGCCATCGCGACCGTGCCACGGGGGTACTTCCCGTCGGCCGGTGCGTTCTCGATCCCGTACCCGTATCCCGGGTTGCCGCTGCCGGTCCCGGTCGGGTCGCCGCACTGAAGCACGAAGATGCCCTGCCTAGTCAGCCGGTGACATGGCGCCTCCTTCCAGTACCCGAGCTGCGCCAATTGCACAAAGGAGGCAACGGTCGTTGGGGCCTTGGCGCCGTCCAGGGTCAGCTCGATGGGGCCGCAGGTGGTCTTGATCGTGGCGACGACGCTCTTGCCGGTCACCGCCGCGATGTCGCCGGCCTCGGGCAGGCTGAGCTTGCCCTCGGTTCCGGGCGCGGCAGGCGGCGTCGTGCACCCCGCGGCCAGCGACGGCGTCGCGCTTGCGGTCTGGCTGGCGCTGGAGCCGGAACTCGCGGAGGAGGTGGCCGCGGGCGGGGTGTCGTCACGAAGCTCCCGCGAGAGGAGGATGAACGCGCCAACGATCCCCAAAACGACGGCCACGATCACCGCGACCTGCCCATTGCGCCGGCGTTCGACCGCACGGGCGCTGGCGGCGGCCTGTTGCCGGGCGTAGCGGCGCTTGGCTCGGGCGCGTTCCTGCTCCTTTGTCACGGCGGTCAGTCTAGATACCCGTCAGGCCTGGCACCGCACCGGCGAGCCCGGAGGCCGGATAAGGTCGGTGCTCGTGCTGATGCTCGCCTTCCCTGCCGCGGCCTTCGCGACGAACTGCTATGTCATCGCCCCGGCCCCCGGCGAGGAATGCCTCGTCGTGGATCCGGGCATCGGCGTGCTCGACACGCTGCGCGATGTCTTCGCCGAACACCGGCTCCGGCCCGCGGCCGTGCTGCTCACCCACGGCCACCTGGACCACGTCTACTCCGTCACCCCCGTATGCCGGGGAGCGGCTCCCGCGGTCGCCCCGGCATACATCCATGAGGCGGACCGCTACCGGCTGGCGGATCCATTGCGCTACCTCGACCCGATGATCGTCGCGGCCTTCGAGCAGCAGTTCGGTGCCAAGGCCTCCTGGACCGAGCCCGATGACGTGCGCGTCGTCGGGCACGACGAGCGGTTGAGCATCGCCGGCATCGACCTGCGCACGGTGCATGCGCCGGGGCATACCGAGGGCTCGGTGATGTTCGGGATCGACGCGGTGCCGCCCGGCATACCCGAGGGCCTGGATCGCACCATGCTGACCGGCGATGTCCTCTTTGCCGGCTCCATCGGCCGCACCGACCTGCACGGTGGCAGCGCCGAGGCCATGCAGCGCTCGTTGCGCGAGGTGGTCCTTCCGTTGCCCGATACCACTCTCGTGCTGCCCGGCCACGGTCCGGCGAGCACGATGGAAATCGAGCGCGCGTCCAACCCGTACTTGGCAGGATTGGGCACGTGAGCAGGATCGCCCCCATCTCGGGATTCCCCGAGTACTCCCCCACGCAACGCATCGTCGAACAGCGTTTCCTCGACGTCATCCGCGAGACCTTCGAGTTGCACGGCTTCGCCTCGATCGAGACGCGCTCGATCGAGCCAGTGGAACGGTTGCGTAGCCAGGGCGAGGATGCGGACAAGGAGATCTATGGCGTGGCGCGGCTCGCCGGGGGTGAGGATCCCCGCTGGGGCCTGCACTTCGACCTGACCGTGCCCTTCGCGCGGTACGTCCTGGAGAATTCGGGCACGCTGGAATTCCCGTTCCGCCGCTACCAGATCCAGAAGTCCTGGCGGGGCGAACGGCCGCAAGAGGGGCGCTATCGGGAGTTCACCCAGGCGGACATCGACGTCGTGGATCTGGGGTCGCTCGCACCGCACATCGAGGCCGAGCTGCCCTTGGTGCTCGCGGACGTCTTTGCGCGCTTCCCCATCGGGGACTTCGTCATCCGGGTGAACAACCGCAAGGTGGCCAATGGGTTCTATGCCGGACTGGGTATCGAGGACCTGCAGGGCACGCTGCGGGCGGTCGACAAGCTGGACAAGATCGGACCCGAAGCGGTGCGCGCCCTCCTGCTCGGCCGCGGGCTGAGCGCGGAGCAGGCGCAGCAGTGTCTGCGACTGGCCCAGATCAATTCCGCCGACGACTCGTTCGTGGCGCAGGTGCGCGATCTCGGGGTGGCCAACCCCTTGCTGGATGAGGGCCTAGCGGATCTGGCGCGGGTGGTGAGCACCGCCGCCGCGCACGCTCCGGGCAAGGTCGTCGCCGACCTGAAGATCGCGCGCGGCCTGGACTACTACACCGGCACCGTGTATGAGGTGCAGATCCGCGGCCGCGAAGACTGGGGCACCATCGCCGCCGGCGGGCGGTATGACGCGCTCGCGACCGACGGCAAGCTCACCTATCCGGGGGTGGGCCTGTCCATCGGAGTGACCCGGATTCTCGGGCTGCTCTTCGGCGCGGGCGCCGTGACGGCCACCCGGTCCACTCCCAGTGCGGTTCTTGTGGCCGTCAACGACGAGGCCGACCGCGACCACTCGACTGCCGTTGCCACCGCCCTGCGGGCCCGCGGCATCGCGTGCGAGGTGGCGCCGCGGGCCGAGAAATTCGGCAAGCAGATCCGGTATGCCGATCGCCGCGGCATCCCCTTCGTCTGGTTCCCGCGCAGCGATGGCGATCAGGTCAAGGACATCCGATCCGGCGCGCAGGTCGCCGCCGACCCCGCGAGCTGGAGTCCCCCCGCGGAGGACCTACGCGCGGGACTCGTCATCACGCCTTAGGGCCGGCGATACGAGCCAAGGCCAGAATCACGAGCTGAAGGCCAGTAATCACGAGCTGAAGGCCAGGGGCGGCGTGACCGCGCCGCCGCGGGTCACCTCGAAGACGCCCTGCACATTGCGCACCGCGTTGAGCACATGCTCCAGGTGGGCTGGATCCCCGAGCTCGAACATGAAGGTCGAGTAGGCGACCCGCTTCTTGGTCGTATGCACCTGGGCGCCAAGGATGTTGACCGAATTGTCGGAAAGCACCCGGGTAATGTCGGCCAGCAGATGATTGCGATCCAGGGCCTCGACGACGATCTGCACCAGGAAGAGCGATCCCGCCCGGGGGGCCCATTCCACCTCGACGATCCGGTCGGGCTGCTCCCGCAAGTGACCGGCATTCGTGCAGTCCGTGCGGTGGACGGCGATTCCGTCACCGCGGGTGATGAAGCCGAGGAT
Organism: uncultured Nostocoides sp.; assembly: GCA_937858995.1. Taxonomy (GTDB): domain Bacteria; phylum Actinomycetota; class Actinomycetes; order Actinomycetales; family Dermatophilaceae; genus Nostocoides_A. The sequence goes on from CALLZC010000013.1 coordinate 10,514, forward strand.
GGCATCTCCGGGGACCGGGGTGCAGCAGCGCTTGAGCTTGACGACCACATCCGTGGAATCCATGCCCACCACCCGCACGCCCGGGTCCTCGGGCCGGCGACGCATTTGCCGGTTCGGGTTCTGGACCTCGGCGGTGTCCTCGGACACCCCCTCCTCCCCGCCGAGCGAGGCAACCAAACGGGTGACGACATGCTGCGCCGAGATGTGGTTCTCGCCGACCGCGGCATACAGCGCCTCGATGTCGGTGAACCTCAGGTCGTTGGCGACCCCAGTCAACGAGCCCGAGGTCATGAGCCGCTGGAGCGGCAGATGCTGGCGGCGCAGGGCCTTGGCGATGGCGTCCTTGCCGCGATCGATGGCCTCCTCGCGCCGCGACTTGGAGAACCACTGGCGGATCTTGTTGCGGGCCCGCGGTGACTTGACGAACTGGAGCCAGTCCCGCGATGGGCCGGCGCCTTCGGCCTTGGAGGTCAGGACGTCGACGACATCGCCATTCTCCAGGACCGACTCCAAGGGCACCAGGCGGCCGTTGACCCGGGCACCGACGGTGCGGTGTCCCACCTCCGTGTGGACGGCATACGCGAAGTCGACCGGGGTCGAGCCGGCCGGCAGGGCCATCACATCGCCCTTGGGGGTGAAGACATAGACCTCGCGCGTGTTGATCTCGTAGCGCAACGAGTCCAGGAATTCGTCGGGATCGGCTGTCTCACGCTGCCAGTCGAGTACCTGCTTGAGCCAGGCCATATCGCCCAGGGGGCCGGTATCTCCGGCGAGATCGGCGCGCCCGGTCGCCTTGTTCTCCTTGTACTTCCAGTGCGCAGCCACCCCATACTCGGCCCGCCGGTGCATATCCCAGGTGCGAATCTGCACCTCCACCGGCCGGCCAGCGGGACCGATGACCGTCGTATGCAGCGACTGGTACATATTGAACTTGGGCATCGCGATGTAGTCCTTGAAGCGCCCGGTGATCGGCTTCCACCGCGCGTGCAGGGCTCCGAGGGCGGCATAACAGTCGCGGGAGGTGTCGACCAAAACCCGCAGGGCCACGAGATCGTGGATGTCGTCGAAGCCGCGATTGCCGCCCATCATCTTCTGATAGACGCTGTAGTAGTGCTTGGGGCGCCCGGTGACGCTGGCCTTGACACGCGCCTCGGCCAGGTCGGCCTCGATCTGTTGTTGGACGCTGGCGAGATACTCGGCGCGCTCACCGGCCCGATCGGCGACCTGGCGCTTGATCTCGTCGTAGATCTTCGGATAGAGGGTCTGGAAGGACAGATCCTCCAACTCCCACTTGATGGTGTTCATGCCGAGGCGGTGGGCGAGCGGGGCATAGATGTCCAGCGTCTCGGCCGCCTTGCGCTGGGCCGACTCGGGCGGTACGTACTGCCAGGTCCGGGCATTGTGCAGGCGGTCGGCGAGCTTGATCACCAGAACCCGGATATCCCCGGCCATCGCGATGACCATCTTGCGCAGGGTCTCCTTGACCGCCGCGTCCCCGAACTTCACCTTGTCGAGCTTGGTGACCCCGTCCACCATCCCGGCGACCCCCTTGCCGAATTGGCGCCGGATGTCTTCTAGCGGGTAGTCCGTGTCCTCGACCACGTCGTGCAGCAGCGCGGCCGCCAGGGTGTCCGGGGGCATCCCCAGCCCGGCCAGGATCGAGGCGACGGCCAGCGGGTGGGTGATATAGGGCTCCCCCGACTTGCGCTTTTGGTCGCGGTGCGCGAACTCGGCAATGTCATAGGCCTGCTCGATGATGCTCAGGTCCGCCCGTGGATGATTGGCGCGAACCAGCGCGAGCAGCGGTTCGAGAGTGGGGTTGCCGGTGGCGCGGGGCCGGCCAAAACGCTCCAGCCGCAGCCGAGCCCGGGCCCGTGCGGTCGGAATCGGCGCGGTGGTATTCGCCGCCCCGGAACCCGCCGCCTCGTCCATGAACAGAGGGTAGTCGCTGCGGCAGGTCAGGCCGAAGCCAGGGCCTCCACCGCACGACCGGTCAGCAGCTCGCGGCCGCCGAGCCCGAGCAACTCGAGCACCACCGCGACTTCGTCGATGACCCCGCCGACCTGCTCGATGAGCGCGCAGGCCGCGTGCGCAGTGCCCCCGGTGGCGAGCACGTCATCGATCACTACCACCCGCTCCCCACCAGTGAAGGCGTCGGCCTGGACGGCCAGGGTCGCGCTGCCATACTCGAGGTCGTAGGAGCGCTCGATGGTCCGACCCGGCAGTTTGCCTGCCTTGCGCACCGGGACGAACCCCACCCCGAGCGCATGCGCCAGGGCGCCGCCGAAGATGAATCCCCGGGCGTCGATCCCCACGACCTTCGCGACCTGGCCCGTATGCCGCGCGCGCCAGTGCTCGATGACGGCGGCGAAGGCGACGGGGTCGCTGACCAGGGGCCCGATGTCCTTGAAAAGGATTCCCTGGCTCGGGAAGTCCGGGACGTCGCGGATGGTGGCGTGGACGATGCGGCTGATATCGCTGCCGGTGATCTCGCTCATCGGGTGGCTCCTGGCCGTGGGGATCTCAGCGCTTGGATTTGGGTTGGCGTCGCGGCTGGTTGCGCGGTCCGGTCTGCGCATACTTGTGCACGGTGCGGCCGGTCAACGTGCCGTCGACCGCCGGGGAGCTCGCGTCGTCCTGTGGAGCTGGTGCCTCGGAGATAGCGGCATCCAGTGGTGGGGTTCCTGATGCCACCACGCGTGGCGTCGCGCGTCCGGATGGCGCCGACCCGGCGCTCGCCGCCGCCGGCGCTGGGGTGCGAGCGGCCGCCTTGGCCTGGACGCGGGCCGCGTGCTTGTCCAAGTCCCGGACCGCCTCCTCGCGCGAACGCAGGCTGACCAGCAGCGGCGTGGCGATGAAGATCGAGGAGTAGGCGCCGACGGCCATCCCGATAAAGAGCGCGAGCGCCAGGTCGAGCAGGGTGCCGGGCCCGAGTCGCGTGAAAACGACCGCCAGGACCGCGGCGATCGGCAGCAACGCCACAACGGTGGTGTTGATCGAGCGCACGACGGTCTGGTTGACACCGAGGTTGGCCGCGGCGGCATACGTGCTCCGGCGGTTCGCGAACGCTTCTGTCGTGTTCTCGCGCACCTTGTCGAAGACGACCACCGTGTCATACAGCGAATAGCCCAGGACGGTCAGGAAGCCGATCATCGTGGCCGGGGACACCTCGAGCCCGGTCCACGCATAGGCGGCCACCGTGAACACCATGTCGTGGATCAGGGCCACCAAGGCGGCCATCGCCATGGTCCAGGTGCGGAAATAGAGGGCCATCACGATCATCGTCAACACCAGGAAGACGACCAAGGCTCGCAGCGCCTGCCGGCTGACCGACTCCCCCCAGGACGGGCCGACGAAGGACGCGCTGACCTTGTCGGTGGTCGTGGTGAAGCTGCGGGCAAGGGCCTCGCGCACATCATTGCTCTGCGCGTCACCGAGTCGCTCGGTCTGAACTCGGATGGTGTCCGAACCCAGGCGGCTGACCTTGGCTTGCTGACCCGGCTCGGCCGATTGCACGGCAGCCTCGGCCCGCGACTCGTAGTCCGCGGGCACGCTGACCTGCGAGACCCGGAATTCCGAGCCCCCGGTGAACTCGATGCCCAGGTTGAGCCCGCGCACCACGAGCCCGGACAGCGCGATGAGCAGCGCGATGGCCGAGATCACGTACCAGGTGCGGCGGCGGCCGACGAAATCGATGGACCGCTTGCCGGTGTAGAGGTCGTTGCCGAAGTCGGAGAACCTGCTCATGCTCTGCTCCCTTGGGCCGACGACGATGCGGGCGAGGAGGTGGCCGGGCGTGCCGGAGCGAAGCGGCCCCGGCCGACATACCGCCCAGCGGTTCCCAGTCGATTGGGATCGACACCCGACCACGGATGGCCATCGGCAAAGAACTTCCGCCGTGACAGCAGGGCCACCAGCGGGTGCGTGAAGAAGTAGACGACAAAGACGTCGATCAGCGTGGTCAGGCCCAGGGTGAAGGCGAACCCGCGGACACTCGAACTGGCCAGCAAGTAGAGCACCAGGGCGCCCAGGAAGTTGACACCATCGGCTACCAGGATGGTGCGCCGCGCGCGACGCCACCCCGTCTCGACCGCGGTGCGCAGGGTCCGGCCGTCACGCAACTCGTCACGGATTCGCTCGAAATAGACGATGAACGAGTCGGCAGTCACGCCGATGGCCACGATCAGACCCGTCACGCCGGCCATGTCGAGCCGGTAGTTCTGCGTCCACCCCAGCAAGGTGATCACCAGATAGGTCAATACGGCCGCGACCACGATCGAGGCCACGGTGACCAGGCCAAGCGCCCGGTATTGGAGCAGCGAATATCCGACGACCAAGAGCAAACCGACAAGGCCGGCGATCAGGCCGAGCCGCAACTGTTCCTCACCCAGGGTTGGGCTGATCTGGGTCCGGGTTTGCAGATCGAAGGAAATCGGCAGGGCACCGAACTTCAACTGCTTGGCCAGGTCCTGCGCCTCCTCGAAGCCGAAGCCGCCGGTGATGGAGGCCTGCCCGCCGGGGATTGCCTCGTTGAACGAGGGCGCCACGATCACTCGCGAGTCCAAGGTGGAGGCCAGCTGATTGCGCGGGCTCGGCAGATTGAGCATCTCGATGGACAGGTCGCCATAGGTCTTGGCGGCGTCGGAGTCGAAGGTGAGCTGGATCTCGACGATGCTGGTCGGCACGCCATTTTGGCCGATCTGGAAGCCGGCCGTGGCGTCACTGATGTCGGACCCGCCGACGGCCACCGGCCCCAGCAGGAACTTCTGCGTGCCTTCCGGGTCGCAGGTGACCAGTGGCTTGGCCGGGTCGTCGATGATCGACTCCAGGGCTGTGGGATCGGAGCAGTCGAGCTTTTCGTAGGCGGCGGCGAGTTCGGGGGTGACCCAGTTCAGGTCCGTGGTGCTCGTCGGCGCGGCGGTTGGGCCCGCGCTACCGCTCTGCGTGCCTGTGGCGCCCTGGGTGCCGGTCGTTGAGGTGGCGCTCGCGGTGCTCTCGGTCGCCGTGGCGGTGGCCGTCGTGGCCATCCGCCGCTGGCTGGCGGTTCCGGTCTCCGCGGCGGTGGCGCTCGACGTGGCGGTTCCCGAGGTCGTAGCGGTGCCGGAGGTTGTGGCACTACCCGACGCCGTGCCCGTGGCACTGGGGTTGGCGGCGCTCGGCGCGGGCACCGGGGTGCCGGAGCCGGTCAACAGCACCGGGCGGAACTGCAGGGCGGAGGAACGCCGCAGGTTGTCCTCCTGCTGGCGGGTGGGGTCACCCGGCATCGAGACGACGATATTGGCCTCGCCCTGCGTGGTGACTTCCGAGCCGCTGACGCCTTGGGAGTCGACCCGCTCGGCGATGATGTCGCGCGCCTGGGCGATCTGCTCAGTGGTCACGCTTTGCTCGCCGACCAGCCGCGGGGTCAGCACCATTTGGGTGCCACCCTCGAGGTCTAGCCCCAGCTTGGGCGTTGCATTGGCGGTTCCCCAGATGTTCGCCCCCACGAGCAACCCGAGCAGGGCGAGCACGATAGCCAGGAACCCGATGAAGGTCCGCTTCTCGACATCCGGGCGGCCCTTGCGGGCCATCACTGCACGTCCGGCATGGGCGGCCGGTCCTGATTCGGGTCGATGACCGGGGCCCCCGGCGCCCGGGCGCCGATGGCGCGCCGGTCGAAGCGCACGTGCACGCCGGGTGCGATCTCGAGAACCGCCACCGGGTCCTCGAAGGCCACGATGCGGCCATACATCCCCGATGTGGTGACGACCTCCTGGCCCACCTGCAGAGAATCCTGCAGTTGGGTCACGGCGCGCATTCGGCGTCGCTGAGTGGTCATCAGGAAGAAGAGCAACAGGAGGGGCAGCACCAGGATCAGCAGATTGCCGATTCCGAGCCCCCCGCCCTGGGTGGCGGTGGCCAGGCCCATGCGCATCGAGAGTGTCCTTTGTGGGCGTGCAAGTCGGTCGGCCCCCGCGGGGCCATCGTGGAGTCTACGAGACGTCCTCGCTGCTCGCCCAAACGTGTGGCCCGGTCGGCGCGTTCCGCGCCTACGCTCCGAACCGTCCCGTGCCCTGATCGTCGAGAGGCAAGGTGGGCTGCCCGGACGGTGCGGCGGGTGATGCCGGGGCCACGAGACCCAGGTGCTCCCACGCCAGCGCGCTGGCGGTGCGCCCCCGCGCGGTGCGCACGATGAAGCCCTGGCGCACCAGGAAGGGCTCAGCGACTGTCTCCACGGTCTCGCTCTCCTCCCCCACGGCCACCGCGAGGGTGGCGATGCCGACCGGCCCGCCGCCATACTTGCGGCACAGGGCGTCCAGCACCGCCCGGTCGAGGCGATCCAGGCCATGAGCGTCGACATCGAAGAGGTCCAGTGCGGCCTGCGTGGCTGGCAGGTCGACCCGCCCGTTGCCGTGGACCTGCGCCCAGTCCCGAACCCGGCGCAGCAGCCGATTCGCGATCCGGGGGGTTCCGCGGGAGCGCCCAGCGATCTCGTCGATGGCGGCCGAATCGGCGGGCACGCCCAGGAGCCCCGCCGACCGATGCAGGATCACGCTCAGCTCCGCGGGAGCGTAGAAGTCCAGATGCCCGGTGAAGCCGAACCGGTCGCGCAGCGGCGCTGGCAGCAGGCCGGCACGAGTCGTGGCTCCGACGACCGTGAACGGCGGCAGTTGCAACGGAATGGCCGTGGCACCGGCGCCCTTGCCCACGATGACATCGACCCGGAAGTCCTCCATCGCCAGATAGAGCATTTCCTCGGCGGCCCGCGCCATGCGGTGAATCTCGTCGAGGAAGAGCACCTCCCCCTCATCGAGTGAGGACAGCACGGCCGCGAGATCGCCGGCGTGCTGGATCGCGGGACCGCTGGTCACTCGCAGCGGCTGCTCCAGCTCGGCGGCCACGATCATCGCCAACGTGGTCTTGCCCAGGCCGGGCGGACCCGAGAGCAGGATGTGATCGGGCGCGCTCCCCCGGCCTCGGGCGGCCTCCAGCACCAAGCTCAATTGATCACACACGCGATTCTGTCCAGGGAACTCCGACAACCGGCGCGGGCGTAAGGCCGCCTCGACGGTGCGCTCGTCCTCCGAGCCGGCCGCATCCACGACGCGGGCGGTCTCGATCCCATCCGGCGCACCCTGCCGGATCTCGCTGGAGTAGCCCTGACTCATCGGCGCAACTCCCGCAACGCAAGGCGCAGGTACTGTCTCTTATACACATCTCCGAGCCCACGAGACGGACTCCTATCTCGTATGCCGTCTTCTGCTTGAAAA
>CALLZC010000014.1 GCA_937858995.1 uncultured Nostocoides sp.
ATACGGCGACCACCGAGATCTACACCTCTCTATTCGTCGGCAGCGTCAGATGTGTATAAGAGACAGGTCGCGAGCTGGTCCGCCCAGGCGCTGACCGCGCATGGGGCGGCCGAGCACGCCGAACGGGAGGCGCAGCAGCTCCTCGATCAGGCCACCGAGCGAGCACGCCTGCGCGGCCGCGGCGAGCGGGCCGTGGCGGCGCTCACGGCTCTCGACGCCGCCGCCCCTGAGGTCGACCTGCTACGTCTGCGGGTGGCGGCCGCCGAACGGGCGAGCGCGGCAGGCGGCGAGTTGCGTGCCTTCATCGCCGCCCAGCACCAACACCAACAGCACACTCAGGTCCTCGCCGATGCGCTGGCCCCGCTCGGGCACGCCGATCGCGCGGTCTTGGGCGCCCTGAGCGGACCAGCTCGCGACCGGACTCTGGGTGCGCTGCGCGAGCGCCTGGAGGCCAGCGCCGAACCCCTTGAGCGGGCCGAACACGCCCTGGACGACGCTGCCCGGGACCGGGCCGAGTGGGTCACAGCCGAGGCGGCGCTCGCCATCGCTGTGCAGGGGCGCGGCGCCGCCGCGGCCGACCTGGCCCGTTGGCAAGAGAGCGTGCGTAGCGCTCGGGCCTCGGTTGATGAGCTGCATGCGCTGGCGGCCCTGCGAGCGGAACGGACCGCGCGCCGCGAGCTGCTGGAGCGCTGGGCCGGATTGCGCGCCGAGCACGCCCGGGCGGAGCGGGAGTATGCCGGCGCCGACCGCGCCGTGCAGGCCGCCCGGCGCGCCCACTTGGACGCACGCGAGGCGCTTCTTCAGATCCAGCAGGCGCGACTGGAGGACCTGGCTGCGCAGCTGGCCGAGAGCTTGTGCCCCGGGCAGGCCTGTCCCGTCTGTGGCTCCGTCGAGCATCCCGAGCCGCGGGCAACCGGCGCCCAGTGGTCCCCTGACCAACTCGCCGCCGCCGAGGCCGCCCTCGATCTCGCCAACCGCCGCGTGGAGGAGGTCAGCGCCCAGCTAACTCGCCGTCAGACCATGCGTGACACCCGAGCTGGCGACCTGGAGTCGTTGCGTGAGCAGCTGGAGCTGCCTGCGCGCGGTGCGATCGACGACGACCGGCTCGTGCAGGACGCGCTTGCTGCGGAACGGCGTTGCCTCGCGGCCGACACCGCACTCGCGGCGGCCCGCACGACCCTTGATAGCGCCGATGCGCGGGAAAGCGAGCGGGCCAGGCTGCTCGGCGTGTGCGATCAAGACCTCGCGGCGGCTCGCACGCGTGCCGACGACAGCGCCCAGCGTCACCAGCGATCCCTCGATGCCGCGTCGGATGCGCTGCGCGAGCATCGGCAGGCGTGCCCCTGCCGGACCGGCCCCACCGATGCAAGCCTCATCACCGCCGGGCCCGTCCGCGGATCGCTCCCGGCGCACGCGTTGACAGGCAAGGGGGCAGGCCGGGTGGGAGGTCAGTGTGCTGGCGCGGTGGACGATCTGGCGGGCGAGCTGGGCAATCTGGCAGGCGAGTTGACTCAGGTCCTAGCGCAGTCGCGGGCGCAGCATGCCGCGCTGACGCAGGTGGTGCGCACGGCGCAGCGCGCGGCGGAGGAGTCCGACCGCAGCGCGCTGCGGATGGAGCAGGCCCAGGCCGCTTTGACACGGGCCATGACGGGTCAAGGCTTCGCGGACCCCGAGGAACTCGCCGCCGCCGTGATGACGCCGCAGGAGATGCTGGCCGCTCGGGATCAGCTGCGCCAACACGACACGGAGCGGGCCGTGCATACGGCAACTCTCGCCGAGCCGGCGGTGGCAAGCGCCCGGCTGGCGCCGGACCCCACGGATCCGCAGGTGGCGGCCCAGGACCACGCGCGCGCCCGGGCCGCACTCACGGCCGCAGCCCGCACCGCCGCCGAGACCGGACGGACGGCAGCCGACGTCGCTGCCACGCTGCGCGCGGTGGTCAGTCAGGCCGCCGTGGTGGAGCCCGTGCTGGTCCAGAGTGCCGAGATCGGGGAGTTGGCCGAGCTCGTCGCCGGCACGGGGTCGAACAACACCCTGCGGATGCGCTTGTCCGCCTTCGTCCTCGCGGCGCGTCTCGAGCGCGTCGTGGAGTTGGCGAATGAGCGACTGGCCCGCATGGGGCAGGGCCGGTTCCGACTCGGGCACGACGACGCCCGGGCGGCCCGGGGTGCCCGCAGTGGTCTCGGACTGGTGGTTCATGACGAGTGGAGCGGGCTGCCCCGCGAACCGGCGAGCCTGTCCGGTGGCGAGTCCTTCATGACCTCGCTGGCGCTCGCCCTGGGCCTGGCCGATGCGATCCGGGAGAGTAGCGGCGGTCGGGAACTGCAGACCCTCTTCGTCGACGAGGGCTTCGGCAGCCTCGACGAGGACAGCCTGGAGGCCGTCATGTCGGTCCTCGACAGCCTGCGCGATGGTGGCCGCGCGGTGGGTGTCGTCTCCCACCTCGGCGACCTGCGCGATCGGATCCCGATGCGCCTGCAGGTGCACAAGTCACCGCACGGCTCCCGCGTGTCGATGCGAGCGGAGCAGCCGGCCGCCTGATGCGCGGGTCGGCGCTGGTTACTCGAAGGCCTCAGGGGGCGGGCAGGTACACACCAGATGGCGGTCGCCATAGGCCCCGTCGATCCGGGCCACCGGCGGCCAGTACTTCGCCGCGTGCAGTCCTTGGGGGAAGCAGGCCGTGACCCGGTCGTAAGGGTGGTCCCAGTCGCCGACAAGCGCCACTGCCGTATGCGGTGCCTGCCGCAGCACGCTGTCCCCGATTGCCACCTGGCCGTCCAGGATCTGCTGGATCTCGCCGCGAATCGCGATCATCGCGTCGCAGAAGCGGTCGATCTCGCGCCGGTCCTCGCTCTCGGTCGGCTCGACCATCAGGGTGCCCGCGACCGGGAAGGACATCGTCGGCGCGTGGAAGCCGTAGTCGATGAGCCGCTTGGCGATGTCGTCGACCGTGACCCCGCTCTCCTTGGTCAGGGCTCTGAGGTCGAGGATGCACTCGTGCGCCACCAGGCCACCCGCCCCGGTGTAGAGGATCGGGTAGTGCTCGGCCAGGCGCGCGGCGATGTAGTTGGCGTTGAGGATGGCCACCTGGGTGGCCCGCGTCAGGCCGGCGCCGCCCATGAGGCGGATGTACGCCCAGGAGATGGGCAGGATCCCGGCAGAACCGTAGGGCGCAGCGGAGACCTGGGCGCCCGCTCGTCCCTGGTCCGGGCTGGCCGGCAGATAGGGAGCCAGGTGCGCCCGCACGCCGATCGGACCGACTCCCGGGCCACCCCCACCATGGGGGATGCAGAAGGTCTTGTGCAGGTTCAGGTGTGAGACATCGGAGCCGAACTCGCCAGGCCGGGCAAGACCCACCAGGGCGTTGAGGTTGGCACCGTCGACGTAGACCTGCCCGCCGGCATCGTGAATGATCGCGCACAGCTCACCGATGGTGTCCTCGTAGACACCATGCGTCGAGGGATAGGTGACCATGATCGCGGCCAGATTGTCTCCGTGTTGCGCAACCTTGTCCTTCAGGTCCCCCATGTCGATCTCGCCGCCCGAGCCGGTGGCCACCACGACGACCTTCATCCCGGCCATGACGGCGCTCGCGGCATTGGTCCCGTGCGCGCTCTGCGGGATCAAGCAGACCGTTCGATGCTCTTGGCCATTGGCCCGGTGATAGGCACGGATCGCCAGCAGGCCGGCCAACTCACCCTGCGAGCCCGCGTTGGGCTGGACCGACACCGCGTCATACCCGGTGATGGCGCACAACCAGGACTCCAGCTCGGCGATCAGCTCCCGATAGCCCGCGGACTGCTCCGCGGGGACGAAGGGATGCAGACTGGCAAACTCGGGCCAGGTCACTGCCGCCATCTCGGTGGTGGCGTTGAGCTTCATCGTGCACGACCCGAGCGGGATCATGCCGCGGTCCAGCGCGAAGTCCTTGTCGGCGAGGGCCCGCACATAACGCAGCATGGCCGTCTCGGAGTGGTGGGTATTGAAGACCGGGTGGGTCAGGACGGCCGATGTTCGCGCCAACTCCCCGGAAACAGCCACCGGGGCGCTCTCGGCGCGGCGCTCGGCGCCCAGGGCGGCCAGCACCGCGTCGAGGTCCGCGTCCGTCGTGGTCTCATCGACACTCAGGCTGACGTGGTCGTCATCGACGCGCCAGATGTTGACGCCGTGATCCCGCGCTGCCTGCACCAGCTCGTTGGCCCGGCCCGGGGCCGCGACCAGGACGGTGTCGACAAAGTCGTCGTGCACCACCCGCAGGCCGGCCCCTGCCAGCGCCTGAGCGAGGTTTCGGGCATGGCCGTGCACCCGCTCGGCGATGGCCCGCAGCCCGGCGGGGCCGTGATAGACGGCATACATCGACGCCATGACGGCCAGGAGCACCTGCGCAGTGCAGATATTCGAGGTCGCCTTCTCGCGCCGAATGTGCTGTTCGCGGGTTTGCAAGGCCAGGCGGTATGCCGGGTAGCCCGCCGCGTCGACCGAGACACCGACGAGCCGACCCGGCAACGTACGCTCCAGTCCGGTGCGCACGCTGAGATAGCCGGCGTGCGGTCCCCCGAACATCATCGGCACTCCGAACCGCTGCGCGGAACCGACGGCGATGTCAGCGCCCCACTCCCCCGGCGGGGTAATCAGGGTCAGCGCCAGCAGGTCGGCGGCGGCGGTCACGAGAGCGCCCGCCTCGTGGGCGGCGGCGGCCAGCGCGGCACACGAGCGCACGGCGCCTTCCGAGTCCGGGTACTGCACCAGGACGCCGAAGACGTCGCGATCTCCGGCCGCGGCCCGCACCTGGCTCGCGCTGGTCACGCCCCGCAGGTCGGCCACGACGACGGGAACCCCGATTGCCTCGGCACGGGTGTGGATGACGGCCTGAGTCTGGGCGAGTACGGCGCTGTCCACGAGCAGCACCGACGCGGCGGAAGCGCGGGTAGCGCGGTGCATGAGCGTCATCGCCTCGGCCGCCGCGGTGGCCTCGTCCAGGAGCGAGGCCCCGGCAACATTGAGCCCGGTCAGGTCGGTGATCATGGTCTGGAAGTTGACCAAGGCCTCGAGGCGGCCTTGGGAGATTTCCGGTTGATAGGGGGTGTATGCGGTGTACCAGGCCGGGTTCTCCAGGACGTTGCGCTGGATGACCCCCGGAGTGTGCGTCCCGTAGTACCCCTGCCCGATCATGCTCCGCAGGACCGTGTTCTTGTCCGCGTAGCTGCGCAGCTGATCCAAGACCGCGGCCTCACTGGCCGCGGGCTCGATGTCGAGCGCTGCCGCCGCACGGATGTCATCGGGGATCGCGGCCGCGGCCAGCGCCTCCAGACTGGCGGCGCCAACCACCTGCAACATGGCATCGAGGTCGTCCTCGCGCGGGCCGATATGCCGGGCAGCGAAGGCGGGCAGAGATAACGTCACCAGGACTCCTCAGGGCGTGCACAGTGGGCCCTGCGAGCCTACAACCCCGCCCGGTGCCCCCTGCTGGCGCTCGCCGCCCGGCATACTCCCGATCTTGGGCCACCCGGCGCCCGGCATACCCCCTGATCTAGGCCCCGGCGCCCGGCATACTCCCGATCCAACTTCTGCTAGCAGACGTTGCGTTCAGGTCCACAGGCTGCATCATGTGGACCTGAAGCTAGCCTCTGCTAGCAGAAGTTAGCCGACCCCACAAGGGCGGTAACGAGCCTCAGCTCACGCGGGCGGCGCGGCGGGCACGCAATTCGTCGTGTGGGTGCTCCAGCGGGGCGCCCTGGTCCGGGGACTCACTGGGCAGGTGAGCCAGCGAACCCTCGACCTCTTGCCAGACCTTCCCCAGCGCGATGCCAAAGACACCCTGGCCGCCCTGCAGCAGGTCGAACATTTCGGTGGGCGAGGTGCACTCGAAAACCGACGCCCCGTCGCTGAGCAACGTGACCTGAGCCAGGTCGTCCACTCCGCGCTCACGCAGGTGCTCGATGGCCAGGCGGATCTGGTGGAGCGAGACCCCAGTGTCCAGCAAGCGCTTGACGACCTTGAGGACCAGGATGTCGCGGAATCCGTAGAGCCGCTGGGACCCCGAGCCGGCGGCGCCCCGCACCGTCGGCTCCACGAGGCCGGTGCGTGCCCAATAGTCGAGTTGGCGGTAGGTGATGCCCGCGGCCTTGCAGGCCGTCACGCCGCGATATCCCAGATCACCATAGGGATCGGACAAGTCGTCGAAAAGGACGCCTTGAGTGACCGTCGGCGTGGGCCGACCGTCCTGTTCACTCGTCGCGCTCACATTTCCTCCATGCTGGCTTGACCTGTCTTGGCTTTGACGGTACGGCGGCAGCCACGGGTCGTCAACGACCGGGCAGATAACGCTTTCGGCGTGTCGCGCCTGACTCGCCTGTCACACGAGTCACACGCGGCACAGTAACCATCAAGTGAACCTTTATTGTTTGGGATCGCTCTCGAAATCCTCAGGAGTGACGTGGTCGAGAAACTCCTTGAACTTCTCGACCTCGTCGTCGGTGTCTTCGGGCAAGAGAATGCCCGCACTATCGAGCAACTCCGGCGGGGCCACCACATCCGCGCCCGCCCTGATCGCCAGCGCGATGGCATCCGAGGCCCGCGAATCGATCTCGATACCGCTGCCCAGCACCAAGGTCGCGTGATAGATCCCGTCATCGATCCGTTCGATCCGAACCGCCGCCAGGCGGTCCCCCAGGGCGGCAATGACGTTGACGAGCAGGTCATGAGTCAGCGGGCGCGATGGGACCACACCCTGCTGCGCATACGCAATGGCGGTCGCCTCCGCAGCCCCGATCCAGATGGGCAGGTGGCGGGCGCCATCGCGCTCCTTCAGCAGCACGATGGGCGTGTTCGTCGGCATCTCGACCCGAACGCCGAGGATGTCCAAGGGCCTCATCAGGCCACGGTACAACGCCACGCTCGACCGGGCACCCATCCGTCAGTCGCGACGGGCCAGTTCGTCCTTCACTAAGGCCGTATGCAGTGCCAGGCACGCCAGAGCCACGTCTCCCGGATCGGGCTTGGCCGCCTGGGCGCTGGCGTAGTCGACCAGTCCCACCTCGCGTTCGGCGGCCGTGCGGAACAACCGCAGGTGCCGCGCCTCGATGCCGGCGGCATCCAAGCGGTGGGCCGCAGCGACGATCCGAGCGCCCTCGCCGGCCACATAACCCTCCGCATCGGGTCGCAGCAACCCGAAGGACACCAAGTCCTCGACGAACCCGGCGCGGGCTCCCACCGCGCGCGCGAGCTCGGCCAGACTCAGTCGGGCTGGTGAGACCTGCTCGATGGCGCGTCGGTCTGGCACATCCGGGTCGGCGGTCACCGTGGGCACTTGCGGCTGGGCCGAGTCCACGGCGGGATCGAGCGACAGCCCACGGTCGAGCCCGTCCAGGGCCTCCCGGATCACCTTCAGCGGCCAAAAGCGGTCGCGCTGCGCGGTCAAGATGAACCGGAGGCGCTCGATATCGGCCGCCGCGTAGTAGCGATAGCCCGACCCGGCCCGGTGCGGAGTGACCAGGCCTTCGGCCTCGAGAAAGCGCAGTTTGCTGATCGTCAGATCGGGAAACTCCGGCTGCAGCAGCGCCAGCACCGCACCGATGCGCCGACCTCCCGGCGCCACCGGCTAACCCTTGGCCTGGTGGAAGACCAGGCGGAACTTGCCGATCTGGACCTCGTCACGATCCGCCAGGTTCGCGGTATCGACGCGCTCCCGGTTCACATAGGTGCCATTGAGCGAACCGACGTCGCGCACCACGAAGTGGTCGTCAACCCAGGTGAAGACCGCGTGCTTGCGCGACACCGTGACATCGTCGAGGAAGATGTCGCTATCGGGTCCCCGACCACTGGTGACCTCGGCATTGTCGAGCAGGAAGCGGGCGCCCGCGTTCGGGCCCCGCTGGACGATCAACAAGGCGGTGCCCGGGCGCAGCGCCTCGATGAGCCCGATGTCCTCGCGGCTCAACGCCGGCTCGTAGTCGCTCCAATCGGCCGGTTCTGCCCCGGCCGCGCTCGGCAGCCGCTGAGTGGAGGGATCGAACCGCGCTCCGAGGTGGTGGCCCGTGTCATCCGGCTGGGGGGCCACACTGATCTCGTCAGGGCCGGTGTCGCTCATAGGGGAGCCTTCTTGTCGGGTCGCAGGAGGTGGGCGACGCGCTCACGCAAGGTTCTCGCGGTATGCCGAGACGTCCATCAGATCCTCGACGAGCGCGGCGTCAGCGAGTTCGAGCTCGAAGATCCAGCCCTCGCCATAGGGGTCGGAGTTGATCAGTTCCGGAGCGGTGTCGAGCGCCGCGTTGACCGCCGTCACGACCCCGGAGAGCGGTGAATAGAGATCGCTGACCGACTTGGTGGACTCGATCTCACCGCACGCGTCGCCAGCAGAAACGCTGGCACCGACGGCCGGGGCACTGACATACACCACATCGCCCAGCGCGTCCTGGGCGTATGCCGTCACGCCCACCCGCACGTTCGGCCCGTCGCCGACGCGCACCCATTCGTGCTCGGCGGTGTAACGCAGGTCTTCGGGGAAGTCGAAGTCAGACATCTGGGGGACGCTCCGTTCGTGCGGGGAATGAGGCAACCTTAATGCTCATCAGGCCTGCCCGTGTCATGAAGTGGGGCTGGGGTCTGGCGTCGGGGCGGGGGTCGCAAAGCGCGGCGGGTCGCTGCGATGGATCGCGGTGATGTCGAGGCTGTCCAACTGCTCGACCGTCACCTCCCCACGCAACCCGCGTACGGACTCCGAGACCCCACCCGGAATGCCCATCGCGGAGGCCATCGTCGCCGGGTCACCGATAGCCAGAATCACATAGGGCGGCGACAGCGCCGTGCCCGAAACGCTCACTCCCGCGTCGGAGTCGGAGAAGAAGGTGCCCATCACGACCCGTTGCGGACCAACCTGCAAGACCTCGGCCCCCGCGTCACGCAGCTCCTCGATGGCATCCAGGATGACCGTCGCACCCACCCTGCCGTCCGGATCGGCGATCGTCAGCCGGACACCTGGACCGGTGGCCGCCTTGCTGCCCGCGAGCAAGCCCAGGGTGTCGGCGCGCTCCCGGGCGATGTCGATCGCCTCCAGTTCCGAGTCGGCCCCGCTGGCGAGACGGTCGCGAGTGCGTTCCAGGTCGCGCAACTCCGCGCCCAGCCGCACACCCTCCTGAGTGACCGTGTCCAGCACGCCGAGCAGCTCGTCCTCCCGCAGCGTCTCCAGACCCTGCGTGCGGGTTTGCCGCACTTGGGCGCTGATCGCGAAGCCGAGCAGCAGCGCCAGTGTCAACACCAGGACATTGGCCTTGGTCGCGAGCGGCCACCCGATCCCCGCGATCCGGCGACCCGCGATCCGGGGCCCGGCGCTCCCGCGGTCTCGGTCCGGCGGGGGTGACGAGGCGCCCATCACGCGCTGAAGAGGTGTCGGCGGATCGAGGCGACGTTCGAGAAGATCCGCACCCCGAGGACCACGATGACCCCGGTGGACAGTTGAGCGCCGACACCCAACTGGTCACCCAGATAGACGATGAACGCCGCGACGACCACATTGGAGAGGAAGGAGACGACAAAGACCTTGTCGTCGAAGATTCCGTCGAGGGCGGCGCGCACCGCCCCGAACACGGCGTCGAGCGCCGCAATGACGGCAATCGGCAGATAGGGCTGGAGCCAGAGCGGCACATCTGGTCGCACCAGGATGCCGATGACGATGCCGGCCAGCAGGCCGAGGGCGGGAATCACGAGGCACCACCTAGCGGTCGGGCCCGGTCGACATTAACGCGCGTCGCACCCGGCAGAGTGAGCTCCGGAGCAGCCTCGATCGAGGTGACGATGCCGAAGTTGTCGCTTAGGGACTTGAGGTATGAGGCGCCGAGCGTCGCCGCGAAACGTCCCGGAAGTCGCGCCGGGTCCCCGATGGCGGAGACCTCATACGGCGGGGTCAGGGGGCGAAAGTTGACCAGGATGGCCGATCCCGCGAAACGGATCGGTGAGCGCACCGTCAACCGTTGCCCGTTGATCGCGATGGCCTCGGCGCCGGACTCCCATAGGGCGTTGACCACGATAAAGAGGTCACGCGATTGGATCCGGCCCTGGTCGATGCCGCCCTCTTCCGCCTGCGGCTCGCCCGGTCGGTCGGCGAGGCTGATGCCCAGGCCGGGGCCCTGGACCGGCATCGCGCCGCTGGCGAGCGCCAGGGCATCCAGCTCCGCCTGGATCTGACCCCCGCCCCCGGCGCCGAGGATCCTTGCCTCGAGTGCGGCTATCTCGCCCTGCCGTTCGCTGATGGCGCGGGAGCGTTCCTCGACCAGGGCCCGGCGTTGCTCGACCTGCGCGATCACGTCCAGGCGCACCGCCGCCTGGCGTGGGGCCTCGCGCCGCACGGCGCTGGCCGCGACGGCGAAGACCAGGCCAATCAACACGGCCGTGAGCGTGACCAGGGCGGTGCCGACCGGGGTATGGGCCGGCTCCCCCGCCGCGAGCCGGCGGCTGGCGGCTGCGGCATACCCGGGGTCGAGGGGCCGCTGCAGCATCTCGGTGAGCAGCGTCATGGACGCATCGGGGCGACGCGCCGATGCGGGCGTGCTCACGTCGGGGGCACCGGTCGCAGCGCCGACGCGGCCAGGTAGCGGCGCAATTGCGCGACATAGATCAGGCCGGCCACCCAGTAGAGCGCGATGCCCCACCAGGCGAAGCCCCACCCGATCGGCCGGGCGAGGTCGGCGAGCCATCCGGTGCCGTCGGCCAGGAGCAGCAACGGGAAGGCGTACAGGAGGTTGAAGGTCGCCGCCTTGCCCACGAAGTGGACCGGCATCTCGCGCAGCCCCTTGGTGCGTGCCACCAGCAGCAGGATGGTCAGGAAGACCTCACGTGCCAGCAACAGCCCGACCAGCCACCAGGGGATGATCTCGCGCCAGGCCAGCCCGAGGAGGGTGGACAGGATGTACAACCGGTCGGCGACCGGGTCCAAAATGGCCCCGAGACGAGAGATCAGGCCGAAGCGCCGGGCGATCTTGCCATCGAGATAGTCACTGAGCCCCGAGAGCATCAAGACGACCAGCGCGAGGGTGTCGCGGTGACTCAGGATGGCCCACAAGAAGACGGGCACGCCGACCAGCCGGAGCATGGACAGCACATTGGGCAGGGTCCAGACCCGGTCGGAGCCCCCCGGTGCCACCGGCCTCGTTGTCACGTGGGAAGCCTAAACGCTCGCCCGAGCCAACCGTTACATTCCCCGCTATGAGCGAGCGCATCCTGGATCTGGACCTGGCCCAGCTGCGGACCCGCGTCAGCGCCAAGTGGACCGCCTACGAGCCGGATGTGATCCCCGCCTGGGTGGCGGAGATGGACGTCGTTCCGGCTGCGCCGATCCGGGCCGCCCTGGCGGCGATGATGGAGCGTGGCGACACCGGCTATCCCACGGCGGCGCCCTATGTCGAGGCGTTTGCGGGGTTCGCGCTCCGGCGTTGGGGTTGGGTCATCGATGACACCCGAGCGCGGCTCGCCCCGGACGTGATGATGGGGATCCTGGTCGTCCTGCTGAAGACGACCGCTCCGGGCGACGCGGTCATCGTCGCGGACCCGGTCTATCCCCCGTTCGTCTCCTTCCCCGAACTGGCCGAGCGCCGGGTAGTTCGCGCGGCCCTGACGGATGCCGGGCGCCTGGATCTGGACGCCCTGGCGACGGCCTTCGAGAGCAGCACGACGGGGGGGCGCCGCGCGGCATACCTGCTCTCGAACCCACACAACCCGACCGGGGTCGTGCACACGCTCGAGGAACTCACCGCGCTGGCTCGGCTCGCCGACGCCCACGGCGTCACCGTCATCTCCGATGAGGTGCATGCCCCCGTCGTGTATGACGGGGCCTCCTTCGTTTCCTATCTCCAGGTGCCGGGTCTGGAGCGGGGGTTCGCGGTGCACTCGGCGGCCAAGGCCTTCTCGTTGGCGGCGCTCAAGGCCGGGTTGGTCCTGGCCGCGCCCGGTGAGGATGCGGTGCTGGAACGGATCGCGCATGGCCCGAACGCCAGTCTGTCCGGCGTGGTGACCCATGTCGCGGCCTTCACCGCGTGTGACGCCTGGCTGGACCAGCTGGTGGTGGAACTCGACGCGAACCGGCGGCTCGTGCAGGCCCTGCTGGCCGAGCACGCGCCGACCATCCAGGCGGCGCTCCCGGAGGCGACCTACCTGATGTGGCTCGACTGCCGGGCGGCCGGCATTTCCGGCGACCCGGCGACCTTCTTCCGCGACACCGCCCGCGTCGCGCTCAATCCGGGGCCGACCTTCGGTGAGCGCGGTGAGGGGTTCGCCCGGCTCAATATCGCCACCTCACCCCGGATTCTGACCGAGATCATCGAACGCATCGGCGCGTCCCTTAACGCCCGCTGACACGCCCGGGTGATCCCGGCGGGCGGGCGGGCGCTCAGCAGGTGGCCGGCGTCAGGGTCGCGGTGGGGGGTGAGGTCGTGCCATTGAACTGATTGCCGTAGGCAGCCCAATAGGCCACGGCCAACGGACTCACCCACGAGGTGGTGAAGTTGTTGCCGCTGATGCGCGAGTTCATGGCGCCGCCCACACCGAGGGACTTTGCCTTCTCGATGGGCAGGATCGCGCGATTGCAGCGCATGATGATGCCATTGGCGCTGGTGTCCTTCGAGGGGGCGCTCAGCGTGAGGTCCTTGAGGCGGATGCCGAAACCGAGCTGGCGGAAGTTGCGCACCTCGTTGTACTGCCAGATGTTCCCCCACCCGGCCATCTGGTCGTTGTAGCCGATGGCCACCCGGTTCACCTTGTTGAACTGGATGAGGTTGTAGCTGGAGTCGACATCGGTGTTGATCCCGCGCCCATCACCCTCGAGGTCGTGCACGTAGTTGTTCGCCACGTAGTTGTAGTTGCTCGCGGTCCCGATCCGGATGCCTTCGTGCATGTAGTGGGTGATGCTCGAGGGCGAGATGCGGGAAATATCGTTGCCGGTGATATCCCAGTGGTCACTGAAGGTCATCACCCACAGGGCAGGCCCAGAGCCGCAGATGATGTCCGTGACCACATTGTCGCGGAAGGCGCCATAGTTGGCGAGCGCCGCATACACCCCGCGCCCGCGAATGATGTTGTTGTAGAAGCCGATCCGGTCCGCCGAGGCCATCTTGGCTTTGCCGGTTGCCTGACGCAGGTAGGGCACGACCCGCTCGGTGGACGACGGGTCGTTGACCCCGCGGCCGGGCACCTTGCGCCGGTCCACCCAATTGCCGACCTTCACCTTGGAGTAGTGCCAGTTGAAGGCCTCGCCGGATCGCTCCCCCACGATCCAGGCACCATTGACGATCGTCAGTCCGCGGAAGATCCAGTTGCTCTCGCCCTCCAGCTTGATGGTGCGGCGCTGGCTGGGTCGGGTGCTGGCGCAATCATCGGGCACCTGATCGGAGGTGATGATCGCCTCGCCATCACCGGCATTGGTCAAGGTGATGGGGGCGGTCCGGGTGCCCGAGGTGCGGATGTTGACCACGCCGTTATAGGTCCCCTTGTGGACCTTGATGATGTCGCCCGGCCGCGCCGCGTCCACGGCCGCCTGCACGGTGCGCAGCGGGGCCGAGAGGGTGCCCAGGTTGGCATCGGCACCCGTGGTGGCAACGTGAATCTCCCGGGGGCCACTTTCGGCCGCACTGGTGGCGGCAGGAGCCAGAGTCAGGGCCGTGCAGAAGGCAACCCCGAAGGCTGCGCGATAAGGAGTAGGCACCGTGTTCTTCCAGGTGAGCGCTGGGGGATGGGACGGCAAGCCGGTGCTGACGAGCCGAATTGCCACCGCACACGGTAATGCCCCCGTCGCAGATTGCCTACCCCTCGGTAACGCCTCGTGCCATCGCGCCCCTCCACCGGGACGTACGATGCATCGCCTACCGCGAATCGCTCACCAAGGAGGCCACGTGCCCACCCACGCGCGCGCGTTCTGGCTGCGTGAGCCGGGCTGCGGGGAGATCAGAACCGTCGAGGTGCCGGATCCGGGGCCCGACGAGGTGCTGGTGCGCACCCTTCATACGGCACTCAGCAGGGGCACGGAAACGCTCGTCTTTCGGGGCGAGGTGCCCGCCGATCAGTATGCGGCGATGCGCGCGCCCTTCCAGGAGGGTGACTTCCCCGGGCCGGTGAAGTATGGATATCTCAACGTGGGAGTCGTCGAGCAGGGGCCTGACGATCTCCGCGGGCAGATCGTCTTTTGTCTCTACCCGCACCAGAGCGCGTATGTCGTCCCGCGGGACGCGGTCATCCCCGTGCCGGGCGGTGTGCCTCCCGAGCGAGCGGTCCTCGCCGGCACCGTGGAGACGGCTATCAATGCGTTGTGGGACTCCGCGCCGCTTCTCGGTGACCGGATTGCCGTCGTGGGCGGCGGCATGGTGGGCCTGGGTATCGCGCGCCTGCTCGTGGGCATCCCCGGCACCGATGTCTGTGTCGTCGACGTCGACCCGGGCCGGGCGCAGGCGGCCCATGCCCTCGGAGCGGAGTTCGCGACTCCCGGCGACGCCGCCGGCGGGCGCGACCTGGTCTTCCACACCAGCGGCACGGCTGCCGGGCTGCAGGGGGCGCTGGACCTGCTCTCGGATGAGGGCACGGTGTGGGACCTGAGTTGGTACGGCGACACCGAGGTCGGGCTGCGGCTGGGCGGCCGCTTCCATTCCGCACGCTTGGCCATCCGCGCCAGTCAGGTCGGCAGGATCGCCCCGGCGCGTGGGGATCGCCGCTCCCCCGCCGACCGCCTGCGGCTGGCGCTGCGCCTGCTG
>CALLZC010000015.1 GCA_937858995.1 uncultured Nostocoides sp.
TTTCAAGCAGAAGACGGCATACGAGATAGGAGTCCGTCTCGTGGGCTCGGAGATGTGTATAAGAGACAGGTTCGTCCTTGCGCTTCTTCACCAGAGCGGTATGCGGTATCGGCAGCCCCAGCGGGTGCTTGAAGATCGCCGTCACGGCAAACCAGTCCGCAAGCGCCCCGACCATGGCCGCCTCGGCAGCGGTATGGACGTATCCCCACACCCCCTCGTCGCGCCCATTGGTCAGCACGAAGACGAGGAAGGCCACAACCAGCAGCGACGTCGCCACGATGCGCATCCGGCGCAAGCCGGTGCGCCGGGCCGCGTCGGCCGGACTCGCCGCCATGAAACTCACGTTGTCATCCTTCCCGATGGCACCGGCCCGCGGGCGCGTGGGTGCTCGGAACTCCCAACTCCCGACACCCGGGCAGGATTCCCGGACCTCGCGCCCGAGTCGGCTGCCGGTTGGCATGCCGGGCGTCGCATCCGGGTGACAGGCTGGATCCATGCGCTTCCTACCGGGCCCGCCGCCGTCCCACGAACTCACCTACGACGACGTCTTCATGGTGCCCAATCGCTCCGAGGTCAGTAGTCGGTTCGATGTCGACCTGAGTTCCGGGGACGGCAGTGGAACCACCATCCCGCTCGTGGTGGCCAATATGACGGCCATCGCCGGCCGTCGCATGGCGGAGACCGTGGCGCGGCGCGGTGGGCTGGTCGTCATCCCGCAAGACATCCCCGGCCCCGTGGTGGCCGAGGTGATCGCTTGGGTCAAGTCGCGCCACCTGATCTATGACACACCCATCGTGCTGCGACCGGACCAGACGGTGGGCGAGGCCTTGGTGCTGCTCAGCAAGCGCGCGCACGGCGCCGCCGTCGTTGTTGTCGATGAAGTCCCCGTCGGCCTGGTGACCGAGGCGGACCTGCTTCGCGTGGACCGCTTCGCGCAGGTCGCCACCGTGATGTCGCGGCAGTTGACGACGCTCGCGGCTGGCGTGGACCCGCAAGCGGCCTTCGACACCTTGACCTCGGCACGTCACCGATTGGCGCCAGTGGTCGCTCCCGACGGTCGGCTCGTCGGGCTGCTCACGCGCTCGGGAGCCCTGCGGGCTACCGTCTATCGGCCAAACACGGACGCGCTCGGCCAGCTGCGGATCGCTGCCGCCGTGGGGATCAACGGCGATGTCCCCTCCAAGGCGCAGGCCCTGGTGGACGCCGGCGTGGATGTCGTGGTGATGGATACGGCGCATGGTCACCAGGCCCGAATGCTCGAGGCGCTCGCCGCCGTGTCAGCACTCGACCTCGGGGTGCCCATCGTCGCGGGCAATGTGGTGACCGCCCAAGGCACCCGCGACCTCATCGCGGCCGGCGCCGACATCGTCAAGGTCGGTGTCGGGCCAGGTGCCATGTGCACCACCCGGATGATGACGGCGGTCGGTCGACCTCAGTTCTCGGCCGTGCTCGAATGCGCATCCACGGCAAGCGAATTCGGCAAGCACGTCTGGGCGGACGGAGGCGTGCGGCACCCCCGCGATGTGGCTCTGGCCCTGGCCGCCGGGGCCTCGAATGTGATGATCGGCTCCTGGTTCGCCGGGACCTTGGAGTCCCCAGGGGACCTTTTCACCGACGAGAGCGGACGGTCATACAAGGAGTCCTTCGGGATGGCATCCGCCCGCGCGGTCGCGCACCGGACGGCAGAGGACTCCTCGTTCAATAGGGCCCGCAAGGCGCTGTATGAGGAGGGCATCAGCCATGCGCGGATGTACATCGACCCCGCCCGCCCGAGCGTCGAGGATCTCATCGACGCCATCGCGGCCGGCGTGCGTTCCTCATTTACCTATGCCGGCGCCAGCAGCGTGGCCGAGTTCGTCGAGCGCGCGGTCGTCGGCGTGCAGTCGATGGCCGGGTTCGCGGAGGGGCGGCCGCTGCATACGTCGTGGTAGGAGGCCAGCGGGCACCTGGCGGCGGGCAGAGCGCAGACGCCAGGTCATAGGGTCCCTTCATGACGTATGACGTGGCCGCCGTCCGCGCGCACTTCCCGGCTCTGCAGGAGGGCGCGGCCCACTTCGACGGGCCGGGCGGGACACAGGCCCCGCGCGCGGTCGCCGAGGCCGTCGCCCGGGTGCTGGGGAGCGCCGTCGCCAACCGAGGTGACGTCACGCGCGCGGAGCGCCGTGCGGACGATGCTGTGGGGCAATGTCGTTCCGCAATCGGCGACCTGCTGGGCCTCGACCCGCAGGGCGTGGTCTTTGGTCGGTCCATGACGGCTCTGACCTATGAGTTCTCGCGGACGTTGGCCAAGACGTGGCGACCTGGTGAGGAGGTCGTGGTGACGCGCTTGGACCACGACGCCAATGTGCGCCCGTGGGTGCAGGCGGCCGAGGCTGTGGGCGCGCGCGTCCGCTTCGCGGATTTCGACCCCATCACCGGTGAGCTGGCCCCCGAGGACATCGCGGGCCACCTGTCGGCGAACACCCGACTTGTCGCGGTCACGGCTGCCTCGAATCTCATCGGGACCATGCCCGATATCGCGGCCATCAGCGCGCTTGTGCACGAGCGCACCGGCGCGCTGGTGTATGTCGACGGCGTCCATGCCACCGCTCACGAGAGCGTCGACGTCCCTGCCAGCGGGGCCGATTTCTGGGCCTGCTCACCGTACAAATTTCTCGGTCCGCACTGCGGGGTAGTGGCGGCTGCACCCGACCTGTTGGCAACCCTGTCCCCCGACAAGCTGCTGCCCGCGACGGATGCGGTGCCGGAGCGCTTCGAACTCGGCACCCTGCCATACGAGCTCATGGCGGGGACCACCGCCGCCGTCGACTTCCTCGCGGAACTGGCGCACCTCGGCGTGGGCACTCGCCGCGAGCGGCTCATCGCCGCGTATGCGGCACTACACCAGCATGAGCGCCGGTTGCGCGACGTCCTCGAGCCAACCCTGCGCAATCTGCCTGGGGTGCAGGTCTATTCGAACGCGCAGCGCCGGACGCCGACGGTTCTCTTCACGGTCGACGGCTGGGACAGCCAGGCGCTGCGGGCCGAGCTCGCGGGCCGCGGGATCAACGCGCCGGCGGGCAACTTCTATGCCATCGAATGCTCTCGCCACCTCGGTCTCGGCGATAGCGGCGGGGTGCGCGTCGGCTTGGCGCCGTACACGAACGAGGAAGACATCGAGAGGCTCTTGTCTGGGTTGCGCGACCTGCTTCTCTAGCTACGGCCCTTGGCGAATGTCCTTGGCGAAGGTGACCCAGTTGTGGTCGAGGCGTTCGCCGAGGGGCGGCACATAGACCGGTTCCTGGCCAGCCGGGAGATCGGTGTCGTTGTCCCACCAGGCATCGGGGTCGCCGGCATCTGGTGCGTCCCACGGCATGCGGGCGCCATGGTGATCCCTGGGCGCGGGGGCGCCGATGTCGTCCCCGGGTCGCGGGTCGAGCCGCTGCGTGATCCCCGGGTCGCCCGGGCTCGCCGGTCTGCCTGGGTCACCGGGACGGACGCCGGCACTCTGCTCAAGCCCGGCACTGTGCCCAAGCCTGGCACTGTGCCCGAGCCCGGGACTCTGCCCGACCCCGGAGCCATGACAGGGCCCGGGTCTGGGTGGCCGCGGCTCGGGTGGTTGGGCGTGGATCGGCTGCCCCCACCGGGTCGTGACCCGCACCGGAACCAACGGATCCCCCGTCGCGACCAACTGAAACGCCCCCGCATGATGCGCGTCATGATGCCGCGGACACAAACACACCAAATTCGCGTAATCCGTGCCACCACCATCCGCCCAATGCGTCACATGATGAATCTCCACAAACCGGCTCGCCCCACACCCCGGGAACACACACCCCCGATCCCGGTCCTGCACCAACCGCCGCGTCCGCCCCGGAACCGCCCGCTGCGAGCGACCCACCGACACCGGCACCCCACCCGCCATCCACACCGGCGCCACCCCCGCCGTACACCCCAACCGCGACGCCACCTCATGCGCCACCGACCCCCGCGCATTCACCCACGCCCCCTGCGCATCCACATGCACATACACCCGATACCGATCCGCCCGCGGACCACTGACCCCACCCAACGACCGCGACGCCACCTCCACCACCGCATCCCCCCACGTCACCCCCGGATTCCCCAACCCAAACAACGCATCCTTAGCCTCCCGCAACGCGTTCTCCACCAACGCCCCCTCCACCACCGGGAAACTCCCCCGCACCACAAACCGGTCCGCATCCCACCACGCCACCACCTCCGCCGGGCGAGACTCCACCACCGGCAGCGCCCCCACCCCACCCACACCACCCAGGCCACCCGCACCACCCAGGCCACCCGCGCCACCGTCGGCGCCGTCGGCGTCGGCGGCGGCGTCCGGGCCAGCGTCCGGGCCAGCGTCCGCGCCCGATGCCGGGTCAGATGCCGGGTCAGCGTCCGCGCCCGATGCCGGGTCCCGGTCGAACGGATACCGCGACAGAACCCGCCGCAACTGCGTCACCGTCAACAACGGCGCCAACTCACCAACCGCCGCGTCATACGCCACCGGCACCCGCGTCACCACCGCCGCCGCCTGATCCAACGACAACACCCCCGACGCAAACAACCCCGACACCACCGGCAACCGCGTCCGAGCCCGCGCCACCGCCACCACCTGCGCCGCCGTCCCCGGCGCCAACCCCGCCCGCAACGCCAACCAATGCTCCGGCGAACGAACCCCCCCCTGCCCACCCCACGCCTGCGCCGCAATCACCTGCGCCGTCACCGCCACCAACTCCGCATACACCACATTCAACCGACCCGCCAACACCACCGCCCGCTCCCACAACTCATCCCCCACCAACGACACCCCCGACACCCCCACAACCCCCGGCCCGGCACTCTCCGGCCCGGCACACTCCGAAACGGCCAGTCGGTCCATGACCACCGCCGCGTCGCCTACGCCCATCGCCATGCCCCCAAACCCCGTGGCGCGCCCCGCGCGACGCACCGAAACCATGCCCACCAAGGGGCCTCATCCACTCCCCCTATCGTACACCTGTTCTAGTCTCCTAGCAAGCGATTCCGCGTGCCGTACCAACACTTTTCAGCCAATTTCACGTGCCCGCGGAGCGGGGGCACGGGCAACCGATCGGGCCTCGACGCGCCTGCGGCTGCGCCCGTTCGAGCTCCTGGATATGGTGCGGGCATGGCGATCGAGTGGCTGCCCGTTGGCGCAGGGATCGCCAAGGTGCTGATCCGGGCGGGCTGGCAGAACGACACCCTGGCCGACGGCGTCGGCGACGCCGCGAACACGATCCAGGTGCTGCGCACTCTGCGCGGGCGAACCGATGCCCACACGGCACTCGGAGAACATCTCGCGGGGCGATTGTCTGACCTCCTAGAAGGGCAGGCTGTCGCCCCCGGCGACGAGGGTGAGTTTCAGGAGGCTGTCGACGAGGCCGGAAAGGTGGTCGCCCGCCTCGCCAACAATGCCCAAGCACTACTCGCCGCGGTTCGGAATCCGGACGAATTCCCTCAGTGGGTCCAGCAACACGGTGGGGGCGCCAAGACCCGGGAACGCATCGCCAGCGTCGCGGAGGGCTTCTTTGACCGGGTGCTCGCCGAGGCGAGCAGGACCCTGTCCCTGTACGCCCCCAACCTGCGTACCTTCGAGGTGTCCGCGCTTGAACTGCTCCTGAATCAGGTCACGGGTGGGCTGGAGGCCCCACGCGAAGCGGTAGGGCCACCTCCCGAGCGCCCGGCGGGTCCGGTCATCGTCGGCCGTCGTCCCGACGTGGCGAGTCATTTCGTCTCGCGGCCGCAGCTGGATGAGTTCCGTGGCGCTCTGGGGACCGAGGGCACGGCCACCCTGTGTCAACTGCGCGGCATGCGTGGGGTCGGGAAGACGCAGATCGCCGCGGCCTACGCCCGCGAGTGTGAGGAGTCAGGGTGGGACGTCGTTGCGTGGATCGACTCGGAGCAGCGCGAGTCCCTGGAACGCGGCGTCCTCGACCTGGCCCAAGCCTGCGGCATATCCACCGACGACAACGATATTCGCGGGATCACGGCCCGACTCCACGCCAGCTTCGCTAGTGACAGGACTAAGCGACGGGTGGTCGTGTTCGACAATGTGGAGGATTTCGATCTCCTGGGGGAGTTTCGCCCCCGCTCCGCCGCCCAGGTCGTCGTCACGACCACGCGGACCCAGGTCCCCGTGGGCACTCCCATCGACATTCCCACGATGCCGCACGACGTGGCGATCGATTACCTCATCGAACGCACCGGCGACCGAGACCGCGACGGGGCGGCGAGCGTCGCCACTGAGTTGGGCGGCCTCGCCCTTGCCCTCGCGCAGGCGGCATATGTGATGGTCAGGCGCGGCTATGGGTACGCGGCCTATCTCGAGGCGTTGGCTAGCCAGCCCTTGGATGACGTTCTGGAAGCCGAGGAAGGTGGGGAGTACCCGCGATCGACCGCCAGCGCCATTCGGCTGGCGCTGGAAACCGCGCTCGACCAGGCCCGTGACCGCGACCTGGCCCGCAGTTTGCTGTCCGCCGTCGCGCGCCTGGCTGCGCCCGGCACTCCCGTGGCCTGGTTGCGAGCCCTTGGCACAGATGCCGTCGTGGACAGGGTCGTGTCAGATCTCGTTGCCGGTTCGATCTTGGCGCGTTCTGCCGACCACCGCCAGGTCTCGCTGCATCAGCTCACGAGGCGCGTCGTTCTTGAGGGGATCGACGATCCGGGCGCTGTGTCCGCCGACAGCCAAGGCGCCGTGGTCGCCCTGGCATGCGCAATCGTGGCCTCGATCGAAGAACCGGACTATTGGCGCAGACGGGGTGTGTTAGCGCAAACAGCAACTCATCTAGCGGTGCTCTCAGGTCAGCCCGAGTCGAGGGCCGTCATCGAGGCGTCCGACGTGATCGGACTGGTGGCGAACCTGCTCTTGGAAACGAACATGGCCGACATGCCCCTGGTCGGGATCGCGCTCGCGGATGTGGTGAAGGCCTCGGAGCGGGTCCTGGGCCCCGACCACCCGGGCACCCTTGCCTCCCGGGGCAACCTCGCCAACGCCTACCAGTCGGCGGGGGACCTGGCCCGGGCGATCCCCCTCTACGAGGCCACCCTGACCGACAGTGAGCGGGTCCTAGGACCCGACCACCCGGACACCCTGACCTCCCGCAACAACCTCGCCGGCGCCCACCAGTCGACGGGGGACCTGGCCCGGGCGATCCCCCTCTACCAGGCCACCCTGACCGACCGTGAGCGAGTCCTAGGACCCGACCACCCGGACACCCTGACCTCCCGCAACAACCTCGCCGGCGCCCACCAGTCGGCGGGGGACCTGGCCCGGGCGATCCCCCTCCATGAGGCCACCCTCGCCGACCGTGAGCGAGTACTAGGACCCGACCACCCGGACACCCTGGCCTCCCGCAACAACCTCGCTGGCGCCTACGAGTCGGCGGGGGATCTGGCCCGGGCGATCCCCCTCTACGAGGCCACCCTGAGCGACCGTGAGCGGGTCCTGGGCCCCGACCACCCGGGCACCCTGACCTCCCGGGGCAACCTCGCCTACGCCTACTGGGCAGAGGGTCGAAAGGCTGAAGCAGCGCAGGCGTTCCGCACCGCGGCGGACCAGGCGCTGCGCCTGTTCGGCCCCGGCCATGAGGTCACCCGGCTACTCGTCGCCAACGCCGAGGCGAGCGCGCAGGCGCTCGCCCCAGATCCCGACTCGCGCGCCGATGCCACCGAGCCCGACCTCACCGAGCCCGATCCCACCGAGCCCGATCCCACCGAGCCCGACCCACCCGGGCCGGGCGACCCACCCGGGCCGGGCGGGCAGCATACGGACTGAGCGGGTCAGCAGCCGATCAGGCGAGCGGCGAGGTAGCCCTCGACCTGGTCGATACCGACCCGCTCTTGCGCCATGGTGTCGCGCTCGCGGATGGTGACGGCCTGGTCGTCGAGGGTCTCGAAGTCGACGGTGATGCAGAAGGGGGTGCCGATCTCGTCCTGGCGGCGGTAGCGGCGGCCGATGGCTTGGGCGTCGTCGAAGTCGACATTCCAGTTCTTGCGCAATGCCGCCGCGAGGTCGCGGGCCTTTGGTGACAGGTCGGCGTTGCGCGACAAGGGCAGCACGGCTGCCTTGACTGGAGCCAGTCGCTTGTCCAGGCGCAAGACGATGCGCGTGTCGACCCCACCCTTGGTGTTGGGGGCTTCGTCTTCGGCATAGGCGTCGATCAAGAAGGTCATCAGCGAGCGCGACAGACCGGCCGCCGGCTCGATCACATACGGGGTGTACTTCTCCCCGCTCGCCTGGTCGAAGTAGACCAGGTCGGTGCCCGAGTGCTGGCTGTGGGTGCGCAGGTCGAAGTCGGTGCGGTTGGCAATGCCCTCGAGTTCACCCCACTGGGAGCCGGTGAAATTGAAGCGGTACTCGATGTCGACGGTCCGCTTGGAGTAGTGCGACAGCTTCTCCACCGGGTGCTCGTAGTGCCGCAGGTTGTCCGGGTTGATCCCGAGATCGGTGTACCAGCGGGTGCGCTCGTCGATCCAGTACTGGTGCCACTCTTCATCGGTCCCGGGCGCGACGAAGAACTCCATCTCCATCTGCTCGAACTCCCGGGTGCGGAAGATGAAGTTCCCGGGCGTGATCTCGTTGCGGAACGATTTGCCGGTCTGCGCGATCCCAAAGGGCGGCTTCATCCGGCTGGCATTCATGACATTGAGGAAGTTGACGAAGATGCCTTGCGCAGTCTCCGGCCGCAAATAGTGCAGGCCGGACTCGTCGTCCACGACCCCGAGGTGGGTGCGCAGCAGCCCATTGAACTGTCGCGGCTCGGTCCACTGCCCGCGCGTGCCACAACTCGGGCACGCGATGGTCGCGGGCGCCACGTCGTCGGGGTCGATCTCCTTGCCCTTCTTGGCCTCGCGCTCGGCGATCGCCTCCTGCAGGTGATCGAGACGGAAGCGCTTGTGGCAGTGCAGACATTCCACCAGCGGGTCGACGAAGGCGGAGACGTGCCCGGAGGCAGCCCACACCTGCGGCGGGAGGATGATCGAGGAATCCAGGCCGACGATGTCATCGCGGCTGGTGACCATCGCGCGCCACCACTGACGTTTGATGTTCTCCTTCAGCTCCACACCCAGCGGCCCGTAGTCCCAGGCCGAGCGCGTTCCGCCATAGATCTCGCCGCACGGGAAGACGAAACCCCTGCGTTTGCAGAGGTTCACCACGGTGTCGACGGTCGAGTTCTCCTTGGCCATGCCCGCAACATTAACTGCCGGGTGGCGCCCGCACGGAATCGCCGTCAGCCGGTGGCCGCGGCCAGCTGTCCGCACGCTCCGTCGATGTCGGAGCCCCGGGTGTCGCGCACCGTGGTCGGTATGCCGTGGGCTCGCAGCCGTTCGACGAACTGCTGCTCGACGCCCGGCCGGGACGCCGTCCACTTCGAGCCCGGTGTGGGATTGAGCGGAATCGGGTTGACGTGCACCCAACCCCGGCCCACGGCATTGAGCTTCTCCCCCAACAGATCCGCGCGCCACGCCTGGTCGTTGATGTCCCGGATCAGGGCGTACTCGATGCTGACCCGTCGCTTCGTCGCCTGGAAATAGCGGTATGCCGCCCCGATCGCCTCATCGACCGACCACCGGGTGTTGATGGGGACCAGCTCGTCGCGCAGCTCATCGTCCGGGGCATGCAGCGACAGGGCCAAGGTGACGGGGATCCCCTCGGCGGTCAGCTTGTCGATCGCCGGCACCAGGCCGACGCTCGACATCGTGATGCCCCGGGCGCTGATGCCGAAGCCATCCGGAGTGGGATCGGTCAGCCGCCGGATGGCACCGATCGCGGCCTGGTAGTTGGCCAGGGCCTCCCCCATGCCCATGAAGACGACATTGCTGATCCGGTTTGCTCCGTATGCCGTGGGCTCCCCCTCGTTTTCGGCCTCGCTGCCCAGGTCCACGCCCCGCGAGCCGGGCTGCACCACGGGCAGATCGCCAGCGCGCAGCCGCGCGGCGCTGGCCCGGACCTGATCGACGATCTCGGCCGTCGACAGGTTGCGGGTCAACCCGGCCTGGCCGGTGGCGCAGAAGGGGCAGTTCATCCCACACCCGGCCTGGCTGGAGATGCAGATCGTGACGCGCTTGGGATAGCGCATGAGAACCGATTCGACGAGCGCGCCGTCGTGGAGACGCCATACCGACTTGATCGTCGCCCCGCGATCCGCTTGCAGTTCACGAACCGGCGTGAGCAGCGGCGGCAGCAGATCGCAGACCAGCTGATCACGTTGCGCCGCAGGCAGATCCGTCATCGTTGCGGGATCGGTGCTGAGGTGCTCGAAGTAGTGCCGGGCGAGTTGGTTGGCGCGAAAGGCGGGCACGCCCAACTCGAGCGCGACCGCGCGGCGCTGGGGCGGGTCGAGATCTGCGAGGTGGCGCGGCGGCTTGCCGCGTCGGGGCGCGGTGAAGGTCAGTTGGCCGGGCCGCGGTCGCGCCAGCGTCGGGCCTCCCACCGGCGGCGCGCCAGCCGTGCCCGAGGGCTCTTGCGAGGGCGCCTCCGTGGGCGTCTCCTGCTCAGGTCCCGACGACAAGGTGCAACACCGCCCAGCACAGCGGCGCCGTCATGATCAGCGAGTCCAGCCGGTCCATCAGGCCGCCATGGCCGGGCAGGAGATTGCTCATGTCCTTGATCCCGAGGTTGCGCTTGATAACCGACTCCATCAGGTCTCCGAGGGTCGCGCAGGCGGCGACGGCCGCCCCCAACAGCGCACCCCAGAACCACGGCTGGTCGAAGAAGAGCGCCAGGCACAGGGCCCCGGCCACCGCGCACGCGAGCACCGACCCGGCGAAGCCCTCCCACGACTTCTTCGGGCTGATCCGCGGCGCCATGGGGTGTTTGCCGAAGAGCACGCCGGCGGCATACCCACCGATATCGGAGCAGGCCGTGACCAGGATGAAGGTGATGATGCGATCTCGGCCATCGGCGGGCGCCAGCATCATTGCCGCGAAGCCGCCCAGGAAGCACGGGTAGAGCGCGGTGAAGATGCCCCCGGCAATATCGCGCGCGGCAGCCGGTCGAGGGTCGATCACGCGCCAGATGAGGATGCCGACCGCGGTGAGGCCGAAGGCGATCGCCAGACCCTCCGGACCACGCTGGTGAGCGGCCAGGATCATCCCGATCGCCCCCACGCCGACCGGGACCAGGGGCACCGCGAATCCCCGGTTGGCCATGGCCCGCGCCAACTCCCAGGCCCCCACGACCATCGCGGCGGCGATGATCCAGACGAAGGCGTCCTTGGCCCACAGGAGGCATCCGAGGATGCCGGCGGCGAGCGCGAGGCCGACCCCGACCGCGGCCGCCAGGTCGCGGCCCGCCCGACCGTGTGGGTTCGCCGGCGCCACCGGCGCAGCATCGCCTGGGGCCGGGGGCGTGATCGGAACCGTCATGGGAGTCTTCGTCGTCGCTTAGACGTCGAGGAGTTCGGCTTCCTTGTGCTTGATGAGGTCCTCGACCTGGTCGACATACCTCTTGGTCAACGCGTCCAGTTCCTTCTCGCCGCGCTTGCCCTCGTCCTCGCCCACGTCCCCGTCCTTGATGAGCTTTTCGAGGTCGTGCATCGCGTGCCGGCGCACATTGCGGATGGCGACCTTGCCGTCTTCGCCCTTGGACTTGGCGATCTTGATGTATTCCTTGCGCCGCTCCTGGGTCAGCTCCGGGATGGTGATCCGGATGACATTGCCGTCATTGCTCGGGTTGGCACCGAAATCACTGTCCCGCAACGCTTTCTCGATGTCGCGCAGGGAACCCTTGTCGAAGGGATTGATCAGCAGGGTGCGCGCCTCGGGAGTCTGGAAGGACGCGAGTTGCTGCAGGGGCGTCGGCGCGCCGTAGTAGAGCACCATGACCTTGTAGAACATCGCCGGGTTCGCCCGGCCGGTGCGGATGCCCGCGAAGTCCTCCTTGACGACCTCGACGGCCTTGTCCATCTTCTCTTCGGCCTCGAAGAGGGTCTCGTCGATCATCTGGGCTCCTTCGATCGGCGCTGACGCGCCCACGATTCGGTATGACGGTGTCGCCCCCGTGGGCGACGCTGGTCCGGGGCTAAGTCTGGCACCTCGCGGACCCGATCCACTCAGCCTGCCGTCACGAGCGTCCCGATACGCTCGCCGCGCACGGCGCGCTTGATATTTCCGGGTCCCTCCATGCCGAAGACGATCATGTCGAGGTGGTTCTCCATGCACAGGCTGAATGCGGTCGCGTCGACCACCTTCAGGCCGCGTTGCAGGGCCTCGGAATAGGTGACCTTGTCAAGCTTCTTGGCGTCCGGGTGGGTCCGCGGGTCGGCGTCGTAGACCCCGTCGACACCGTTCTTGCTCATGAGCACGGCGTCACACTTGATTTCGAGAGCCCGCTGCGCGCTCACCGTGTCCGTGGAGAAGAACGGCATACCCGCGCCCGCGCCGAAGATCACGACCCGACCCTTCTCCAAATGCCGAATCGCCCGGCGCGGAATGTAGGGCTCGGCCACCTGCCCCATCGTGATGGCCGTCTGCACGCGGGTATCGATGCCTTCCTTCTCCAGGAAGTCCTGCAGCGCCAGGCAATTCATGACCGTGCCCAGCATGCCCATGTAGTCGGCCCGGGTGCGATCCATCCCCTGCTGCTGCAATTCGGCACCGCGGAAGAAGTTGCCACCGCCGATGACGACGGCCACCTGGATGCCCTCGCGCACCGCATCCGCGATCTGCCGCGCAATGCCTCGCACGACGTCCGGGGCCAAGCCGACGCGGCCGCCCCCGAACACCTCGCCGGAGAGTTTGAGCAGGACGCGCGAATAGACGCCGTGCAAGGCGTCGGCGGCTAGTGGTGGGGCCATCGTGGCAGGACTGGTCACGGGCGAGCTCCTCAAATGATGGCGGCTGCGGCCAGGCGCTCGCGCGCAACCAGCCGTCATCGCAGTTTCTCATATGTCGAAGCTCCGGGTGGAGCGAGCCAGCGCGGCGCCGAGCCTGGCTGCGTCCGCCCCGCTCTTGCCGGCTCGACCAGCTCGTGCAATAGTGACTTTGAGCGAACGCTCAAACTGTTTGCCTAAGGAGCACCCATGGCCGTATCCGGTGGACCGCGAGGCCGGTCCGAGCGCACCGACGGTCGCGAGACCAAGGCCCGACTCGTCGCCGCCACCACCCAATCCCTGCGCGAGGTGGGGTTCGCGGGCACCAGCGCACGCGAGGTGGCCCGCCGGGCGGGGACGCACCAGTCGCAGGTCTTCTACTACTTCGGGACCGTGCCCGACCTGCTCCTCGCGGCCCTGGACGCGGTCAGCGAGCGGCGGCTCACCGCATACGACGGGTTGTTGGCCGGGGCACACTCCAGCGCCGACTTGATCGAGGCTGCGGGCGAGATCATTGCGAGCGACCTCGCCACCGGCGATGTTGCCATCCTGACCGAACTGCTGAGCGGCTCGCGTTCGGTCCCGGGGATGAGCGAGCAGGTGGCCGCCCGGCTGCGGCCCTGGGAGGAGTTCGCCGAACGGGCGGTACGCCAGGCGGCCTCCGCCCACCCGCTGGGAACGCTCGCCCCCACCGCGGATCTGGCGCACCTGGTGGTGGCCACCATCCTCGGTCTGGAGCTTCTCGCGAGCGTCGACCCGGACCCCCAACGGCTGCCCGACCTGCTGGATCGCGCGGCCGCGGCGGCCGCGCTGCTGACCGCTCTGATGCCAGCCAGTGCTCGGCCCGACGCCGTCGGCGCCCTCCCATCTCCGGTGGCTGCCCACCCGGCGTATGAGGTGGAGGGCACCTCATGAGCTCCCGAAGGGGCCTCGCGCGTGCCGAGCTTTTCGGCTGGTTGGTGGTCGCTGGACTCACGGTGTTCGGCGTGCTGTCCATCCTCTCGATCGGCGGCTTCGTGCTGCCGATCCCCCTGCTGCTCGCCGGCTGGCTGCTCCACCGACGCGGCACCCGGCTGGCCGCCATCCCCATCGCGCTGGCCGCCTATCCGCTCGGGCTGTTGGCCTGGGTGAATCGCGCGGGGCCGGTGAACGAGTGTGTCGTCCGGTCGAGTGACGGCACGACGACGAAGACGTGCACCTTCATTCCGTGGGAGCTCCCCTTCGCGGTCGGCGCGCTGATCTGCCTGGCCGTTGCCGCCGCGATCGCCACCAGAGCCCTCCCCGGGCTACCTCGCGATCCGCGGGAGCGGCCCTGAGCGTCGGCGGGACGTGCGAAAATTCACAATCATGGGCAAGCACTCAAGCACCAACTCCAACCTCCCACCGATCCTTGGGGGCGCCGTGGCGCTGGCCCTGTTGGGCGGTGCGGTGTATGCGTACGCCTCGGGCAACGAGCCTGGGACCGCGACGCCGAGTTCGTCCGCGACCACCGCAACAAGCGCGGCCTCCGGGTCCAGCAGCACCACCACTTCTGCGTCACCCACCTCCACGAGCGCTACGCCTGATGCCGAGATGGCCGCCGCAACTGCCCTGGCGTCCTGCCAGGGAGAAGTGGCTGCCGGGGAGCGCCTGGCGAAGGCCGCGGCCGCCTCGGCGAGCGATTGGAAGACGCACGCCGGAGCCCAGATTTCCCTCGACAACGGCACGATCAGCTATGCACGCGCCACCGAGCTGTGGGCCGCCTCACGAGCAAACGGCCCGCGAGATGTTCAGAGATTCGTTGCCGCCGACACGGCATACGCCGGCGCCCGCGGGGGGTGCGACGACGTCGATGCCGTCACCGCTGGGACCGCGCACGAGGGTCGCGCCCGCGACTGCCAGGAGCGCGCGAGCGTCCTGGCCGAGCTGGCGAAGGCCGGGCGAACCGTCAACACCCAGTGGGCCGATCACCAGGAGCAGATGGCCACGAGGGACACCGACGCCGGACCGGCATACCACGCCGAATGGATTCACTTCGTCGAGAAGAGTCGCGCGGCGCTAGGCAGCTACGCGACCCAGGCCAAGCGCGTGGCGCAGGCTCCAGCCTGCGTGTAAGGACGAAACACGAGCGCGGGCCCGTGACCTCCTGAAGCTGTCTCTTATACACATCTGACGCTGCCGACGAATAGAGAGGTGTAGATCTCGGTGGTCGCCGTATCAT
>CALLZC010000016.1 GCA_937858995.1 uncultured Nostocoides sp.
GGTTCGTCCCCGAGGCACTCGTGCCCGCCCTGGGGTCAACGCCCGCAACCTGCTCACCCTGGACGTCGATCGCGACGCCTTCCCGCGCCGCAGGGTCGCCCAGGCGCCCGTGGGGTGGCGTGCCGACGCGTCGCCGACGATGGCGCTCATCGACGCACCTTCGCAGCCAGGTCGCGTTCGCGCTCCTCGTCGGCGGCGACGGCCGCGCGTTCGGCGGCTTCGCGGGCGTATGCGGTGACCAGGTCGTGATAGCCGCGGCACCGGGTGAGCAGCTCCTCGTGGGTGCCACGGTCCACGATCCGGCCCTCGTCGAGGAAGACGACCTCGTCGGCGAGGGCGATGGTCGACATCCGATAGGCAACGACGACAACGGTCATCGCGCCCGTTCCCGCGCCGAGCGCAGCGAGGATGGCCTGTTCGACCGTCGGGTCGACCGCACTGGTGGCATCGTCCAGGATCAGCAGACGGGGGTGACGCACCAGGGCACGCGCCAGGGCCAGCCGCTGGCGCTGCCCACCGCTGAGGGTGGCACCGCGCTCGCCGACCATCGCGTCGAGACCGCCCGGGAGTCGTGCGACGAAGCCGGCGGCCTGGGCCGTAGCCAACGCTGCCCAGACGGGGTCGTCGTCGACATCGGCACCTAATGCGACATTGCCTCGGACCGTGTCGTCGAAGATGAAGGTGCCCTGGGGCACCAGCGCCGCGTCGGATGCGAGAACTCCGGGCGCCAGCTCGCGCACATCGAGGCCATCGATGAGCACGCGCCCGGTCTGC
This sequence comes from uncultured Nostocoides sp., assembly GCA_937858995.1. Lineage (GTDB taxonomy): Bacteria > Actinomycetota > Actinomycetes > Actinomycetales > Dermatophilaceae > Nostocoides_A. The sequence goes on from CALLZC010000016.1 coordinate 775, forward strand.
GGGTCGATCAGCCGGACCATGAGCGCGGCAAGCGTCGACTTGCCCGCCCCGGTCGGCCCCACCACGGCGACCGTCCGCCCCGCAGCGATGTCCAGGCAAACATCAACCAACGCGGGATTGCCGGGGCCACCGTCCGCGGCCCGGTAGTCGTAGCCGAGGTGGTCGAGGGTGAGCCGGGCGCCGGGGGTCTGCGCCGAGAGATCGGCGCCCCCATACGCCATGGACCCGGTGGCTTGCAGAACGGCATTGACCCGCTCCCAGCCCACGAGGGTGCGCGGGATCTCGCCCAAGACCCACCCGAAGGCGCGGACCGGGAAAGACAGGACCGAGATGAGGTAGGCCAGTTGGACCAGCTCGGCGGTGGTCACCGCACCGGATGCCACCCGCCCCACACCCACCGCGAGGACCGCGAGGGTGCCAAAGGTCGGAATCGCCTCGATGACTGGATCGAAGGTGCCCCGGGTGCGCCCGGCCGCGATGGCGGCGGTGCGCAGGCGCGAGCTGACCTCGGCAAATCGCTGGGTCTCCTGCTCCTCACGTCCCATGACCTTGACCAGCAGGGCCCCCTCGAAGGACTCGTGGGCGACCTCGGCGACCTCGGCCCGCAGGCGCTGGGCCCGGGTCACGCGCGCACTCATCCGCCGCTGGAAGGCGGCATTCGCGGCGAAGAGCAAGGGAAAGATGACCATCCCGACGCCGGCCAGGACCGGATCGATCAGCAGCATCTGCACGGCGCCCGCAATGAGCATGACGATCACACCGAGGGCCATCGGCAGGGGCATGAAGATGCCCCAGGTGGCCTCGACATCGGCGTGCGCGTTGGACAGCAACTGACCAGAGGGATGGCGATGGTGCCAGGACAGGGGCAGGTGCAGGTATTGCCGGGTGACCCGACGCCGATAGTCGGCCCCGACGTTGAAGACGGTAAAGCCACCCCCGATGCGCCGCAGGAGCACCCCCACGGTCGTGAACAGGACGACCGCACCGATGGTGGCGCCAATGATCAAGCCGCGCCCGCGATCGAGCTCGCCGGCGGCGATCGCCGGGGTGATCTGGGTGGCGGTCACCCAGCCCACGGCCTGGGCCATCCCGGCGGTCAGGACGCCATACAGCACGCTGCCGGCGACCGCGATGGCGAACAGGCGCGGCTCGGCACGCACGCCCAACGCGACGACATGACCCACGCGGCGCAGCGTGCCCGGCCCACCGCCACCGGCACCCAGATCATCGCTGGGCATGGCGAGCCGTCACCCGAGTCCCAGCTTGCTCCCCCAGAGCGCGGCCACGGCCTCATCGCTGCCCCGGGTGGTGACGTCGGCCGCTCGGTAGCGCCCGTATGCCGCCAGGACCAGTTCGCCGGCCGCCCCCTCGATGGCCACGCTGCCCATCGGGGTCGCCTTCTTGGCGACGATGCGGCCCGTCGGGGAGATGAGCTCCACGCCCACGGCGGCACGCCGGAACATCAGCCGCGCCACCCGCTCCAGCGCCGCCCACAAGGCGCGCTGCTCCGCCTCGGGGATGACCCGGCGCTCAACGCCCGGCTCCGCGCGCAGGACGTCCTCGTGATGCACAAAGCACTCGATGAGATTGACCAGTTCGTCCACCGGCCCGAGCGCCGTTGGGGAGATCAGCGGCGGCCCGGAGCGGACCGCCTCCACGAGGTCGGGCCAGGGCTGCGCCTTGAGCTGGCGCAGCTGCTTCTTGGCGACGGTGCCGACGATCGGGAGTCTCGGCCCGATCATCAGGTCGGGTCGTCCATCGCGCACTACCAAGTGCACGGCCAGGTCGGCCGTTGTCCAGCTGCCGCACAGTGTGGGGGCGGCCGGGCCAACGGCCAAGAAGGTGTCGCAGAGCGCCTCGCGCTCGGCGCGTGCGAATCGCGTCATGGACCCATCTTGCCTGTTCGCGCCGACAGCCCCGAATCAGCCCGGCATGGCCCGGCCGGGCCGCTCAGCGCACCGGGTGCCCGTGGGCCCGGATCGCGTCCTTCACCTCGCCGATGGCCAGGGTGCCGAAGTGGAAGACGGACGCGGCGAGCACCGCATCGGCGCCCGCGTCGAGAGCCTGCGCGAAATGCTCGGGCGTGCCGGCACCCCCGCTGGCGATGATCGGGATCGACACCTGCGCCCGGACCAGGCGGATCAGCTCCAGGTCGAAGCCGGCGCTCGTGCCGTCGGCGTCCATCGAGTTGAGCAGGATCTCACCGGCACCCAGCTCGGCAGCCCGGGCGCACCAGGCCAGCGCATCCAGGTCGGTGCCCCGGCGTCCGCCGTGAGTGGTCACTTCGAAGCCGCCGAGTGGTTCGCCGCTCGGGCCGCGCCGGCGACGCACATCCGCGGACAGCACGAGCACCTGTGCGCCGAAGTGTTCGGCCACCTCGCGGATGAGCTCCGGGCGCTCGATCGCAGCGGTGTTGACCCCGACCTTGTCGGCGCCGGCCCGCAAGAGCGTGTCGACGTCGCGGACGCTGCGCACCCCGCCGCCGACGGTCAGGGGGATGAAGACCTGCTCGGCGGTGCGCCGCACGATGTCGTATGTCGTCTCGCGGCCCGCACTGCTGGCCGTGACGTCGAGAAAGGTCAGTTCATCGGCGCCCTGCGCGCCATACGCTGCCGCGAGCGCGACCGGGTCGCCAGCATCCCGCAGGTCCGCGAAGTTGACGCCCTTGACCACTCGTCCGGCATCGACGTCCAGGCACGGGATGACACGCGCAGCCAAAGCCATGGCGTAAGCCTAAAGTCCGCGCACCCCGAGTCACGCAGCGCCCGGGCCCGCCCAGCGCAGGCGCCGACCGCTGGAGCGTGGTCCAGCGCCCAACCGGTGTTAGCGTGTCCCTTTGGGTGGCCGCAGTGCTGGTGCCCGACCGGGTCCGGGGGTGATCCCAGGCCAGCCATCGACGGCTAGGCCGTCGCAGAGGGAAGACAGAAGAGGAATTTTGATGCGTCGTTCATCAGCCATGCTCACGACAACGGGCGCCCTTTCCGCTCTCGTATGCGCACTGGCGGTCGCGCCGGCCGGCGCCGAGCGCGCCCCGCGTGCCGCCTCCGGAACGCAGGTGCCGGTGTATGCAGGTCCGCTCACCGGCCCGACCAGCCTGGTTGCCGATGCGCCGACCGCGAAGGCGAGCCTGCCCACGGCCAAGTTCGTGGTCACCTACAGCGGCTTCACCCCGGAGGCCAAGGCCGCCTTCCAGCGTGCGGTGAACATGTGGCAGGGCAAACTGACCAGCCGCGTCCCGATCACGGTCAAGGCCAGCTGGGAACCGCTCGGTTCCGGCATTCTCGGCTCCGCCGGCCCGTCCTACGTCTGGGACATCGGGGGCATCTTCTACGTCGACGCGATCGCCAACAAGAAGAAGGGCCGCCAGCTGAACGCGGCCCCCGATGTGGTCGCCCGGTTCAGCAGCAACTTCAGCAACTGGCACTTCGGCACCGGGCCAGCCCCGGCCGGCAAGTACGACTTCGCGAGCGTCGTCGCCCACGAGCTCGGTCATGGGGTCGGTTTCCTGGGCGCGGGCCGGGTCAGCGGGAGCCTCGGCACGGTGCGTATAGCCGGCAAGAACATCTCCTACGACCGGTTCACCAAACTCGGATCGAGCGCGGCCAGCCCGCTGCTGTGGAAGATGCCCGACAATTCCACCCAGCTCGGCAGCGCGCTCCGCAGCAACAATGTCTACTTCGACAGCACCGCTGTTCGCAGTGCCAATGGCGGCAAGGCTGCCAAGCTGTATACGCCCGGGTCCTGGGCCCAAGGCAGCAGCTACAGCCACTTCGATGAGGCCACCTACGGCAAGGGCAACCCCAACTCGCTCATGACCCCCATGATCGGCGGCGGCGAGACCATCCGCACTCCCGGCGCCCTGGGTATGGCCGTGCTGAAGTCCATCGGCTGGTAGTCAGCCTCCGCAGCCCCGGGCGCCCGCCCCCCGACCTACGCAGGGTTGGCCGGGCTCCCGGGGCTGTGCAGTTTCTGGGCTGTGCAGGTTCCTGGGCTGTGCAGGTTCCTGGGCTGTGCAGGTTCCTGGGCTGTGCAGGTTCCTGGGCCGCGCTGGTCTCGGGCGGCGCAGTCGGCTAGTGCGGCGTGGTTCGCTGGCGCTCTGCCACGAGCTCGGCGAGCCGTTGCGCCTGTGCCACGCCCTCGTCGCCATCGGCGCGTTGGATGGCCATCACGGCGATGGTTTCCCCCGCCACCAGGTCGATCTGGACCCATGGCTCGCCACCACCGAAACGGATGTCCTCGATCTCCTGCCACGGCAGCAGCTGGCTGACCATGAGATTGCGCACCCGTAGGCCCTCCGCCTGCGGCCAGGCGCCGATCCGGGCATAGCGCACGAGCAGGGCTGCGACGGCAAGCCCCAGCCCGAACACCATGAGTTTGTCCACCGGCCCCCACCGGCCCCCCACGTCGAACCCGGGCAGCAGCACGGCGATCAACCCGAAGAGGACGACGGAGATGAGCGCCGTGATGATCGCCATGACCCGCCCCCGCCGGGGAATGAACGGTGCGTCGTTCATAGCCGGCACGCACTGATTTCGGTCACCAGGATGGCGCGCGCGCCGAGATCGTACAGGGCGTCCATCACCTGGTTCGTCTGCGCTCGCGGCACCATGGCCCGAACCGCTGCCCACGACCGGTTCTGCAGCGGCGAGACCGTCGGGCTCTCCAGTCCCGGCGTGAGGCGACACGCCGCCTCGACCAACTCCGCGGGGCAGTCGTAGTCGAGCATGACGTAGTGGCGGGCCGTGACCACCCCGACCAGCCGCCGGCGCACGATCTCCACGGCCTGGGCCTCGCTCGTGCCGGGGCGGCGGATAAAGATCGCCTCCGACTTCAGGATCGGCTCGCCAAAGGTCGCCAGGCCCTGGGCACGCAGGGTCGTGCCCGTCTCGACCACATCGGCGATGACGTCGGCCACACCGAGCGTGATGGCCGTCTCCACGGCCCCGTCCAGCCGCACGACGTCCGCGCGGACCCCCACCTGGGCCAGGTGCTTGGCGACCAACCCCGGGTAGGAGGTGGCCACCCTGCGGCCCTCGATGCCGGCGAGGTCGGCGACCTCGCCGGGCCGCGCGGCATACCGGAAGGTGGAGGCACCAAAGCCGAGCCCCATGACCTCCTCGGCCCCGGAGCCGGCGTCGAGCAGCAGGTCGCGCCCGGTGATCCCGGCGTCGACGGTCCCGGAGCCGACATACACGGCGATATCGCGTGGGCGCAGGTAGAAGAATTCGACCCCATTGTCGGCGTCTGTGACGATGAGCTCCTTGGTATCGCGCCGGGTGCGATAGCCGGACTCCCGCAGCATCTCGATCGCGGAGTCGGAGAGGGAACCCTTGTTGGGGACGGCGAAGCGCAGCATACGAACAGTCGTTCCTAGAGGTAGGCGTAGACGTCGTCAGGGGTGAGCCCGGTCGCGAGCATCAGGACCTGGAGGTGGTAGAGGAGTTGACTGATCTCCTCGGCGGTCTTGTCCCGACCCTCGTGTTCGGCGGCCATCCAGACCTCGGCCGCTTCCTCGACGATCTTCTTGCCGATCGCATGCACGCCCGCGTCGAGAGCCGCTACGGTCCCGGACCCCGCCGGGCGGGTGGCTGCCGTGGCTTCGAGCTGCGCATACAGCTGATCGAACGTCTTCACAAGGGGCAAGCCTAAGTGGCCCGGCCGACACGGGCGCACATCGTTTCGCCGACCGGGCCCACCCGAGGAGCGTGAGCTAGACGGGGACGGCCTGGCGCTCGAGATCCTGTGGGGTCTCTTGGCGGCTGGCCTTGACCCACTGCGTGAAGCCGTAGATGACGAACAGGCCGTAGAAGATGTACATGACGGCCGTCGGGACATAGCCGGTGGCGAAGCCCAGCGGGACACCGATCAGGTCGACCCCGATCCACGCCAGCCAGAACTCGTTCCAGCCGCGGGCCATGGCATAGGTCGCGACGATCGAGCCGACGAAGATCCAGGCGTCGCACCAGTAGAACCACCACTGCGGGGTCCAGAAAGGATTGGGCGACAGGTCCCAGAGCCACACGAAGACCTCGTGGACCACGACCGTGGCGATGAGCCAGAAGGCGACGATTCCGAGCCGCTCCCGGGCGCTGGCCCAGCGCGGGGTGATCGCGGGGGCACCGGCTCCGCGGCGCTTCTTCAGCTGCGACCACCGCCACCAGCCGAAGGCGCTGACGATGATGAAGAAGATCTGCCGGCCGGACTGCCCATACAGCGGAACCCGCTGGTCGGCGCCGAACGCCGCGCCGACATACACAAAGAAAAGCATGATGTTCGCCAGGATGCCCACGGGCCAGGCCCACACCCGGCGTTTCATGCCGAAGTAGGCCGAGACGACGCCGATGAGCACGCCGATGAGTTCGAGATAGTGGAGTTCGTATTTCCCGATGGGGATTGCGGCCTCGATGACGCGCTGGAAGAGGTTCTGGTCCGCGCTGGCGGCCAACAGAAGCGATGACATGTGGTGTTCGTCCTTCGGTGTTCGAGCTGTCGCTGGACGAACTCCGGGGAAAAGAGCACCACTGTCGGCGCACGCGTCGAAGCACCTCACGCTGAGGCGCGCCGACGGTGAACCGCCTGCGGTCTCGTGCTGCCTCCCATCCGGACTTTCACCGTCGGTCCCGGAGTTTCACCGGATCAACCGCTGACTGGCTGCCAGCGGGTCGTGGACTGTCACCACCGGTTCGGAATTACACCGACCCCGGAGCACGTGCCTCCAGTATGCCGCACGCGGACCCTGGGATCTCGACATCACACCTTGAGGCAACGGTCGGGGGCCGTATGACGGGAACCGTGTGGCAGTATCGGCGCCGTGAGCGCGACCGACCAGCGCATGCGGCCGGATCAGCGTCCCGAGTACCGCACGCACGCCGATGCCAGAGTCGTCTGGCGCCTCATCCTGGGCAGTTCCGTGATGCTGCTCATCGAACTGGCCCTGATCCGGTGGCTGGGCGCGAACATCTTGCACCTGTCCTATTTCACGAATTTCGTGCTGCTCGGCAGCTTCTTGGGTATCGGGCTGGGCTTCCTGATCGCCCGGCGCAGCTGGTCGTTGCTCCCGGCGTCGGCAGGACTGCTCTCCCTGCTCGTGCTGGCCACCTATCTCTTCCCCGTCTCGATCGACCGGACCGGTTCGGAGATCATCTACTTCACCGCGGCCGACCCTTCCGGCCCGCCGGCCTGGCTCGTGTTGCCCGTGGTCTTTTGCGCGGTGGCGATCGTCCTGGCCGGCCCGGCCGAGGTCGTCGGCCGGTGCTTTGCGGAGTTGGCGCCGCTCACGGCATACCGCTGGGACCTGGTCGGCTCCCTGCTGGGGATCGCGACCTTCACGCTGCTGTCCTTCCTGCGCGCCCCGTCGATCTGTTGGGGGCTGATCGCCGCCGCCGCCTTGGTGATCCTGGTTCGGCCCGGCCAACGGATCGCCACCGGGCTGGCCGGCACCGGGATGGTGTTGGTGCTCCTGGCGGAGACCCTGACCCCGGGTGTGACCTGGTCGCCCTACTACAAGGTCGTCACGGACAACCTCTTCCAGAACCAGGAGGGGACCTTCTTGCGGATCTCGGTCAACGGGGTCCCGCACCAGCAGATGGGTCCGGCCCAGTGGAAGCTGACGAAGGCCGAGGAGCAGTACCGCACCCCGTATGCCCGCGCGGCATACCAGTCATTGGACGACGTCCTCATCGTCGGGGCGGGCTCGGGTTCGGACGTCGCCATCGCGTTGTCCAAGGGTGCCCAGCACGTCGACGCCGTCGACATCGACCCGCGCATCGTCGAGATCGGCGCGCAGTTCAATTCCGACCGGCCCTATCAGGATCCGCGCGTGACCCGGCACATCAACGACGGCCGGGCGTTCCTGCATACGAGCGACAAGAGGTACGACCTCATCCTGTTTGCGCTGCCGGACTCCCTCGCCTTGGTCAACGGCGCGTCACAGATCCGGCTGGAGTCTTTCCTCTTCACGCAGGAGGCCCTGGAGTCCGCGCGCGCGCACCTCAAGCCCACCGGCGTCTTCTCGATGTACAACTACTACCGCGAGGAGTGGCTCATCGACCGGCTCGCGGGGACGGCGGAGGCCGCCTTCGGGCACCCGCCCTGCGTGGATCGCACCGGGGGGAACCAGGCCGTGGTGACCATTGCCCGCGACCCCGCCAACCAGCGCTGCCAGACTCCCCCGTCCGTGCCCAGCGCCGCCGTGGTCGCCCCTGCCAGCGACGACCGGCCGTTCCTCTACTACCGCGGCGGGGCGTTGCCGCAGATGTATCTGTGGACCCTCGGCGGCATCCTGGCCATTTCGTTGATCGCCGTGCGGGCCCTCGGCGGGCCGCTGCGATCCATGCGCCCGTATGCCGACCTCTTCTTCATGGGGGCCGCCTTCCTCCTCCTGGAGACCAAGAACATCGCAACCTTCGCCCTGCTCTTCGGCACCACCTGGCTGGTCAACGCCCTGGTCTTCGGGGGTGTGCTCGTCATCGTCTTGGCCGCCGTCGAAACGACCCGACGGGTCCGAACGCCACCGCTGCCCGTGGTCTGGGCCGCCATCCTCGCGAGCCTGGCGGTTGCCTATGTGGTCGATCCGCAGTGGCTCCTGGCGATGTCCTTCTGGCCGCGGTTGATCACCGCCACGCTGCTGGCGTTCACCCCGATCTATCTCGCCAATATCGCCTTTGCCAAACGATTTGCCGCCACCGATCACGCGCAAGCCGCGTTCGGCGTCAATTTGCTCGGCGCGATCGTGGGCGGCTGCCTGGAGTACGGCGCGCTGCTCACCGGATATCGCAATCTGCTCATTGTCGTGGCGCTCCTTTACGCCTTAGCCTTCGTGCTGACACCACGCCGTGGTGGCGTCCTGATCAGCACCTGATCGAGCGAGTTGAGCAAAGGAACCCATATGACGCGTCCCCCTATCCGGATCGCGAGCGGGCTGGCCCTCGGGCTGGCGCTACTAGCCGGTTGCTCGGGTGAGCAGGCCGACGACGCGACCACCCCGAGCGCCCAGCAGAGCGCGCAGCCCACTGCGGGCACGCCGGCGGCGGGCACGCCCAGCACGGGTGTCACGATCGAGGTGGACGAGGGGACGATCGCGATCGGCAGCGACAAACTGCCCGAGGGCTACCCGGCGGACAAGGTGCCCGTGGTCGACGGGGTGATCACATCCACCGGGGCAATTGGCACGGGCTTTGCGGTCGTCGTCACCTCGGATGCCTCGATTCGCCAGGCCGCGGCCCTAATGGAGAAGGCCGGTATGAAGCCGGGCGGCGCCGGCGTTACCGACACGTCAGCATTCCTTACAGGCAATGGCTATATCGCCGTCGTTCAGGTGCTTCCCGATGGGAGCCTGAGCTACACCGTCCAGACTCAATAGCCTCGGCCGGGTTCGGGGACCGGCGAACTGTCGGGAATCACTGGCACGCTCGAGCTGGACACCAGCAATGGGCATGCTTGGGTGCTCACTTTCCAGCTTCCGGACTGACCGGCTCCAGCGGTCCGCCCTACGATAGGTCGGTGTCGTAGCCACGGTCCGTCAAGATCTGACGGATCGTCGCGCCGATATCGGCCGACGCAGCCTCACCTGCCACGGCCTGCCCCGTTCTGAGGTACGTCACAATTTCCGGGCGACGGGCAACAAGAGCCGCGGATTCGGGGAAATCCTTTACGACGAGTTTTGCCACGAGCCACGTAAGCTCGTCCGCCGAAAAGACGTCCGGATGGTCACGGTTGATGGTCTGAAGCTTCTCCAGGGACGCTTCTAACAACTGAACCCGCTGGGCGGGCGTTAGCTGAGCCAACGCGGCGTCCTGTGCCAGGGACATGGCAAGGTCACCGAAGGAGAGCGCGGGCCTGCCAGGACTCGCGGCAATCTGGGCCATGTTCGTGCGCAGGTAGATGGCCAACAAGCTCTCGGCGCCGCCGGGGCGCGTTTGTAGCTCACGGAGACCATTGAATGACGACAGAACAGCCTCGAATCCTTGTTGAGGTGTCGTATACGCCATGCGGTCTGTCCACAGCGGGAACGCGAGCGACGTTTCTGCTAGCGCTGCCGACGTCATAGAGGAAAGCTTGTCTGATGGAATTTGGAGTTGCGGAAGGCGAGCAACCGGGTCCGAGTTCCGCCACGCTGCCAGAGCAGCTTCAGATTCAAAAAATTGATGGACGTCAACAACACCTGGATCGTGGTACCACGCGCCGAGCGGCGCTGCCACCGTTGCCCTGGTCTGCGATGTGGCACGTGATGACGTCCCGGCGACCGGCGACACGACCCCCGATGCTCCTGGGTTCGCCGCCTCACCGCCGCAGGCCGTTGCTCCACCCACCGCAATCACACTCAGGCATGTGACAAACGCTCGATGCCTTCTGCCCATGATCCACCCCATCGTCGCTCGCGTGGGTTTCACCCGTGCCGCCCGCGACCATCGTATGCGGGTGGGGTTCCCCGGACCATGGAGGCAGCGACGATGAGGCGAGGGCGCTGTTGATGCCTGGGGACCTGCGTGGCCGCGACGCGCCGCCTGCGAGCCTCACGCACGCTGTACGCGATCCGCGCCAGGCGTCACTGACATGATATGGCGCGTGCGTCTCGTCCTGATCCGTCACGGCCAGTCCGGTAACAATCTCTTGTGGGAGCACTCTGGCAGTGAGGTCGGGCGGCACCCGGACACCCCGCTCACCGCGCGGGGCCACGAGCAAGCATCCCGACTCGCGGTGGCGATCCGCGCGGGCGTGCTGCCCTGGCGGATCGATGTCCTCTATACGAGCTTGATGACCCGGGCGGTGCAGACCGCGGCGCCGCACGCCGAGGCCCTGGACCTGCCGCTGCACACCCTCGACATCTTCGAGTCCGGCGGGCTCTTCGAGGAAGATCCCGACACGGGCGAGCGCACCGCATACCCCGGGGCCAATCGCTCGGGTCTGCTCGCCCTCTCGCCGCGGCTGGAACTCGCCGACGACATCGGGGAGCACGGCTGGTGGCGGCGGGACGTGGAGCGCGATGACGAGCATCTCGCGCGGGCGCAACGGGTCCTACGCGAGGTCACCACACGCCACCCCGACGACGCCGTGATCGCCTTGGTCACCCACGGACACTTCACGCAGTACCTCGTTAGGGTCTTCCTGGGGATCGAGGCGATCCGCGGCTGGATCGCCATCGACAACACCGCGGTCACCTTGATGGAGACGCGCACGGACTACCCGGACTCGCCGCTCGCCGTGCGCATCAACTGGACGCCGCACCTGAGCGAGGACGAGCGCACGACCTGACGCGCGCCGACTCAGCTGACGATCTCCACCCCGAAGACGTCCAGGAGCCGCGCCGCCCCCCATACGTCGAGGCGCGCCCCTTTGATCTGGACAGAGCGCACGTCGAAGACATAGTTGTGCGCCCCCACGAAGGCCGCCGAGCGCAGGTCGGCACCGGAGAAGTCCGCCGCGCTCAGATCTGATCCCGCGAAGTCTGCCCGCCGCAGATCCGCCTCACCGAAATCGGCCTCCGTCAACCGGCAATCTCGCCAGACGCAATCGGTGAGCGATAGCCCGCGAAAGCTGGTGAAGTCCATCCGGCAGCGCTCGAACTGAAACGATGCGGCAAGAGAACCAATGTGTGCCGCAGCGAAATTCACGCCCATCATCACGCAATCCGCAAAGGTGCAGTCCCGGAAGGTGGAGTCGGTCACGACGGCACGACTGAGGTCGCAGCCAGTGAAATGGCACTCGCTGAACGTGCAGTCGGTCAGGACCGCGCCCGCCACAACGCACCCATCGAAGGTGCACCGATCAAACTCCACCCCGCGCAGCACGTCGCCGTCGGCCATAGCGCCGGTAAAGGTTGTCTCGTCGAGGTAGGTCTCGCCCGCAATCTGATCGGGCAGCGTGGGCGGTTCCATGGCCGACAGCGTGGCAGAAGTCACCGACAGCGTGGCAGAAGTCAGCAGGTTGGGTGGCTCGTCACCAGCTCGCGCAAGTGGGCGATATTGGCTGCCGCGTTGTCGGCATTGAAGACCGCCGATCCGGCGACGAAGACATCGGCCCCCGCATCAGCGCACTGCTCGATCGTGGCGGCCGAGACTCCCCCGTCGACCTGAACCCAGATCTCGCCGCCGTGCCGCCGCACGGCCTCGCGCACCGCGCGCACCTTGGGCAGTTGGTCAGCCATGAACGACTGACCACCGAACCCCGGCTCGACCGTCATGACCAGCACCATGTCCAGGTCCGGCAACAGATCCGCATAGGGCGCAAAGGGTGTCGCCGGCTTCAGGGCCATCGACGCCCGGGCGCCCGCCGCTCGCAGGGCACGCGCCAGTCGACGTGGGTGTCGGGCCGCCTCGATGTGGAAGGTCACGGACGCGGCGCCGCACTCGGCATACATCGGCGCCCACCGGTCCGGGTCCGTGATCATCAGGTGCGCATCGATCGGGATGGGGCTGACTTCGACGAGCCGCGCCACGACCGGCAGGCCGATGGTCAGGTTCGGGACGAAGTGCGCGTCCATGACGTCGACATGTGCCCAATTCGCCGTCGCGATGGAGTCCAACGCCGCCTGCAAGTTGGCGAAGTCAGCCGACAGAATGCTCGGGGAGATGTGCACGGCGGCAAGCGTATCCGTCAGAGCGACTTGCGCAGCAGGGCCAGGAACATGCCGTCGGTCCCATGGGTATGCGGCCATAACTGCACCGCCGGCCCGGCACCCAGGGCCTCCCCCCACCCCGTGGTCACCTCGGCAACGACCGGTCGCGCATCCAACTGCTCGATATCGGGCCGCTTGCGCAGCACATCGGCGACGACGAAGGTGGTCTCGGCCAGGTGCGGGCTGCACGTCGCATACACCGCCACCCCGCCGGGGGACAGCGCATCCAGGGCGCTGGCAAGCAGTTCGCGCTGCAGGGCGCCGAGGCCGGCCAGGTCGCTGGGAGTGCGCCGCCAGCGCGCCTCCGGTCGGCGGCGCAGCGCCCCCAACCCGGTGCACGGTGCGTCGATGAGGACTCGGTCGTATGCCGCGGGCTCGTCCGCCCCGGCATACCTGCCGTCGCCGACCCGCACCTCGAGGTCCAGACCGACGCGCGCCGCTTCCTCGCTCGCGGCGCGCAGCGTCTGGGCTAGCAAGTCGGCGCGATGCGGGGCGATCTCGTTGGCCACCAGGTCAGCGGGCCGATCCAGGGCCAGCCCGGCGAGGAGTCCGGCCTTGCCTCCCGGGCCGGCGCACAGATCGAGCCAGCGCTCGATCTCTCGCGGGGGTCCGCCGAGCGGGGCCGCGGCCAGGGTCAGCGCCACGACCTGCGAACCGGCGTCCTGGACAGCCGCCCGGCCGTCGCGGATCATCGCCAAGGCCCCGGGGTCGCCACTCGGCAGCAGGGCAGCCGTAGGGACATGCGGATGCGGTTGGGCACCCTCGGCGAGGAGGTCGGCGACGGTGGCGAGCCCCGGTCGGGCAACGAGATTGACCTCGGCAGGGGCGTTGTCGGCGGCGAGCAGGGCGGCCAACTGCGCGTCGATCGTTGCCGCGGTGGCGCTGTGGTGACCGAGCAGGGCCTGCCGAAGGGCCTTGGCGACCCATTCCGGGTGCGAGTGCTGGATCGCCAGCTGCGTGGTCACATCCGCTTCCGGCGGGATGATGCGACTCTCCCACGTGGCGAGATCTGCCTCGCTGACCCGGCGCAGCACGGCGTTGACCAGTCCGGCCGCGCCCGCCCCGTTGACCTGGCGGGCCAGCGCAACGCTGGTATCCGCGGCGGCATGCGGAGGCACCCGCATCGCGAGCAGTTGGTGCGCGCCCATCCGCAGGGTGTCCAGGACGCCCCCGTCGATGCGTTCGACGGGCCGGTCGGCTGCGATGGCGATGATGCGGTCGTAGACCCCGCGCATCCGGGTTGTGCCATAGACGAGCTCGGTGGCGAATGCCGCATCGCGCCCCCGCAGCCGTCGGTGGCGCAACTCCTTCGGCAGCTCGAGGTTCGCGTATCCCCCACCGGCAATGGTGCGCAACACCGTGTATGCCGCGAGCCGCGGCGGGTCGGCATTGCGGCCGCGGTCACTGGGCCGGGTCGCCGAACGCTCCCGTTGGGGGCCACGCCGGTCCGCTCGCTCGCTCACAGGGCCGAAGCCTATCCGGGGAGCCGAGGCTCGGCGTGGCGGGCGGGCGCCGCACCTATACCCGGTATACATTTGCCGGACACGTGACCTGGGAGGGCTCATGACGACCACCGGCGAGCAGATCGAGCTGCGCGACCCCTATGCGAACGCCTACGACCCGGCCAGCGAGCGTTCCGCGCCCGCGCAGCTCCATGGTGCGCCGCGGCGACAACGCGAACGGCGCGCGTTGGCGAGCGGGGCGGCTCTTGTGGCGATCCCCCTGCTGGTCATGGGTGCCATCGGGTCCGTGGTGATCGATGGCTACCGCGACGCCCTCGCGACGCGGTCCAGCGCCACAGGGCCGCTACCCAGCGCACCGGACGCAAATCCGGGTGCGGCCCCGGGAGCGGAGGCTGACGGCCAGGCACCCACGGGTCCCGACGTGGGCACGGATGGACTCAATCCGGCGGTTACCCGCGCCATCACCAGGGCCCGCGAGGCCGCCCTCGCGCAGGGCATCACCATCGACATCGTGTCCGGGTATCGCACCAAGGCCACCCAGCAACAACTCTTCGACCAGGCCGTGACCAAGTACGGCTCACGCGCCGCAGCCGAGCGCTGGGTCCTGCCCCCGGACAAGTCCGCACATGTCACCGGCGCGGCCATTGACGTCGGTCCCTACGCGGCCGCGCAGTGGTTGGAGAAGAATGGGGTGTCCTTCGGTTTGTGCCGCCGCTACGCCAACGAATACTGGCACTTCGAACTTCTGGCCCCGGCAAAAGGTCAGCCATGCCCCGCCCTGGAGGCCAACGCCGCGTCGTCCGGCTGATCAGGCGCCGAGCCGTTCGCCGGGCGCGATCCGCGCCCCGCGGGCCCAATCGGCAGCGGGCATCGACCGCTTGCCCAGCGGCTGCACGCCTCCGAGGATGAGTGGGCTCGTCGCGGTGCCGACCTCGACCTGGTTCTTGCCGACGCGCAACTCCCCAGGGGCCAGCGGGTCGCCGTCGCCCAGCACGGCCGGGCCGAATTTGACGCGCTCACCCCGGAAGGTGCTCCAGGCGCCGGGAGCGGGCGTGCACCCGCGGATCCGGCGTTCGATGGCCAGGGCCGGATGAGCGAAGTCAAGGCGCGCATCGGCCACCTCGATCTTGGGTGCCCGGCTCACGCCATCCGGCGACTGTGGGACGGCGTTCAGCTCGCCGCGGGCGATCCCGTCGATGGTGGCCACCAACAGACCGGCCCCCGCCTGCGCCAGGCGACCTAGCAGGTCCCCAGAGGTGTCTCGGGCGAGCACCGGCTCCGTGAGGGTTCCGTAGACGGGCCCGGTGTCCAGCCCCGCCTCGATCTGGAAGGTCGAGGCACCCGTGATCTCATCGCCCGCGATGATCGCGTGTTGCACGGGAGCCGCCCCGCGCCACGCCGGAAGGAGCGAGAAGTGCAGGTTGACCCAGCCGTGCACCGGCACGTCCAGCGCCGCCTGCGGGATCAGGTTGCCGTAGGCAACCACGGGGCACAGATCCACCTCCGCGGCGCGCAGGAGGTCAAGGAAGGACGGGTCACGCAGGGAGGCGGGCTGCCATACCGCCAATCCCAGCTCGCGCGCGCGTGACGTGACCGGCGAGGGGACCAGTGCGCGGCCGCGCCCGGCTGGCGCATCCGGACGCGTGAGCACCGCGACCAGCTCGTGCTCGGACGCCGCGAGGGCGTCGAGCGCGGGGATGGCGACCTCCGGGGTGCCGGCGAACACTAACCGCATACGGCCTGCCCCCGCGCCCGCGCGCCTGTGGCCATCACAGACCGAGCCCGAAGGTGGCGTGCGGCGACAGCTTGATCTTCGGTGGTCCCTCGGCGCCCCAGTCGGCCTCACGGATGGCCTTCATCGCCAGCTTTCGGGTTGCGGCGTCCAGTCGGTCGATGAACAAGATCCCGTCCAGGTGATCGCTTTCGTGCTGAATCGCCCGGGCCAGCAGTTCGCTGCCTTCGAGGAAGACCGGCTCCCCCCACATGTTCTGCCCTCGGGCAACGACCGTGAGCGCCCGCCGGGTGTCGAACTGCAGGTCCGGGAACGAGAGGCAGCCTTCGGGTCCGTCCTGCTCCTGCTCCCCCAGGTCGAGCTGCGGATTGACCAGGTGCCCCAGGATCCCATCCACGTGATAGACGAAGACGCGCAAGGAGACGCCGATCTGGGGAGCCGCCAGGCCGGCGCCCGGGGCATCGAGCATCGTCTCGCTCAGGTCCTGCACGAGCGTGCGCAGTTCCTTGTCGAAGTCGATGACCTCGTCGGCGCGCGTGCGCAACACCGGGTCACCAAAGAGGCGGATGGGCTGAATCGGCACCCGCAGAGTGTAAGTGTCGTGGGCCATCGTGTAGGCAGTAGACGCGATAGCCAGGACCGAACATCAGCCGTAGTTCCCAGATGCCACGACCAACGGCTTCACATCACCCGGATTGCCCGCGGCAAGTCGGTCCAGTCGTTCGACGATGCGGAGTCGGCCTCCCCGGTCCTTGAGTTTCCGAAGCCACCTGTCGAAGTCGTCGGTGCGGACGACCTCGAGCATGTGTCGACTATAACTGACACAAACCGCGGCGCTCAAGGTGGGGCAGCTGCTGTCTCTTATACACATCTCCGAGCCCACGAGACGGACTCCTATCTCGTATGCCGTCTTCTGCTTGAAAA
>CALLZC010000017.1 GCA_937858995.1 uncultured Nostocoides sp.
TCAAGCAGAAGACGGCATACGAGATAGGAGTCCGTCTCGTGGGCTCGGAGATGTGTATAAGAGACAGCCGCTGGCGCGAGCCGAGCTAGCCGGCGGGCGGCGGGTCGCCCATGGTGGCGACCCGCACGAGCAGGGCCTTGGGTTCGATCCGTGCGCTCAGAGCGCTCGACTCGCCGACGATGTCCCCGTCGAGTTGCACGGCCTGCGGCTTCTCGGTCGTGACCGTCACGCGCGTGGCGGTATGCCGTTGCAACCGCTGGGTGCGGGCGCTGCGGTGCTGGGTCAGCACCTGGGCGGAGACATTGAGCCAGCCGGCGAGGCCCTTGGGCGCGATGACGACCACATCGAGGATGCCGTCGTCGACCCGGGCATCGGGGATCAGGTTGATCCCGCCGGTGATCCGCCCGCAGTTGCCGATCAAGACCGTGTGCGCCTGGACGGGCGTCGGGGCCCCGTCATCGATGCTGATGTGCGCCTTGAGGCGCGGCCCCAGGAAGTTGCGCAGCCCGGTCGCGGCATACGCGGGCCACCCCATCCTGGCCTTGGCCGCCTCGGTCGTCTCCGACATGATCGTCGCGTCCAATCCGATGCCCGCCATCACCAGAAAGGCGTGCTCGGCGGACCCTTCGGGAGTGGTGGATCCTTCGGGAGCGGGGTAGCCGCCTGGAGCCGATGCATCCTGCAGCGTCAAATAGCCCACGTCAACGGCGCGATTTCGGCCGGTGCACGCCACTCGGAAGGCCTCGGCGATATCGGTGACGGGCAGTTCCAAGTTGCGGGCCAACAGATTTCCGGTTCCACCCGGGAGTAGCCCCAGTGGTGTGGAGGTGCCGGCCAAGGCGCTGGCCACCATCCGGACCGTGCCATCGCCGCCGAGCGAACACACCAGGTCCACACCCTCGTCCAGCGCGCTGCGTGCCTGGCCCGCCCCGGGGTCGGTCTGAGTGGTTTCCACGACCAACGGCGGGTCCCACCCGAGCGTCGCGGCCACCTCACCCACGGTCGTGACGACGGCGGCCAGGTCCTCGAACTTGGTGGGATTGACGATGATGGCGGCTCGCTTGCGCCGGGGGGTGACCTGGTCTCGGCCCCCAAAGGCATTGCGATGGGGACGCGTCCGCGCATGACGGCCCGGCCGGGAGTTGAGCCCGAGCAGCACGGCCACGACCAGGAGCGCCCCGAAGAGGCCCATGACGGCGAGCAGCATCAAGGTGTTGGGCACGCCCGTGAAACTATCAAGCGAGGGGCCCACCGCATACGTCACCATGGCGCCATGACCGTGGAAGCGAGCGGCACCGCGCCTGAGACCCCCGAACCCGAGACCAAGGATTGGACCTGGGTGCTCCAGCGGCCCTGCCCGGACTGCGGGTTGGTGGCGGCCGACATCCCCGAAGGCGACCTGGCCGCGGCGATCCGGCAGGCGAGCATCCCGTGGGACTACGTCCTGCAGCGGGACGACGTTCGCCTCCGACCGGCGCCGCAGGTGTGGAGCCCGCTCGAATATGGCTGTCACGTCCGCGATGTCTGCCGGCGCTTCGCGCAACGCACGCAGCTCATGCTCGACATCGATGACCCGTTGTTCGACAACTGGGACCAAGACGCCACCGCTGTGCAGGAGCGCTACTGGGACCAGGATCCGCAGGTCGTTCGGGCGGAACTGGCGTCCGCTGCGGCACAGCTGGTCGCCACCTTCGCCAGCGTCCCGCAGGGTGCCTGGGAGCGCTCCGGCCGCCGGAGCAATGGGTCGGTTTTCACGGTGCGCACCCTGGGGCAATACCTTCTCCACGACCTGGTCCACCACATCTGGGACGTCCGGCGCTGAGCGCGCCTGGCCCCGCACCCGAAAGCCGCGCGTATGCCGCCCGCTCACCTCTGGCTCAGTTTCGTCGTAGCCAGCATCATCTTGTGCCTCATTCCCGGTCCCAGCCTGCTCTTCACCATCGGCCGGGCGCTGGCCGAGGGCCGCCGCGTCGCCCTGCTCTCGGTCCTCGGCAATGGCTTGGGCATCCTGAGTCAGATCTTGCTGATCGCCATCGGCCTGGGCCCGCTGGTCACGCGCAGCGCCACCCTGTATGCCGTCCTCAAAGTGGCCGGCGCGGCATACCTGGTCTATCTCGGGATCAGCACCATCAGACACCGGGCAGCTACGCAGGACGCGCTGGCGGCCCTGGAGGCACCCCGCAAACCGGCGCGGCACGCCATCCGCGACGGCTTCCTCGTGGGGGTCACCAACCCCAAGACGGTCGTCTTTTTCGTTGCCCTGCTGCCGCAGTTCGTCGATCCGGCGCGCGGGCCCGTTCCGGTTCAGATGGCAGTCCTCGGGGTCACCTTCTTCGCCATCGCCATCACCTGCGACGGCCTCGTGGCAACGCTTGCCGGGGCGGCCCGCGAATGGTTCGCTCGCTCGCCGCACCGACTGCGGCGGATGAGCGCGACGGGCGGCTTGATGATGATCGCTCTGGGTGTCAGCCTGCTCTTCACGGGGCGGCCGGCCCAGAGCGTGCCCTGACCATCGAACTCAGCATGGAGCCGGTCCCCGGGCGGTGCATAACTGCGGGGCGGCGCGTGCGCGGCACGCCATAAACTTCAGCAGTGATCGACATCAAGCTACTTGCCGACGACCCCGAGCGGGTCAAGGCCAGCCAGGTCGCGCGGGGCGACGACCCCGCGCTGGTCGACGAGGTGCTGGACGCCGATGCCCGGCGCCGGGCCGCGCTGACCGAGTTCGAGCAGTTGCGGGCCCGGCAGAAGTCGTTAGGCAAGGAGGTCGCGCGCGCGCAAGGCCCGGACAAGGAACGCCTCCTGCGCGAGACCAAGGCGATCGCGAGCACCGTGCGCGAGCTGTCGGCGAGCGCTGAGGCGAGTATTTCGGAGCGTGACGCGCTGCTCACCGCGATCGGCAATGTGATCATCGACGGTGTCCCCGCCGGCGGCGAGGACGACTACGTGGTGCGCGAGTTAGTCGGCACGCCAAGGGATTTCGCGGCCGAGGGCTTCGCCCCCAAGGACCACCTGGAGATTGCCGAAGGGCTCAAGGCCATCGACATGGCCCGGGGCGCGCGGGTCGCCGGCTCCCGCTTCTACTTCCTGCAAGGCGTGGGCGCCCGGCTCGAACTCGGTCTGCTCAACGCCGGGATGGCGCTGGCCGTGGAGCGCGGGTTCGTCCCCATGATCACTCCGACCCTCGTGCTCCCCGAAGTGATGCGCGGCGCGGGGTTCATCGACCGGCACGCCGACGAGGTCTATCGCCTCGAGGCCGACGATCTCTTCCTGACCGGAACTTCCGAGGTCGCCCTGGCCGGCTACCACGGCGGCGAGGTCATCGACTTCGCGGACGGCCCCAAGCGGTATGCCGGGTGGTCGACCTGCTACCGCCGCGAGGCGGGCAGCTACGGCAAGGACACCCGCGGCATCATCCGCGTCCACCAGTTCAACAAGATCGAGATGTTCGTCTATTGCGATCCGGCCGATGCCGAGTCCGAGCACGAGCGGCTCCTGGACATGGAACGCGAGATGCTCGCCAAGATCGACGTCCCATATCGCGTCATCGACACGGCCGCGGGCGACCTCGGGCAAAGCGCGGCGCGCAAGTTCGACGCGGAGGCCTGGTTCCCCAGCCAGAGTCGCTATCGGGAACTCACCTCGACCTCGAACTGCACCACCTTCCAGGCCCGGCGGCTGGGCACCCGGATGAAGGGGGAGAGGGGCAACGAGATCGTTGCGACTCTCAATGGCACCCTGGCCACGACCCGCTTCCTCGTCGCCATCCTCGAGAACCACCAGCAACCGGACGGGTCGGTGGTGGTGCCGGAGGCACTGCGGCCCTACGTCGGCCTCGATGTCCTGATCCCGGCGCCGTGAGCCGGATCGACCCCGCATACCTCGTCGGTCTGGACATCGACGGGACGATCGTGACGCACGAGGGCGAGTTGCTCGCCCCCGTGCGCGCGGCCGTGCAACGCACGGTCTCGGCCGGGCATCATGTCGTCATCGCCACGGGGCGCTCGGTCCTCGGCGCACTGCCCGTGCTCGGCGCGCTCGGCCTCGATCGTGGGTATGCCGTGTGCTCGAACGGTGCGGTCACCATCACCTTGGATCCGGAGCTCCCGAGCGGTTACGAGATTGTCGAGGCGGTCACCTTCGACCCGCGGCCCGCCCTGGAACTGCTGCGGGGATCCTGGCCGGACGCCGTTGTGGCAGTGGAGGACCTGGGGGTCGGATTCAAGGTGAGCGCGCCTTTCCCGGAGGACTTGGAGGGCGTGGTCACGGTCGTGCCCTGGGAGGAGCTGATGGCCGAGCCAGTCACGCGGGTCACCTTCCACAGTCCGACCGGTACGAGCGAGGACTTCACCAAGCTGGCGGCAGCCATCGGCCTGCACGGTGTCAACTATGCGGTCGGCTTCTCCGCCTGGCTCGACATCAATCCCGAGGGCGTCTCGAAGGGCAGTGCGCTGGAGCTGATTCGGCGCCAGCTGAGGGTGCAGCCGATGCACACCATGACCGTCGGCGACCAACGCAATGACATCGAGATGCTCCGTTGGGCCGCGCGCGGCGTCGCCATGGGCAATGCCCCGCGGGAAGTCAAGGCCGTCGCCGACGAGATCACCGGGGATGTGTATGACGGCGGCCTGGCCATGGTTCTGGCCACCCTCCCGGGGGTCGGGCCGGGAACGCTCGAGGCATCGTGACGAGCCCTAAGGCCGGTGGGCGCGACCCCTGGGACGGTGGTCGGGGCACAGTTCGCGCCGCTGGCCAGGCCGGCAGCCGACCGGAGCTGCTCATCAGCTCGCCGACCAATCCGAGGATCAAAGGCGTTGCCGCACTGCGGAACCGACGGGATCGGGATCGCACCGGAAGCACGCGACTCGAGGGCCGGGAGGAGCTGGAGCTGGCGCTGCGGGCGGGGGTGCGACCGCATACGCTCTTCTATTGCCCCGAGCTCATGGCCCGCGACGGGTCCGCGGCAGCGGTCGTGGCGCGCGTGCGCGCGAGCGGCGCCGAGGTGCTGGAGTGCACGCGCGGGGCATTCGAGAAGGCCTCCTATCGCGAAGGCCCGGACGGCTTCCTGGCCGTTGCCCCCGTGCCCGGGGTGCCGCTGGCGGATCTCGATGTCGCCCCCGGCTCATTGCTCTTGATCTGCCAGGGCATCGAGAAGCCAGGAAACCTCGGGGCCATGCTCCGCAGTGCCGACGCAGCCGGGGTCGCCGCCGTCATCGCTGCCGACCCGGTGACCGACTGGGGGAATCCGAACGTGATCCGGGCCAGCAAGGGCGCGGTCTATAGCGTCCCGGTCGCCGCCGCTGGCACGACCGCAGTGCTCGAATGGCTGAGCGCCCGGGGCTATGTCCTGGTGGCGACGACACCGGACACCGAGGTGCTGTATTCGCACGCCGACCTCACCGGCTCGCTGGCGATCGCGGTGGGCACAGAGAAGTACGGCCTCGATCGGGAGGCGTTCGAGGCGGCGGCCCTGCGGGTGCGGATCCCCATGGCCGGACGGGTCGACTCGCTAAATGCGGCCACGGCGGCTGCCATCGTCCTGTTCGAAGCGGTGCGCCAGCGCACCTGAGCTAGCCGACCTGAGCTGGCCCGCCCGAGAGCAAAGCTAGACGGTGACGTCGCCGACCGGGGTGTCGAAGGTGACCGAGAGCAGCCCCGGCGTCCCGTGCGGAGCAACGAATTGGAAGCTGATGACGGAACTGGTCGTCTCGGCCGGCAGGCCCAGCCAGTCGCGGACTCGATCGGGGTCGCCGGCGATCTCCAGAGACTTCATCGTCACGGCGGTGGCCGCCTCATCCGAGGGGTGGGGAGAATCCGAGGTCCACTCGACGAAGTAGGGCAGTTGCGGATCGGATTGCAGGCCCTTGATCCCCAGTTGGCGCCACTTGAACTCGCGACCGTCGGGCATCCGTCGGTTGCCATCGACGGCGGGGCGACCGAGGCGCTCTTCGAGGTTCGAGAGGTCCTCGACCCGCACGACCCAGCCGAGCCAGCCGCCCCCGAGTTCGCTGCGTGCTCGGACGGCTTGGCCGAACGGCGCCTTGTCTGCCGACGGGTGATCCAACACCTCGACGATCTCGACATACCGTTCGTGCGCCAACGGCAGAATGACATTGCGGGTCCCGAACCGGGGGTGAATGCCCCCCTCGACCGGCGTGACCCCCAGCTTCGCGGCCAGCCGTTCGGCGGTCGCGTGGAGGCCGTCGCCCTCTGCGGCATACGACACGTGATCCACTCGCATACGGCAATAGTTCCACACGAAAATAGGTGCCCTTGACCACGGGTGGGCTGATGCGCTATCACCTGGCCGTTTGACGCGGCCCGGGTCTCGCGGGCCGGGCCTGCGGGCTCACCGTCCGTATCGGCGCAGCCGCAGGCTATTGCTGACCACGAGCACGCTCGAGGCCGCCATGGCTGCCCCAGCAATCATCGGATTGAGCAGGCCGGCCATGGCCAGCGGGATTGCGGCAATGTTGTAGCCGAACGCCCAGGCCAGGTTTTGCTTGATGACCCGCAAGGTGGCTCGGGACAGGCCGATGCCCTGGGCAATCGCCGTCACTCGATCCCCCATGAGGACCAGGTCCGCGCTGGCTGCGGCGACATCGGTGCCGCTGCCCATGGCAACGCCGAGATCGGCTTGAGCCAGGGCCGCCGCATCATTGACGCCATCGCCCACCATGGCGACCACGTGACCGTCATGCTGCAACCGCTCGATCATCGCGTGCTTGTCCGCCGGGCGGACCTCGGCGATCACCCGATCCGCGGGGATCCCCACCGCCCTGGCCACCGCGTGTGCGGTCACCGCCGAGTCGCCGGTCAGCAGGTATGCCGTCAGCCCCAGCTCACCCAAGTCGCGCACCCCGCGCTCCGCGTCGGCGCGCACGGCGTCGGCGACGGTCAGGGTGGCGCGGGCGATGCCGCCCCAGCCGAGCCATACGGTGCTGCCGTCACTGCGAGGTGTGAGTTCCGTTGGGACAGTGGTGAAGAGGTCGCGGCGACCCACGAAGACCTCCTCGCCGCCGATGACCGCGACGGCGCCCGACCCGGTGAGCGCCTGGAAGTCTCGGGCGTCGGGGATGTCCAGGTTCCGAGCGCGGGCGGCCCCGACGATGGCGCTCGCAATGGGGTGCTCGCTCCCGGCCTCCACCGCGGCAGCGGCCCGCAGGGCTTGCTCCTTGGTCAGGCGCCCGGCCGGGGTGACGTCGATGAGAGTGGGGTGGCCTTCGGTGATGGTGCCGGTCTTGTCCAGCACGACGGTATCCACCCGACGGGTGTCTTCGAGCACCTGGGGGCCCTTGATCAGGATGCCGAGCCCGGCGCCGCGGCCCGTGCCCACCAGAATCGCCGTGGGAGTGGCGAGCCCGAGGGCGCACGGGCAGGCGATGATCAGGACCGCGATAGCCGCCGGCAATGCCGCGGTGGCACTTCCCGTGCCGATCCACCACCCCACGAAGGTCGCCGCAGCCAGGGCGAGGACAACCGGGACGAAGACCGCAGAAATGCGATCGGCCAGGCGCTCGACTCCCGCCTTGCCAGTTTGTGCGTTCTCCACCAGCCGGGCGATGCCGGCGAGGGTGGTGTCCGCGCCGACGCGGGTGGCCTGCACGAGCAGGCGGCCGCCACCGTTGAGGGTCCCACCGGTGACCTCGTCACCGGCGGCGACGTCGAGCGGCATCGACTCGCCGGTCACCAGCGAGGCGTCGATCGTGCTGCGCCCGGAGCGGACGAGGCCATCGGTCGCCACCTTTTCACCCGGCCGCACCACAAAGGCAGCGCCGACCTCGAGATCCTCGATGGGTATGCGGTGCTCGCTCACCACCCCCGTGCTCGGGTCGACGGATTCGACGGCGACATCCTTGGCGCCCAGGTCGAGCAGGGTGGTCAGGGCCGACTTGCCCTGCGCCTTGGCCCGGGCCTCCAGCCAGCGGCCGACGAGTAGGAAGGTGGTCACCACCGTGGCGACCTCGAAGTAGAGGTGTCCGTCGGAGTCGGACATCCCGCCCATCGTGGTGCCGGCTCGCCCGGTGAGGACGGTGACGGCCGACCAGAGGTAGGCCGCGAGCACGCCCATCGAGACCAGTGTGTCCATCGTGGACGCGCGATGCCGAGCGTTGACCGCGGCGGCGCGGTGGAACGGCCAGGCTGCCCACACGACGACCGGGGTCGCCAGCAGGAACTGCCACCAGGCATTGCCGCTGACCTCGGCGAGGCCCGGGACCATGGCCAAGATGAAGACGGGCAGCGTGAGGGCCGCGCTGATGGTGGCCCGCCGTCGCAGGCTGCTCTCGGGCGCGACGTCCTCGTGAACGTGACCTGCCGCGTGCCCGTCCTGGTGTCCCGCGTCGCGGCCGGGAGCGCTCGCGGGAGGAGCGGCGGGCGCGCGCTCGGGGATGATCTCGGCTCCGTATCCGGTCGCACGCACGGTGGCGAGGATGTCCTGCACGGTCAGCGGAGCGTCATACCGGATGTGCGCCTTCTCGGTGGCGAGGTTGACGCTCGCGGCGACCCCCTCCAGCTTGCCGAGCTTGCGTTCGATGCGGGCCGAGCAGGAGGCGCACGTCATACCGGTGATGGCGAGGTCGACGACCTGGCTGTCGGTGGCGGTCTCGTGAGTGTCGTGGAGTGTCATGGTCAGGTTTCCTGAGTGTCGGGTTGTAGATCAGCTGCGGACCAGGCGTGCGATGGCCGCCGCAGCCTCGGTGACCTTGGCGTCCGCGGCGGCGTCCGATTCGCGGGCCGCCTCGACGATGCAGTGACCGATGTGGTCCTCCAGCAGACCGAGACTCACGGCCTGCAGGGCCCGGGTGACGGCGGAGACCTGGGTGAGGATGTCGATGCAGTAGGTGTCGTCCTCCACCATGCGGGCAATGCCCCGAACCTGGCCTTCGACACGCCTCAGGCGTCGAAGGTAGTCATCCTTGGATCCGCTGTAGCCAGCCATTCGTGCCTCCGCGCAAGTGGGTTGTCCAGGTGTGAACACTATACCCCGGTAGGGTATTTCTGGGAGACCAGATTGGCCTTGAGATTGGCTCGGCGCCCACCCGCCGAGCGGCTCGGATCAGGCGTCGAGGTGGCTGACGAGCTCGGGGGCCAGCCCGACATAGGTTTGCGGCGTCATCGCCGCGAGCCGCTCGGCGACCTCGACCGGCAGGCCCAGTCCGCCGATGAACTCGCGCAGATCCGCGGCGGTGATCCGGCGCCCGCGCGTGAGCTCCTTGAGGCGCTCATAGGGATTGGTCATGCCCGGGACGCCCTGGGCAGCCACGGCGCGCATGGCCGACTGGATCGGCTCGGCGAGCACCTCCCAGTTGCCGTCGAGATCGGCGGCCATCACCTCGGGATTGGCGTCAAGCCCCGCGAGGCCCCGACTGACGTTGTCGAGAGCGAGCAGCGAATGGCCAAGGGCCGAGCCGATATTGCGCTGCATGCTGGAATCGGTCAGGTCGCGCTGCTGTCGCGAGGTGACCAGCGTGGAGGCCAGGACGTCGAGCAAGGCGTTGCTGACCTCGAGATTCGCCTCGGCGTTCTCGAAGCGGATCGGGTTGACCTTGTGGGGCATCGTGCTCGACCCGATCGTGCCCTGGCCGCGTACCTGGGCGAAATAGCCGAGCGATATGTAGCTCCAGACGTCGGTGCACAGATTGTGCAAGACGCGGTTGAACCGGGCCACGTCGGCATACAGCTCCGCCTGCCAGTCGTGGGACTCGATCTGCGTGGTGAGTGGATTCCAGTGCAGGCCAAGGCTTTCGACGAAATCCTTACTGATGGTCTGCCAGTCGGCGTCGGGAACGGCCGCGAGGTGGGCGCCATAGGTGCCGGTAGCCCCGTTGAACTTCCCGAGGAATTCGGCCTGCGCGACCCGATTCAACTGGCGCCGCAGCCGCCAGGCGAGAACGGCAAGCTCCTTGCCCATCGTGGTCGGGGTCGCCGGCTGACCATGCGTGTGGGCGAGCAAGGGCACCGCGCGCAAGTCCTTGGCCATGGCATCGAGCTGCAGCAGCAGGGCCCGCGCCTTGACGTGCCAGACCTGCTGGATGGCGCCGCGGATCATCAACGCGTAGGAGAGATTGTTGACATCCTCGGAGGTGCATCCGAAGTGGATGAGCTCGGTGAGCGGGTCGTCCGCGGTCCGCCCGGGCAGTTGCGCGAAGCGGCGCTTGAGCAGGTACTCGATGGCCTTGACGTCGTGTTGCGTCTCGGCCTCGATGGCGGCCAGCTCCGCGATGTCCTGCTCCCCGAACTCCTCGGGTATGACGCGCAGCGCCGCCTTTTCGTCCGCGCTCAGCGCACCTACCCCCGGGATCACGGCGTGATCGGTCAGGAAGATCAGCCATTCCACTTCGACCCGAAGCCGCTCGCGATTGAGGGCGGGCTCGGAGAGGTGATCGATGAGCGGGGCAACAGCGTGCCGGTAGCGGCCATCCAGGGCCCCGAGCGCGATCGAGGGAGAGGCCTCGGCGAGAGAACGCATGGGCCCAATCCTGCCAGTCGGCCCGTGGGGGCCGCGGGGAGGCCGCGCACCGTCGCCGGAGGCAACTCAGCAGAGGGTGCGCTCAGATCCACACGCTGCATCCTGTGGATCTGAGCGCACCATGTGCTAGCAGAGGTTAGGTCGGGGGGTCTGGCGTGATTGGCTGGCCCGGTGATGGCGGAGTTGCGCGTGCTGCGGACCCGGGACGAGTTGCTGGCGACCGTGGGGGCGGCCGATGCCTTCGGGCGGTTCGACCCGCCGGAGCAGCTGAGCGCCGGGTATGCCGTGGGCTCGGCCGTCGCCTATCTGCGCCGGGCGCATGCGGGGCGATCCACGCTGAGTGTCTGGGGCGCGGACCTGACGGGCTTGCTTGACGCGCTCGCCGCAGCCGGGATCCTTGGCGATCTGGTGCCCGGATGGATCTCCGTGCCCCGCGACCGGGTCCATGACCTCACGCATCGCGCTGTAGTGCGGGGCGGCGGCGACTGGGATTGGCTGTGGACCGAGGCGGCACCGCCCGCCGTGCCCCACGAGGGACGACTCGTCACTCTGGATGACACCGCCGACGCCGAAGAGATCGGCGCGTTGTTGGCGCAGAACCCTCGCTCCGAGGGCTACCCCGGCACCGGTCGCTCAGCGCTGTGGCTAGGCATCCGAGACGCCTCCGGCGGGTTGCTCGCCTGTGGGGCCGTGCATCGGCTGGAGTCCGGCGTTGCCCACTTGGCGGGCATCCATGCCGCCGAGCGGGTCCGCGGCCAGGGCTTCGGCCGGGCCGTGACGGCTGGGCTGACCCGTTGGGCCGTCGATCGCGAGGGTGTGTGCACGCTGGGCATGTATGCCGACTCGGCTCGCGCCCGCGGCGTCTATGAATCGCTCGGCTATCGCATCGACAAGCAGTGGTCGTCACGCATCCTGTTCGGCGTGCTGTCGTGACGCGGGGTCACGGTGCCATGTCGCTTCGGATGAAGTCGATGATTCCCGGGATGGCGGCGCTCAGCTGCGCGTAGGTCCGGTCGAAAGCGCTGCCGTCCCAGCCGTACCACGGGTCCTCGACGTCGAGCGCGCCGGAGGCGACGGCGTCGGGGTCGAACGAGCGAATCAGCCGGACGTGTGGCGCGTCGTCACCGGCGAGCCGGCGCAGCGAGCGCAGGTGGCCGGTGTCGGCGGCCAGGATCAGGTCGCGTTCGGCCAGCCAGGAG